>NZ_CP082286.1:1324852-1656066 GCF_019880245.1 Halobaculum roseum
TCCGTCCCCACACCGTCGCCGGCATCAACCCGCGGCTGGCCGGCGAGGAAACCGTCAGCCTGAACGACTGACGGCCCTCACCAGTCGACGCTCAGGGTGCCGTCGCCGTGGGGGTCCGGCGACAGCTCCTCGTCGGTCCGGCGGTCGACGACGTGGATACAGCCGACGTCCTTCTTCGCGGGGCACACCTCCGCCGCGCGGATGTTCTCCTCCAACTCGTCCTCGCCGATGTAGTACGACTTCGGCTTCGCCATCCCGCTGGCGATGTCCATCTCCCAGTTGTCCGCGACCTCCGCGCACTTGCCCGCGCCGAAGCAGGCGTTCGCCTCGAAGATGATCTTGTACGGCTTCTCCTCCACCGGCGGCCCGTCGCCGCCGACGTCGCTGGCGGTCTGTACCTCCGCGTCGAGGTCGCTCATACCCGACGTTCCGCCCCGGGCGACTTTCGTCTGTCGGTGCCCGGATCCATGCGTCGGCGGCGGCGACGACGATGCACGGCCGGTTGCGTCGACGATGCACGGGCGAGAACGTCGACGACTCCGGTGGGGAGTCACATCCGCACGGGAACGGCCGACGCGTTTTTTCGCTCGGCCCGCAAGCGACGCGGTAGTGAGCGACGCCCCCGACGACACGATGCGCGAGCGGGCCGGGACGAGCCGGCTGAAACTGTGGCTCCTCGTCGACGCCGACCGGTGGCTCGTCGCCGCCGGCTTCCTCGCGGCGGTGTTCGTGCTGCTGTTCGCCACCGGCGTCCTCGCCCCCGGCGCGGCGACGCTGCTCACCGACGGCGACCCCATCGAGACCGCGTTCCAGCCGCTCATCGGGGGGACGATCACCGTCGTGACGCTCGTGCTCACGCTGAACCAGCTCGTGCTCTCCCAGGAGTTGGGCGCCGTCGGCGACCAGCGCGAGCGTATGGAGGGCGCGACGGAGTTCCGCCGCGACGTGGCCGACACGCTCGGCCGCGACGTGATGCCGCCCGAGCCGGCGGCGTTCCTCCGCGAGCTGGTGATCGCCGCCGGCCAGCGCGCCGACGACGTGGACGAGGCGCTGGCGGACGACGAGGAGCTGGCCGACGACGCCGCGCGGCTCGTCGACAGCGTCCGCGGCAACGCCGAGACCGTCGGCGAGAACCTCGACGACGCGCAGTTCGGCACCTTCGCCGTCGTCTCGGCGGCATTGAACTTCAACTACTCGTGGAAGCTGTACGAGTCACGGCGCCTGCGCGCCAGCCACGACCTCACCGACGAGCAGGACGAGGCGCTGTCGGCGCTGGGGGACGTGTTGGAGCTGTTCGGCCCCGCCCGCGAGCACTTCAAGACGCTGTACTTCCAGTGGGAGCTGGTCGACCTCTCGCGGTCGGTGCTGTGGGCGGCGGTGCCGTCGCTCGTCATCGCGTTCGGGTCGGTGCTGTACCTCAGCGCGCTCGTCCCCGGCGCGCCCGCGACGGGGGTGTACCTCGCGGGACCGCTCGTCGTCAGCCTCGTCGCCGCGGTCGGGCTGCTCCCGTTCGCCATCCTGCTGTCGTACGTGCTCCGCATCGCGACGGTGACGAAACGGACGCTCTCGATCGGCGCGTTCACGCTCCGCGAGACGACCCCGAACGACGACTGAACCGGATCGGCGACCGACGTGAGACGGAGAGACGGGGAGGAGAAAACGGGAAACAGAGAGGGGAAGCAGAGGGAGCGATCGGGGGAGCGGGAGCGCGCTACTTCGAGTTGTCCGACTCCTCCTGCTGGAGCTCCTCGAGCTCCGCCTCGACCTCCTCGTCGGGCACGTCCTCGGCATCGACCGCGGCGTCGGCCTCGACATCGGCGTCGGCGTCGACCGCCGCCTCGCCGCCGTCGTCCGACTCCGCGGACTCCTTCCCCATCTCCGCGCGCAGCGTTTCAAGCTCGGCGTCGACCTCGCGGTCGGTGCGCCCGGACTGCAGTTCGCGGTCGATCTCGTCCTCGTCGGAGAGCGCGTCGTCGAAGGCGCCGGTGTCCTGCAGCTCGTCCATCGCCTGCGAGCGCGCCTCCATCTCCTCGGTGCGTTCCTCGGCGCGCTCGATCGACCGGCTCACGTCGGCCATCTCGTCGCCGACGCCCGACATCGCCTCCGACACCCGCGTCGACGCCTCCGCGGCCTCGTAGCGCGCCTTCATCGTCTCCTTCTTGGTCTTGAACTCGTCGATGCGGCCCTGCAGCTCGTCCTTCTTGTCGACCAGCTGGTCCTGGGTGTCCTGCAGCTCGGCGATCTGCGTCTCCAGGTCCTCGATCTGGTTCATCTTCGACTTCTTCTTCTCCAGCGCCTTGCGCGCGAGGTCGTCGCGGTCCTGCTGGACCGCCTCCCGCGCCTGCTCGTTGTGCTTCTCGACGTTCTCCTCAAGCCGGCGCTTCTGGATCTCCAGGCGCTTCTTCTGGGTCGTCAGGTCGGCGATGCCCTGTTTCACGTCCTGCAGCTCGTCGCGCATCTGTTCGTAGCTGTAATCGAGCGTCTCCGTCGGGTCCTCCGCCCGGTTGAGGATCGAGTTGATCTTCGAGCGGATGACGTAGGAGGTGCGCGAGAGGATACCCATAGCCCGGAGTAAGTGAACTGGCCGTATAAATCTCACCCGAACGAGAGGACGCCACCCGCTACCGTTTTGACTCGCGCGGGCGGAGCCGCCGACGTGACTGACGTACTCGTTCCCGGGGGCCGCGACGTTCGGGGATCGCTCGACCGCGCGAGCGAGGCCGAGCGAGGCGACGCCGACGCGGAGGCCGACCCCGACACCGACGCCTGCGTCGTGGCGTGCCCGCCCCACCCGCAGCACCGCGGCCACCGCGGCGACGAGCGCCTCCGTGCGGTCTCCGACGTGCTGACCGCCGGCGGCGTCGACTGCCTCCGGTTCGACTACGGCGACTGGGACGAGGGGTACGGCGAGCGCGCCGACGCCCGCAACGCAGTCGCGTGGGCCGGGGAGCGCTACGAGCGCGTCGGGCTGTTCGGCTTCAGTTTCGGGGGGTGCCTGGCCCTGCAGGTGGCCTCGGAGGGCGACGCCGACGCCGTCTCCGCGCTCGCGCCCACGGCCCGTCTCGCCGACGACCTCGACGCGGTCGCGGCGATGGACGACCTCGACTGCCCCGCGCAGGTGGTGTTCGGCACCCGCGACGACACCGCCGACTGGGAGCCGGTGGTCGAACGCGCGCGGGAACTCGGGTTCGACCTTCGGGAGTTCTCCGCCGACCACTTCTTCGTCGGGCAGGCGGGCAAGGTCGGCGACGCGGTCGGGGAGTGGCTACTCGGCGAGTTGTGAGCCGTCGGCGTCCGGGTCGCCCTCGCGGTAGCCGACGAGGAGGTTCACCACGACGGCGGTGACCGCGGTCGCGGCGACGAACACCCAGAACGCCGCGCTCGCCGCGGCCCCGAGGTTCCGGCTGACGGTGTACAGCGTGGCGCCCGCGAGGAAGGCGATCGCGAACGGCGCGACGAACGCGGCGTCCCCCCAGTCGCCGCCGGCGTTGCGGTACTCGACGGCGTAGCCCCAGACGTTGCCGACGGTGAACTGGAAGATCACGAGCCAGAACAGGCCGACGAGGACGGCGAAGAGCGGGCGAGCACCGTCCATGAGTCGGGTGCCGGCGCCCGCGAGGAACACCGCGAGCATGAGGGCGTGCAAGGGCCGAAGCCGGGCGGCGAGGCGGTCGTGGAGGGCCATGGTCATCGCACTCTCGGCGGCGGTAAAACTCCGTCGTCAGTTGTACTCCCGCCACCGATAGCCGCACTCCTTGCACTTGAAGAAGCGCGTCGGCGGCTCGTCGGCGGCGCCGGTCTGTTTGATCGTGTACCACGCGACGGTGTGCCCGCACTCGTCGCAGATCACGTCGTCGGAGGTCGGCTTCCCCTCGAAGTTTGCGCCCTCCTCGGTTTCGATCACGTCGTCGTCGGTCTGGGCCTCGGTGGAGACGAACTGCGCGGCCAGGTCCTCGTCGCGGTCGGCGGTCGCGCCGCACGAGGAGCACACCATTACCCCGTCCTCGGTGCGCATCATCGAGCCGCAGTCGTCACAGAACTGCATACCGCGTCCTACCCGGTCCGCACCGGTATGACTTACGCGTCGTCGGCGGCGGAGGTGTCGCCGTCGCTGCCGGTCGACGCCCCGCCGTCGCCGACGGAGTCGACGCTGGCGTCGCCGTCGCCGGAGTCGGCACTGGCGGCGACGGCAGCGAAGTCGGGCCTGCCCTCGGCGGTCACCATCGGGCACCCGCGGACGCGAAAGCGATCGCCGTCGACGACCTCGACGATGTCAGTGTCGTCGTGGCCGCAGGCGACGTCCGGCGGCGCCGAGAGGTACGGACACCGCTGGCAGTACTCCCGTTTGTCGAGGACGTGTTCGGGGCGGGTGTCGCGGTCACGCGTGGGGGACTCGTCGACGCGCTCGGCGGCCCCCTCGGGCGGGTCGTACGCGCCGAGCCCGTCCGGGTCGGACGACGCCGCGTCATCGGCGTCGAGCGACTCCCACAGCGCCTCGGTGTCGATGTCGCCCACGTCGACCTCCTCGAACGGGTCGCGGTCGCCGGGTGCGTCGCGGTTCCGGTTCTCGCCGACCCGCCTGGCGAGCTCCCCCAGCGGGGCGCTCCCGCCGCGGTCGCGGGGGCCGGCGGTCGCGTCGCCGGCGGTCGCGTCGCCCGCGATCGGGTCGTCGCTTCGATCCGGATCGCCGTGGGTCGGATCGTCCGACGCGAACGGGTTCCGCACCCGCGGCGTCCCCTCCCCGTCGGACTCCGACTCGTCGCGAGGGTCGCCGTCGGCCTCGGCGTCGCCGTCGGCGTCGCGGTCGTCGGGCATCTACTCCCCCTCGAAGATGTCCCGCGTCTCCCGTTCGTCGACCGTCTCCCCCTCCAGCGCGGGGCGGGCGCCGACCGCGAGCGACGGCGACCCGAAGAAGCCGGCGGCCGGTTCGACCGTCTCGAACGTGCTCCCGCAGTGGGGACACTCCGGGCTCGATAACAGCCCGAGCCGGACGCTCCCGCCGCAGCCGTCGCAGTCGGCCGTCGCGATCCCGAGGCGGTTTGCCTCGTCCTTCAGGTCGGCCGCCGCGCGGCGGTGCGCCTCGCGGGACTCCAGCGTCGAGACGCGGGCGCGGACGTCGGAGAGCACGGCGGCGAGCCTGGAGAGCTTCTCGTCGTGCTCGTCGGCGGCGTCCGTGAGGTACTCCAGCACCTCCTCGTAGTTCGCGAAGCCGCTCTCGAACGTCTCCTCCAGGTCCGACAGGTCCCCACGGAGCGAGTCGACGTCCTCGGCCAGGTCCTCGACCGACTCGACGCCCGCCAGCCCCGGGTGGTCGTGGTCGGCCTCGGCCTTCCCGTCGGTCTCGCGTTTGACCTGGATCACCCGCGAGCGGACGTCGTCGATCTTCTCGTCGAGCTCGCGATCCAGCTCGTCGATGCGGCTCTCGATCACGTCGAGCCGCGAGGCGGCCTCCCCGGCGTCGCCGACCGTCGACGGGTCCGGAAGCTCCTCCTCGTGCTCGTCGAGCAGTTTGGCGACCGTGACCGCCCGAGCCAGCACCTCCTCGCGCGATCGGCCCGTCTCCCCTGCGCGGGCCTCGATCCACTCGCGAAGGACGCCCGGCAGCCCCTCGACCTGCTCACCGTCCATCTACCGGTCCGTAAGGAGTGTGCAGGTAAATAGTACCGGCCCAGCTATCGGGGATAGTATCGAGAGATGACATCCTCGTCGCCGGACGGTGGCGTCGAGTTCGGCGTCGGTCGTGTCTCCGGCGGGGGCACATCCGTTATCCTCGCGATCGGCGCCGGACCTCGACGCGACCGCGCCGGTGTGGGCCGTCACCGGATCTTCCGCACGTCGCTGATGTCGAGGCCGCCGTCGTGGATCTCCGTCTCGAAGCGGACGATGTTCTCCGACTCGAGCTGCGAGAGCACGCCGCGGAACTCGCGGACGACCATCGTCCGGGCGCGCTTGGAGCCGCCCGACTCCCAGCTGAACTGGAGGGTTCCGCCGCTGCCGTCGACGAGCTGCCCCAGTTGCCGGTCGGTGATCGTGTCCGTGTTGACGAGCGCGAGCAGCAGCCCGCCCCACGAGTGGACGGCCTTCGCGAGCCCGCGGACCAGCATCGCCACGTCGGCCCACTCGACCTCGCCGCCGGAGGCGCCGACGAGGTCGGTGACGGCGTCGATCACGACGAGGTTGCCGGCCGCGTTGTCCGTCAGGTACTCGCCGAGCGCGGAGAGGACGCCGTCTCGGTTGCCGGCCCTCCCGAGGTCGTGGATGGTGCTGGTGGCGCCCATGTACCACTCGCGCGGGATGGCAGACAGCTGGAAGTACTCCGGCGAGAGGTCGGCGAACTCGATCCCCTCGACGGCGGCGTCGACGATCTCGTCGGCCATCGTGTAGCGCAGCTCGCGCTCGATGTAGTCGGCGTCGGTGGTGAACGAGAGGTAGTGAACCTCCGGCGGAACCGCCGCCGCGTCGTCGAGATCACCGTAGTAGAGGTCGAACGTCTCGTCGTCGACGCGGGCGAGCGCGTTCATCGCGGCGCTCGTGTAGGCGAACTCCCGGGCGCCGGCGCCTGACTCGCCGGCGACGAGCACGACGCTGCCCTCCGGGGCACCGCCGCCGAGCACCGAGTCGAGCTGGGCGACCCCGAACGGGATCCGGTCCATGGAGTGAGACAATCCGGGCGCGTGCTTAGTCGTTGTGCCGGCCGGGGCGGAACGGGCGATCCGGTGTGAACGGAACGACCGTCGAGAACAGGCCACATGAGCCGATCGGGCACAGGCACCGTCACGTGACAGCCACGACCTCCCCAGCCGATTCACTCGGCCGTTCGCTTCGCTCACGGCCTCGCTCATCCCTCGCGCGCTTCCGGCGCGGACGGACCCGCGCCGGCGCGCGCCACCGCAGAGATCGTTCAGTCGTCGCCAGTCATTCCTCCGCCGGCCGGATATCCGCGCCGCTGTTCCGCGGCCGCACGACCCGCACGTCCCCGGCGACGCCGGCGGCAGCGAGGGCGTCCTCCCCGGCCTCGCGCGCGGTCTCGGCCCGGTCGGCGTCGGTGACGCCGTACACGACGGGGCCCCACGAGGACTGCCCCGCGCCGTAGACCGCGGGGTCGTCGCCCACCTCGGCGACGATGTCGCCCACCGGCGGGCGGTAGACGCCGCCCTGCTCGTCGGCGAACCACGCGCCGTTGAGCCGGCCGATCTCCTCGACGGCGGCGCCGAAGCGCTCGGCGGACCCCTCCGCGACGGCGGGCAGCAGGCGGCGCTGGATCGCGCCGGCGACGCGGTCGGCCACGGCGGGGTCGGCGTCCTCGACCGCGCGCCGGATGGCGGAGTCCTCGGCGTCGCCGGCGCGGCCCGGGTCCGCCTCCGGGATGACGAGGAGGAACCGCCAGTCGTCGGGCACGCGGTGGCGGGCGGCGACGGCCGGGACCGTCCAGTCGCCGTCGGCGGGGCGGTCGGTGGTGAACCGCCCGGTCGGGTGGCCCGCGTCGAGGACGAACCCGCCGGCCTCGAACGTCGCGACGCCGATTCCCGAGCGGCCGCCCCGGCCCAGCGCCGGCGCGCGCTCGCGAACCCGCGGGTCGCGACCGTGCGCGCGGGCCACCCCGGCGAGCGTCGCGAGCGCCAGCTGCGTCCCGCTTCCGAGGCCCATGTGGCGCGGGAGCTCCGATTCGACGGCGACGCGCGCGCCGTCGACATCGAGCAGGTCGCAGGCGCGTGCCGCGTACTCGCGGGCGGCGTCGTGGTCGCTCTCGACCGCGTCCGCCGGGGCGACGCGGAGCCGGACGCGGGGCGCGTCGAGGCCGACGCCGACGGCGCCGTACAGCCGTTCGTGCGCCAGCGAGAGGTTGCCGAAGCCGAAGTGCAGGCGCGCGCCGGACTCGACCGTGACCGTGGAGGCGGACGGGGAGGGGGCGTCCGAGCGGCGGTCGTGCGTGTCGTCCGGCATGGCGTCTCTGGTCGGGATCCGGTCGACATGGGGGTGTCGGTTTCGACAGCGGACAATACGGACGGTGTCTGGGGCGGCGGCAACGACGGAAACGACGGTGACGGCGACGACAACGGTGGCACCCGGAACGGCGGCGGTGCGAGAATGTCGCGGACGGCCGCGCTACAGCCGTTCGGCGATCGACTCGCCGGCGTCGATCCCGTTCCACAGCGCCGCGGCGACGCGACCGCGTCCGGCGACCCAGTCGCCGGCGGGGAACAGCCCCGCCTCGCGGGCGGTCGCGACCGCATCGGCGACTCCGTCGCCATCGGCGCCGGCGGTGCTGCCGTCGTCAGTGTCGCCGACGAGCCCCTCGTTCGGGAGCGCGTAGCGCCAGCCCTGGTCGTCGACCCAGTCGGGGTCGGTCAGGCGGTCGTCGCCGACGAGGTCGGCCGCCCGCGTCGCCGCCGCGTCCGCCGCCTCGTCGAGGGGATCGTCGTAGTGTTCGGTCGACCACTCGGGGCTCATCTGGACGATCAGCAGGCTCTCGCCGTCGGGGACGTGCCCGCGCTTGCACTCCTCCCGGGAGAGCCAGCCGATCTCGTGGGCCTTGTCCACGTCGACGAGCCCGTACCACGGCACGTCGAGCTCGAAGGGGTAGTGCAACACGAGCGTCCGCACCGTGCGGAACTCGACCCCGTCGACGGCCGTCCGCAGGGCCGCGAGTGCGTCTTCCCCCTCCTCCCCGGACCACTCTGTCGCCGCGAGCAGGTCGGCCGTCTGGGGCGCCGGCGGCGTGAGCAACAACGCGTCGAAGGGGCCGTGTTCGGCGCCGTCGGTGTCGGTGACCGTCCACGTGTCGGCGCCGCCGTCGCGACCGGCGGCCTTGCCGCGGGCGATCGACTCCGCGCGCGTCGTCTTTCGGACCTCGGCGTCGGTCTCGGCGAGCAGCCGTTTGGCGAACTGGGTGATCCCCGCCTCCCAGGTGTACTTGTGCTCGTCGGCGCCGTCGCCGGGGGCGATCTCGCCGTCGGCGCCGAACGTCCACACCGGCTCGGCGATGTCGACGAGGCCGTCCTCGCCGAGATCGCGGACCAGATCGCCGGTCCGGTCGTCGGGGAGCTTCACGTAGTTGGCGCCGTGGTCGTAGCGACAACCGTCCTTCCGCCGCGTCGCCGCCCGTCCGCCGACGCCGCGGGACTTCTCGAGGATCGTCACGTCGTGGTCGGTGTCGCGGAGGGCGTACGCCGCGCCGGCGCCCGCGAGCCCGGCGCCGACGATGCCGATGTGTGCCATCACCGCATGCAGGGGCGCCGGCTCCGTATCGCTTGCGGGCGCTCGGACACCGTTCTCACGGCCGAGACCGTGTGTGAAAGCCTTATGGCGGACGACACGCCAGTACCGCCATGTACGACGCGATCGTCTTCGACAACGACGGGGTGCTCGTGGGGCGCACCCACTACGACGTGCTCCACGAGGCCGCCTGGGACGCCTTCGAGGCGCTCTCGGTGGCCGATCCCGACCCCGAACACGTCGAGTCGATGGTCGTCGGCGTCTCCCCCGAACAGGTCGAGGAGGTGTGCGACACCTACGACCTCACGCCCCGGGAGTTCTGGGCGATGCGCGACCGCACGGCCTTCGAGGCCCAGCGCCGCGAGGTCCATGCGGGAAACAAGCGCCTGTACGACGACGTCGACGTGCTCCGGGACCTCTCGGCGCCGCTCGGCATCGTCTCCTCGAACCAGCACGAGACGGTGGAGTTCCTCCTCGATCACTTCGGCGTCGCCGACCTCTTCGACACCGCCTACGGCCGCGAGCCGACCGTCGAGAGCCTCCGCCGAAAGAAGCCCAACAGCCACTACATCGACCGCGCGCTCGCGGATCTGGAGGCCGAGACGGCGCTGTTCGTCGGCGACAACGAGTCCGACATCGAGGCCGCCGACAACGCCGGCATCGACTCGGCGTTCATCCGCCGCCCCCACCGCGAGGACTGGACCCTCTCGGTCACGCCGACGTACGACATCGACGGGCTGGCAGATCTCCAGGCGATCTGTAACTGACCGCCGAACCTGCCCGCGACCGCCGACCACTGTCGTCGTTCTCGCGACCGCCGACCGCCACGCTTGCCCCACGACCGCCGACGCTTTCTCCCCGCCTCCCGATCGGCACGTATGAACACGGATCTCGATCTCCCGCCCGTCGGCCTCGGCACGATGGGCCTCGACGGCGACGAGGGCGCCCGCGCGGTCGAGACGGCGCTCGACGTCGGCTACCGGCACCTCGACACCGCGCAGGTGTACGAGAACGAGGCGACCGTCGGCGCCGGCCTCGCGGCGGCCCTCGACGACGGGGTCGTCGCCCGCGAGGACGTGACCGTCGCGACGAAGACCTGGATCGACCGCCTCGCGCCCGAGGACGTGCGCCCCTCGACGGAGGCGAGCCTGGACCGACTGGGCCTCGACGCGGTCGACCTGCTGTACGTCCACCGACCGAAGGGCGGCTACGACCCCGCGGGTACGCTGGCGGCGTTCGACGCGCTCGTCGACGACGGCCTCGTCGGCCACGTCGGCGTCTCGAACTTCGAGCTCGACGAACTCGACGAGGCGATCGACCTGCTCGACGCCCCGCTTTCGGGCCACCAGACGGAGTATCATCCCCTGTTCCGGCGGCCCGCGCTGCGCGAGCACGCCGTCGACCACGGCTACGCGCTGGTCGCGTACTCGCCGCTGGCCGGCGGTCGCGTCCGGGAGGTCGAGGCGGTACGCGCGGTCGCCGAGAAGCACGACGCGACGCCGGAGGCGGCGAGCATCGCGTGGCTCACGGACAAGGAGGGCGTCGCCACGATCCCGAAGGCGACGAGCGAGCGCCACCTGCGCGCGAACCTCGCGGCGGCCGACCTCGACCTCGATCCCGAGGACCACGACCGGATCGACGGGATCGAACGCGAGGAGGAACTGTTCCCGGAGTGAGTCGACACACGTCGGCGCCCCCCGCCGCCGGCACCGTCGCCCGCCGTCGACCGTGGGTTCATGCCGCTGTGGCCCCCAGATCGGGTATGAGCGATTCAGCCGAGCGGGCGCCCGAGGAGGACATCCCCGAGACCGACGAGGAGTGGCGCGAGCGACTGACCGAGGAGGAGTACGAGATCCTCCGCGAGCGCGGGACGGAGGCGCGCTTCTCCGGCGAGCACGTCGACCGCGACGAGGACGGCGTCTACAAGTGCGCGGGCTGTGGCACCGTCGTCTTCGAGTCGGAGACGAAGTACGACTCCGGGTGTGGCTGGCCCAGCTTCTACGCCGCCGACGAGTCCAAGGTGACGCTGGAGGACGACGACCGCCACGGGATGTCCCGCGTCGAGGTGAAGTGCGCCGTCTGCGACGGCCACCTCGGACACGTGTTCCAGGACGGCCCCGAGCCGACCGGCGAGCGCTTCTGCATCAACTCGGTCGCGCTCGACTTCGAGGCCGACGAGTAGGCGGGCTGGACGCGAACGCACCGGCCACCGGCGAGTTTTTCTCGCGACCGACCGACGCGGTCGATGTGACCGCCGAATCAACCGACCGGCCGACGCTCCTGCTCGCCCACACCGTCGGGCCAGACCGTGGCTCCGACCTCCGCGACCGTCTCGTCGACGACGGCCTCCCCGCCGACCGCGTCGTCGCCGCGGCGACGCCCGCCGAGACCGACGAACACGCCGCCGACGCCGACGGGCTCGTCGTCGGTCGATTTCCCGAGGGACTGCTCAAACGTGCCGACTCCCTGCGGTGGGTGCAGGCGCTCTCCTCCGGAACCGATCACCTCCCGACCGACGACCTCGCTGACCGGGGAGTCGCGCTCACGAACGCGGCGGGCGTCCACGCCGAGCCCATCGCCGAGCAGGTGCTCGGCTATATGCTGAGCTTCGAGCGCGACCTCCACGCGCTCGCACGCCAACAGGCCGAGGCGCGCTGGGAGCGCCGCGAGGGCGGCGAGTTGCGCGGCAAGACCGTCGGGATCGTCGGCGTCGGCGCCATCGGGACCCGCGTCGCGGAACTCGCGAGCGCGTTCGGGATGGAGGTGTGGGGAGTCCGGCGCGACCTCGACGCGATGCCCGACGTGGTCGACGAGGCACGCACACCCGACGACCTCCACGAGGTGTGTCTCGCCGCCGACTACCTCGTGCTCGCGTGTCCCCTCACCGACGAGACGGAGGGGCTGATCGGCGGCGACGAGTTACGCCTCCTCGGCGGCGACGGCGTGCTCGTCAACGTCGCCCGCGGCGAGGTCTGCGACCAGGACGCGCTCGTCGGGGCGCTGCGCTCGAACCTGATCGGCGGCGCCGCGCTCGACGTGTTTGAGGAGGAGCCGCTGCCGGGCGACTCGCCGCTGTGGGACCTCTCGAACGTGTTCGTGACGCCCCACATGGCCGGGAGCACCCCGCACAAGGCCGAGCGGTGGACCGAGATCCTCGCGGAGAACTACCGCCGCCTCGCGGAGGGCGACCCGGACGACATGCGGAACCGCGTGGTGTGAGGCGAGCGAGACGATGGGGGCGTTCCCGCGGAGGCCGGTTCAGTGCGTCATAACGAGCAGCCGGTCGTCGGTGCGCGCCAGACAGATCGGCCCGTTCGGCGCGGACGCGAACGTCACCGTCTCGTCGTCGCCCACGAACAGGCGCTCGAAGGCGTCGCCGCAGGCGGGGCAGCCCAGCCCCTCGCGGTTCGCGAGCGTCATCGACCCGGCGTCCTGTTCGAGGAGCTTCAGCTTGCTCCGGTAGTCGTGCACGTCGAAGCCGTCGGCGATGTCGAGGCGCGCCATACCGCGGGACCGCCGCCGCGAGGAAAGTAGATTGCGTCCCGGCTGTCAGCGCTGAAACTGGGGGTCGCCGACGCGTCGGTTGGGGCGCGGTTACGTCGGGCGGGCGAACGCGAGGTTGCCCGAGACGTTGTGGACGTACGCCTGGACGGTCTGACCCTCCTGGGCGCCGGAGACGAAGACCGTGAACTTCCCCTTCTCGGCGACGCCGTCGCCCTTGCGGCCGGTGCCGGTGATCTCCAGCTCGTACGTCTTGCCCTCCTCGATGTCGGGACCGGAGTCGTGGCTCGTCGCCGCCGACCGCTTCTGGACCGGGCGGAACGCACCGCACGCCTGACAGCGGAGCATCCGGACGCCGTCCTCGGTCTTGAGGACGGTGTCGGGGAGGCCACACTCCGAGCAGGTGACGAACTCGGCGACGTACTCGTCGATGGCGCCGTCGAAGTCCGCGATGGAGAACGAGCCGTTGTATCGGGCGACGCCGTCCTCGAACTGGCCGTTCGTCCCGAGCTGGCGCTGGATGGCGCTGTGGAGGTGCTCGGCGTCTCGCGAGAGCGCGTCCGCGATGTCCGAGAGGTTCGTCAGGCGCGTGAACGCCCCGTCGGTCTGTCCCTCGGGGTCGGGGACCTGCAGTCGCTCGCCGG
The DNA here is from genome assembly GCF_019880245.1 of Halobaculum roseum. Classification (NCBI taxonomy): domain Archaea; kingdom Methanobacteriati; phylum Methanobacteriota; class Halobacteria; order Halobacteriales; family Haloferacaceae; genus Halobaculum; species Halobaculum roseum. The sequence goes on from NZ_CP082286.1 coordinate 1,338,214, forward strand.
CGTCGGCTGGCGTGTCGGGCAACTCGTCGTAGGCGCGGTCGAGCGCGTCGGCGTAGTTCATAGGCGTTGGAGGGCAGTTTCACGTATAGGGCTTCCGAGAGAGTCCGTGCCGTGGTTCCCGCGGAATCGGGAGACTGCGACGGTCCGGCGCCGGTTCTCCGCCGGATCGGACGCGCGGCCGGATCTCGGGTTCCAGTCGAAGCGGTGCCGTCCGGATCCCATGTGAACGGGCGACACAGAGGCCCTCCGGTAGAAACGCGTTTCAGTCGCGGCGGCCCAGCGCTCGTAATGAGCTACACGATCGGTCTCGTCGGCAAGCCGTCCGTCGGGAAATCGAGCTTCTTCAACGCGGCGACGATGAACGACGTGCCGGAGGGCGCCTACCCCTTCACCACCATCGATCCCAGCATCGGCGAGGCGTACGTCGGCGTCGACTGCCCAGCCCCGGAGTTCGAGGAAACGTGCGAGCCGAACCACGGCTTCTGCCGCGACGACACCCGGTTCGTCCCCGTCAAGCTGGTCGACGTGGCCGGCCTCATTCCCGGCGCCCACGAGGGGAAGGGCCTCGGAAACCAGTTCCTCTCGGACCTCAACGAGGCGGACGTGCTCGTCCACGTCGTCGACTTCTCCGGGGAGACGGACATCGAGGGCGAGCCGACCGAGGGGCACGACCCCCGCGAGGACATCGACTTCCTGGAGAACGAACTCGACCAGTGGTACCTCGACATCCTCGAGAAGGGCATCGAGAAGTTCGAGTCGATGTACCAGGGGCCCAATCCCGGCGACGAGGTCGGCGTCGAGGAAGTGCTCGCCGAGCAGATGAGCGCGTTCCGCACGAACAAGGACGAGATCAAGCAGGTGGTCCTGTCGCTCGATCTGGAACTCGACCCCGAGACGTGGGACGACGGGGACCGCTTCGATCTGGCCCGCGAGATCCGCAAGCGCACGAAGCCGATGGTGATCGCGGCCAACAAGATGGACACGCCCGCCGCCCGCGAGAACTACGAGGCCATCACGAGCGACCCCGAGTACGAGCACCTCACGGTCGTCCCCGCCAGCGCGCACGCGGAGGGGTCGCTGAAGAAGGCCGACGAGGCCGGCGTCGTCGACTACACGCCCGGGGACGACGACTTCGAGATCGTCGGCGACGTGAGCGACGAGCAGGCGCAAGGGTTGGAGACCATCCGCGAGTTCGTCGCCGACTACGGCGGCACCGGCGTCCAGTCGGTGATCGAGGCGGCGCTGTTCGAGGAACTCGACGCGAAGGCCGTCTTCCCCGGCAGCGCCAGCGGCTCCTGGAGCAAGGGCCCGTTCCGCGACTGCTTCGTCCTGCCGGACCACGCGACCGCAGAGGATTTCGCGTACACGCTTCACTCGGACATCGGCGACGGCTTCCTCCACGGGATCGACTGCCGGAGCGGCCGCCAGGTCGGCGCCGACTCGGTGCTCGAACACCGCGACGTGGTCGAGATCGTCACGACCGGGTGAGGCCGGGCTCCCCACAGCCGACGGTCGCGGCGAACTCCGCGAGGACGAGGTTCGTACGACCGGCTTACTCGGCGTCCGCCGCGATCGACCGAACCTACCGGGCGCACTCGTGCGGACGCGTGCGAATGGGCGACCGCCGACCGTCCGTCTCGGTATCGGGGACGCCGCCCACGTAATCGCGGCGTGTGTGTTCTGCTCCGCTCCATAACAAAGCGACAGCCGCCGGACGTGTCGGCCTGCATGACTCGACGAACGGTGTCACGACGACAGCTCACAGCGGCGCTCGGCGCGGCGGTCGGCGTCGGACTCGCCGGCTGCGGCGCGGGGACGAACAACACGACGAACGCGACCGACGGGACGGTCGGCACGGTCGAGGAGGGGACCGACGAGGAGACGCCGGCGGAGGAAACCGAGGCCGAGGAAACGGAGACGGGCGAGCCGCCGGAGGAAGTCGACGACCCGGCCGGCGCGGTCGAGGAGGGGATGGCGGTCGTCCGCATCGCACACCTCTCGCCGGACGCGCCGAACGTCGACGTATCGGTCGCGGGGTCGGAGATCCTCGCCGACGTGGCGTACGGCTCCGTGAGCGGCTACTACGCGCTCGAACCGGGGACGTATCCGATGTCGGTGACGGCCGCCGGCGAGGATGAGGCGGTGTTCGAACAGGACGTCGAGTTCGACAACGGCGCGTTCACCGTCGCCGCCTTCGGCGAGGTCTCCGGACAGAACCAGGAGTTCGCCGTGACGCCGCTGGAGGACCGCGTCGAGGCGCCCGAGGACGACACCGCCGCGGTGCGCGTGGTGCACGCCTCCCCCGACGCGCCGCCGGTCAGCGTCGGCGTCGCCGACGGGGACATGCTCGTCGAGAGCGTCGCGTTCGGCGAGGCCAGCGACTACGCGGAGGTTCCCGAGGGGTCGTACACCCTCGAGGTCGCCGCCGCGGAGGGCGCCGGGACCGAAACGGAGAACGGGACCGAGAACGGCACCGAGACGGGAACCGAGAACGGCACCGAGACGGGAACCGAGAACGACACCGAGACGGAGAACGAAACCGCGACCGGCACGCCCGCCGACACGGAGACGGAATCCGCGGAAACCGAAACGGAATCCGCGGCCACCGGAACGGCGACCGGCGACGGGCCGGTCGCGACCGTCGACGTGTCGCTCACGGGCGGAACGGTGTCCTCGGCGTTCGCGACCGGGTATCTGACCCCGGACGGCGAGGCGGCCGACGCCCCGTTCGAGGTGCTGCTCACGGTCGACGCCGGCGCCGCCGAGGCGGAAACGGGAACGCCCGATGGTACCGAGAACGGAACTGAGACCGGTACCGAAGCCGGAACGGAAACCGGTACCGAGGCCGGAACGGAAACCGGCACCGAAACGGAGGCCGGCACCGAAACCGGTACCGAGGAACCCGCCTGACCCCGGAAACGGAACGCCGGCTGACGCCCTCGATCCTCGAAACGACTCGTTTCTTCTCGAACGTCGAGCGTACCCGTAGCCGTCGATACGGACATCGCGAGCGACCGTCGATTCGGCCGTCGAGAGTACGACGACGTTACACGGCGACGGCGAACGCCGGCGGATCGAGCGGGTCGTCCGCGTCGGTCCATAACAAACCACCATACGGACGTGTCATCCGAACGCGATGCGCGACCCACCAACCAAAACACTCGCGGTAGCGTTCGTGATACTCCTCGCCGGGAGCGTCGTCGTCAGCGGGGCGACCTTCGGCGGACCGGCCGCCGCGGCACCGGCGTTGCAACAACAGCAACTACAGGCCGACGGGCCGTCGACACAGGAGACCTCCTACCTCCGCGTCGTCCACGCCTCGGCCGACGCGCCCGCCGTCGACGTGGCGCTCGACAACGAGACGGTCGTCAGCGGAATCGAACTCGGCGAAGCAAGTGACTACCTCGCGATCGCCGCCGGCGACCACCGGCTGACGATCACCGCCGCCGAAACCGGCGACGTGGTGTACGACGCGAACGTCAGCGTCGAGGCGCGGTCGGTGACGACGATCGCCGCCAGCGGCGAGATCGGCGAGAACGCGAGCCAGCCGTTCGCGCCGCTGTTCATCCGCGACGACGCGCTCCAGCCCGCGGAGGGTGAGGCGGCCGTCGCAGTGGCACACCTCTCGCCCGACGCGCCGGCCGTCGACATCACCGTCGAGGGGAGCGACACCGTCGTCGCCGACAACGTCTCCTACGCGGGCGTCTCGGACTACGTGAGCGTCCCCGCGGGCGAGTACACCCTCGAGATCCGCGAGGCGACCGAGGACAACGACGGGGAGGTCGTCACGACCGTCGACGTGTCGCTGGAGAGCGGCTCGGCGTACACCGGCTACGCGGTCGGGTACCTCGACGCGGAGAACGACAGCGAGCCGGAGTTCCAGGTCTCGCTCGTGGACGACGCGACCAAGTCCGTGACGCTCCCGAGCGCCGCCGACGAGGACGACGAGGAGACCAACGAGACGGAGACGCCGACGGACGAGACTGAGACGCCGGCCGACGACGAGGCCGACGACGAAACCGAGACGCCGGAGGCAACCCCGACGGAGGCGCCCGAGTAACGCACGGACCGTTCGCGGCGCTCAGTACCGAAGCGAGACGACCGAGAACGAGAGCGACGGCGGCAGGTGTCGAACGCCGCACACCGGTCGCTCTCGACCCTCCCGTCCTCCGGTAGTCGACCGGAGCGGAGGCGTCGCTGTGGAGTCAGTTGCGTCGGTGAAGAATCGGAATCACAGTGATGTCGCCGTCAGGCGACGGTGTGAGCCTAGTTATGCGCGGACGACGTTCGTCGCGCGCGGGCCCTTGGGGGCCTGTTCGATGTCGAACTCGATCTCGGTCCCTTCCGTCAGATCCTCGCCGCCGACATCCTCCATGTGGAAGAACACGTCGTCGTCGGAGTCCTCAGTCTCGATGAAACCGTAGCCGCCAGTGTCGTTGAAGAAATCAACCTTACCGTTTGCCATTGCAACCAAACGAATGGCCGTCGACCGGATAAGGGTTCCGCATTTGTTCCCCGAACGGATTTCTTTCCGGACAAATATTCTGTGACAACTGATTTGTATGGTCATTCGGCCATGCGAGGTCGGTTGTACGGGAGTACGGTGCCCGATCCGTCATAACGAGGCGGCGATCCCCGCGATCCGGAGGTATCGGAGTCGTGTGAGTCGTTACCGCCCGATCCGTGTCCTTCTGTCACACAGGTTTCGTCGTCGGATCCACGGTCGAGCTGTGGGGTGTGGGCGGGCAGCCCGTAGTTCGGATCTGTCGTCTCGACTTGCGAGTCCGTGGATGGGGACATGTCTTTGACGCCACATCTCGAAGTGGGAACGAACGCGTGCTTCGACCAACGATATCTCCGATAGCGGCCATTCCCGTCGGCCATGAGTGACGACGTGAGTACGGCGAGTTCGGTTCGGAGCATCGACGGGCCCGTGGAACGGGCGATGCACTGGCTCGTTCTCGGAGGGAATCGCATCGCGGTGTCGGGCGTTCTCGTCGCGGCTATCGTGGCCTTCTTTTTCCCGTTGACCCAGTTCGGGCTCCTGGCCATCGGGCCGGGTAGCGCCGCGGCGTCGGCCTTCGCGAGCGGACTCATCTCCGGAACGGTGACGCTCGTGACGATCGCGTTGTCCATCAATCAGCTCGTCCTCTCGCGCGTGTTCGGTTCCCCGAACGAACTGTCCGACCAGTTGAGCGGCACGCGCGACCTCCGCCGTCGCGTCCGTGACCACGCCGGCGAATCGTCCGCTCCGAACGACCCGGCGGAGTTCCTCGACCTGGTGGCCGAGACGCTAACCGAGCGCGCGAACCGTCTCGGTTCGGCGTTCGAACACGCCGGCGGCGACGGGACGCACGAGGTCGAAACGTACGCCGAGGGGATCGCCGCCTACGGAGAAAGCATCACTACGAAGATCGAGAGCCAGACGGCCATCGTGAACGTACTGGAGGTCGTTCTGGGGACCGAATACGCCCAGAACATGACCGCGACTGAACATCTCCGGAACGAGCACGGCGACCGTCTCTCCGAGGAGGCCGGAGCGGAACTCGACGCGATCGACGATCTGCTGGGTGCCATCGCGATCACGCGCCAGTTCTTCAAGACGCTCTCGCTCCAGCAGGACTTCGCTCGACTCTCCCGCGTGGTCGCCTACAGCGGTCTCGTAGCCCTCGCTGCCAGCATCGCGATGGCGCTCATTTACCTCCCCGACTCCGTCACTGTTCCGACCCAGTATCTGCCGCTCGCGTTCAGTCTCGGTATCGGGGTCATCGTCACGCCGCTCGCCGTGTTCATCGCATACGTGTTCCGGGCGGCCACTATCGCTCGCCATACCGTGTCGGTCGGGCCCTTCGTCCCGCCCGAGGAACGATCCGACACCGGGTGAGGCAGTCCGTCGTTGCGGGACTAGGTTCGGTGATCGCAGTTCCCTCTCGAAAGGCGGGTCGACGGGGAAGCCGTTCGGCACACTCGCGCGTCGATGACCGGTTCGGACGGATAGAACACCCTGGTGGGTCCCTGCCTACTGTTGCACCCCCGCTTTCTCCGAGAATATCTCTACCGTCAAAGACGACGGCCTCGGCACTCATAGGGCTCGTCGTCGCGCCGGAGCCACCCGGGCTCGGAGCGGTCGCCTCGTCATCGGCCACCCGCCACTACCCCGTCGCGACGCAAGTGCGTTTCTCCTGCCGGCCGACGAGCCGCTCCCGCGACGACGCCGCGGCCGTCGAACAGTTATCCCCCTCGAACCCGTGGCACCGATGATGAGTTCGTCCCGCCCCGTCGACGCCCTCCGGTTGAACCGGCCGGAGATCGCCGTGTTCGTCTCGGGGGTCGCGAGCATGGGCCTGGAGATCCTCGCCGGGCGGATGATCGCCCCGCAGTTCGGCAGCAGCATCTACACCTGGGGCACCATCATCGGGGTGTTCCTCGCGGCGCTGAGCTACGGCTACCACCGCGGGGGAAAGCTGGCCGCCGAGCGCGCGACGAACGGCCGGATGGCGCGGGTGTTCCTCCTGACGGCGGTGTACGTCGCGGGGCTGATCCTCGTCGGCGACGTGTTCTTGCGCGCCACCGCCGGCTTCCCGCTGCCGAGCCGGATCGCGTCGCTGCCGGCGGTGACGCTGCTGTTCGGGCCGCCGACGTACCTGCTGGGCTACGTCAGCCCGTACGCCGCCGAGCTGTCGGCGAAGGAGGGGCTCGGCGAGGCGTCGGGCCACGTGTACATGCTCGGCACCGTCGGCAGCATCGTCGGCGCGTTCGCGACCACCTACCTCCTGATCCCCTCGCTCGGCATCGACCAGATCGCGTTAGTGTTCGGCGCGATCTCGATCGCGGCGGCGGTGGCGGTCGGGCGGCCGTTCGGCCGCGAGCGCGCGACCGTCACCGGCTTCGTCGCGCTGTTGCTCGTCGTGTCGGCCGCGACCGGCGCCGCCGGCTACAGCGTCCAGGGCGAGGTGGTGTACGAGACGCAGACGCCGTACCAGAGCCTGCGGGTCGTCGATCTCGGCGAGACACGGACGCTGTATCTCGGCGGGCAGCGCCACAGCGCGATGGATATCGAGGAGCCGAACCGACACGTGTTCGAGTACACGCGCTACTTCCATCTCCCGTATCTCTTCGCGGACGACCCCGACGAGATCGATCGGGTGTTGTTCATCGGCGGCGGCGGCTTCACCGGCCCCAAGCGGTTCGTCCACGAGTACGAGAACGTCACCGTCGACGTGGCCGAGATCGACCCCGCGGTGATCGACGCGGCGACGGAGTACTTCCGCGTCGAGGAGTCCGAGCGGCTCAACATCTACAACGAGGGCGGCCGGCAGTTCCTCCGGGAGACGAACCGCACGTACGACCTGATCGTCCTGGACGCCTACCAGAAGGACAAGGTTCCCTTCGAGCTGACGACGCGGGAGTTCATGTCGCTGGCGAACAATCGCCTCGACGACGACGGGATCCTCTTCGCGAACGTCATCTCCGCCCCCAGAGGGCCGGCCTCGAAGTTCTACCGCGCGGAGTATCGAACCGTCTCGCGTGAGTTCCCGCAGGTGTACAGCTTCCCGACCGCCGGCGGCGGCGTGGTCCAGAACATCGAGCTGGTCGCGACGAAGAACGACACCCGGCTCTCGGAGGAGCGGCTGCTCGCGCGCAACGAGCGTCGCGACATCGGGATCGACCTCGAGGCGGAGATCCGGACGTACGCCGACGCGCCGCCGACGGACGACGTGCCGGTCCTGCGCGACGACCGGGCGCCCGTCGACAGCCTGCTGGACCCGATGGTCGGCCAACGCTACGTCATCCAGGAATCGAACGCGAGCGAGTCGGCCGAGGATCGCGGCCGGGAATCCGAGCGGGTGACGGCCGACCCGGCAACCGTTCGAGACGTGAGCGCACGCCCCGTGGCGGGGGTGGGGCCGCCGCCCCGCGGACCGGGCGCTCGCGCGGCCGAACTCGACCGGGTAACCGTACCGTAGTCGACACCGGATCGGGCGCGGGGCGTCTGATGAGCAACGGGGCGGGCGAGGCGGTCGTCCGAGCGGCTGGGAATCCGGTTATTCGCGTCGTACTCGCGGATCCACGCCGCATACTAATCGTGGACGCCTGCTAACGCGAGGAGTACGAATGGACACCGTGAACGACGAGCGCGAGCGGGCGTTGATCCCGACGGGGTACGACGGGGCGACGTGTACGTGCGTCCGGTCGCTCGCCCGACAGGGCATCGGGACGGTGGTCGCCTCGGAGAAGCCGAACGTCCCCGCGGCGGCGTCGCGCTACTGTGACGAGGCGGTCACGCTGCCGCGGCCGCGACAGGGGTTGGTGCCGTATCGCGACGCCCTCCTGGCGCTTGCCGAACGTGAGGACGTGCGGACGATCATCCCGGTCCGACCGGAGGACACCTACCTGTTGTCGCGCTACGAGTCGTCGTTCGCCGAGCACGTCTCGCTCGTCGTTCCGCCGATGGCGCAACTGGAGCGGGTGTTCGACCGCATCCAGCTCGTGGCGGCCGCGGAGGCGGCCGGGGTCCCGGTTCCGGAGACCCGGCTTCTCTCCGATGTCGACGACTGGACGCCGGAGCTCCTGATCAAATCACGGTATAACGTCCTCACGGACGCGAACCTCGACGATCTGGGGCCGGACGACGCGAACGTCGTGAAGGGGATCCACCACGTCGGCCGCGGCGAAACGCCAGATATCGAGGGGATCCGCGCCGAGATGTGCCACGACCCCATCGTTCAGGAGTTCGTCCGGACGGACGGCGAGTTCATGTTCACCGGGCTGTACGACCACGGCGAACCGCTCGCGACCTTCCAACACCGGCAGATCCGGGGGAACTCCTACACCGGCGGCGGCGGCGTCTACCGCCGGTCGATCGCCGATCCCGAGCTGGAGGAGGTCGGGCGGGCGCTCCTAGACGAACTCGACTGGCACGGGCTCGCGTGCATCGAGTACATGCGCGACGCCGCGACCGGCGAGTACGTCCTGACCGAGATCAACCCGCGGATGTGGCAGTCGCTCCCGTCGACGGTCCACGCGGGCGCCGACTTCCCCTGGTACTACTGGCTGGCCGCGACCGGACGGGCGGACGCGATCGACGACGGCTACGACGTGGGAGTCGGGACGCACATGCTCTACGGCGAGCTCGGCTACCTCCTGAGCGTCCTGACCGAGGATTCCCCGCACGTCGATCGGCCAGCGATCCTCGGCACGCTCCGAGAGATCGGCGCCTCGATCGTCCGCGAACCCCGGTTCGACTACCTCAAACTCGACGACCCCGGCCCGTTCGTCGCCGGCGCCCGCAGGGTCCTCCCCGACCGCGTCGCCGACGGGCGGTGGGTGTCGTGGCTGCGCCACACCGACGACCGCGCGCCACGGCACTCCTGAACGACGGCGTCCTCCGACGGAACGACGATCACGTCGGCGTCGTGATACCGTCGGCGTCGACCGACCGCGCGCCGATCGACCGCGCCGACGGGCGACATCTGCGCACACATCAGATGACTAATACAATATGGCAACCATTGACGAGAGCCGCCGCTTTCAACAGGGGTACGCGAGTATGTGACTGCCACACATGAGCCTCACCGGATCCGACCGCGTCTTCTGTCACGACTGTGGCAGGGGATTCGACTCCGAAGCGGAACTCGAACGACACGTACGCGGGGAGCAGGTCGACGAGTAGCGGCTACCAGTCCTACTCGGCCTCGACGCGTTCGCGCGCCGCCGCGACGAGCAGCGGGAGGAACACCGTCGCGTCCCCGTAGACGGAGGCGTTCTCGGCGTCCGTCTCCAGTTTCCCCCACGATCGGGCCTCCTCCAGCGTCGCCCCCGAGAGCCCGCCGGTCGCCTCGGGGTCCATCGTGATCTGGACGGCGTAGTCGTACGCGCGCGGCGTAACGAGCATCGTCTGGAGGGTGAAGTTCTTGGGGACGCCGCCGCCGATCAGCAGACAGCCCGCGGTGTCTGCCTCGAACGCCAGATCCGTCAGCGGCGTCATGTCCGCCAGCGCGTCGAGCGTCAGGTCCGATGTCTGGCCGTACATCCACGCCTGGAGTCCGAGCACGGAGTCCTGCACGGCCGGGCAGTAGATCGGCACGTCGTGTTCATAGGCGGCGGCGGCGACGCCGGGGCCCTCCGAGACGCCCTCGCGCTCGTTGACCTCGGCGTTCGCGCGGCCCAACTCCGCGGTCAACTCGGCGATCGAGACGGCGCCGTCGCGCTCGGCCAACGGCGGGAAAACCTCATCGCGGAGGTGCGCCTCGAACTCCGCGAAGTGCTCCTGCGGGAGGTAGACGTTGTAGATGCGGTCGACCTCCTCGTCGCGCAGCTGCTCGTCGTGTTCGCGGAGGCTCTTGCCCGCCTGGCGCTCCTCGCCGTGGTGGTGTTTCCCGCCGATCGCCTCGATCGCGTCGTGGGTGAGGTTCGCTCCCGTCGTCACGAGCGCGTCGACGTAGCCGTCGCGGATGAGGTCCGCGACGATCCGCCGCATGCCGGTCGGGACCATCGCGCCCGCGAGCGAGACGAAGACGGTGCAGTCGTCGTCGGCCCACATCTCCGAGAGCACGTCCGCGGCGCCGTGGACCGACTCCGCGCCGATGCCCGCGTGGCCGTACTGCTCGACCAGCTCGGCGACGGTCATGCCGCCGCGGACCCGCGCGTGTCCGAGCGGGTCGTGGTCGAACGCCTCTCGGTGGGGCGGCTCCCACTCCCCGCCGTCGTCGCCGCCGGTGTCCTCGTCGCTCATTGTCGGGCGTGCGTCCGGGGGACGCTTGAAGCGCGTGGTTCACGGCGCCGGGCGTCCCGTACTTACAGCCCGGTCGGGTGGTCGATGTAGTGCGTCTCCAGCCCCCACTCCTCGGCGAGCGACTGCAGCGCGCGCACCCCGAACGTCTCGGTCGCGTAGTGGCCCGCGAGGAACACGGAGACGCCGGCTTCGCGCGCCTCGTGGTACGCCTTCCCCTTCCCCTCGCCGGTGACGAGCGCGTCGAGCCCCGACTGCTCGGCCTCGCGCAGCCAGTCGCTCCCGCTGCCCGTGACGATCCCCACGTCCTCGATCTCGTCGGGGCCGAAATCGAGCACCTGGACGCCCTCGCCGGCGTGGTCCAGCGCCGCCTCCAGCGTCCTCGCGAGTTCGTCGGCCGCGTAGCCGTCGGGGGCGACGCCGCGCTGGCCGACGTATTCGGGGCCAATCTCGCCGAACGGTTCGCGGTCGACGAGGTCGAGCACGTCGGCGACGCCGGCGGCGTTCCCCAGCTCCCGGTGGCCGTCGAGCGGGAGATGCGAGACGTACAGCGCCACGTCGTTCGCGACGAGCGGCTCGATGCGGTCGTACTCGCGGCCGGTCACCCGGTCGAGGCCGCCCCAGATCGTCCCGTGGTGAGTCACGAGCGCGTCGGCGCCGATATCGACGGCGGCCTCGGCGGTCGCCTCGACGGCGTCGACGGCGAACGCGACCGTCTCCACCTCGCCCTCGCGCGAGCCGACCTGGAGGCCGTTAGGGGAGGCGTCGAGGTCGGCGTACGCGTCGGTGTCCAGTTCAGCGTCGAGTCGGTCGACGAACTCCGAACGCTCCATGCCCGGGCGGACGGGCGGGGGCCGCTTGTAGCCACCGCGTCGGCGACGTTGATCGGTTCGGAACGGCGAGAAGAAGTCAGCGCGCGTCCGCGTGCGAGTACACCGCCTCACGCAGCAGCTTCCCGGCCAGCGCCGCCGCCTGCCCGTCGTCGCGGTCGTTCACCTCGACGGCGTCGATCCCGACGCAGTGGGGCGCGACCCCCCGGACGGCGTCGCGGATCTCGCGGGACGAGAGGCCGAACGGCTCCATCGTACCGGTGCCCGGCGCGAACCCCGGGTCGGCGCCGTCGATATCGATCGAGAGGTACGCCTCGCGGTCGTCGAAGCCGTCGAACTCGCCGACCCAGTCGGCCACGTCCTCGGGCGCGACGACGGTCACGTCGGGGGCGTCGGCGCGCTCCCACTCCTCGGGGGAGCCGGTGCGCGCGCCGAGCACGACCACCTCGTCGACGGTTGGGTGGTCGCCTCCCGAGCTCTCGTCGCTCTCGTATCCGTCGAGACAGCGCCGGACGACACACGCGTGGCTCAGCGGGTTGCCGTCGTAGGCGTCGCGGAGATCGAGGTGCGCGTCGACCGTGACGAGCACGTCGGGGGCGCTGGCGCGCACCCCCGCCCAGGTGACGGTGTGCTCGCCGCCCAAGAGGAGCGGGACGGCGTCGTCGATGACGGCCGCGCGCAGCTCGGCGGTCAGGTGATCGAGGTACTCGTCGAGTGCGTCCCACGCGGGCACGTCGCCCGCGTCGTGGACGCGGAGATCGGAGAAGAACGAATCCGTCCGTCGGTCGTAGTCGTCGTAGGTGGCGGCGAACTTGCGGACCCGCTCGGGTCCGAAGCGGGTCCCCGGCTGGAACGTCGTCGTCGCGTCGAGCGGCGCGCCCGTGAGGACGTACGCCGCCTCGTCGCGATCGGCGTTCGCGCCGGGGAATCGCATGGATTACCCGACGACCTTCCGCTGTCCCTCGTACTCGAGGTACTCGATGTTCTGGTCGGGCGTGAAGTCCTCGTCCTCGGGCACGCGCATCGTGAACGTCTCGTAGGTGTCGAGGTCCATGACCTGGGCGTCGTTGCCGGAGACGGAGACGACCTGGCCCTGCTTGCGCTGGATGATCGGCACCCACACCTTCGCGTCGACGGGCTGGGAGAGCGAGCGTTTCTTGTCGTCGAACACGCCCTTGCCCTCGATGCGGGCCTTCGCGCTCCCGTGCTTGCCGGGCTTCGCGGTGCTGTAGGCGTTGATCTTGCAGGGGGAGTCCTCCATCATCACGTAGCTCCCCTCTTGCAGCTCGCGGACCTGCTTCTGCTCTCTCGGCATACCACGCGGTTCCCGTCGGACCGGTATAAACGGTTTGATAGCGCCGGAGGCGCGGGAGATCCGCCACGCGCTGTGCCGAGCGAGCACGGCTCACTACGTGATTATCTCCCGTCACGACGAACGGGAACCATGACCGACGACACTGAGAGCTCGACCCGCGACGGACGGACCCGACCCGAAGCCGGCGACGAGACCGTCCGGGACGACGCCGGGGCCGTCCCGGGAACGATCGGCGAGGCGAGCGCGGCGGCCTCCGACCCGTCGCCCGACGACGAAACGCCGATGGCGAAGGTGTACTACGAGGACGGCGAGCCGGTGGTGCTCGCGGCCGCGTTCGTCATCGAGGACTGGCCGTGGGTCGTCGGCTTCGACCAGGCCGGCACCGACGGCTACGACTACGTCTCGATCCCGATCGACCGGATCGTCGGCGTTCGCAGCCCGCGGTACGCCGCCTTCTCGCACAACGGCCGTCGCGTCACCGCCTACGGCGTCATGGACGGGGAGACGCGGGAGTTCCGCGATCTGCTCCCGCTGTGAGGTACGATGCCGTCGCCGTCGGCGGCAACGGTAGCGGTCGCGGCGGCGGGCGACGGCATCGTCGCTGTCAGTGATGCCACCGCTGCCGGCGACGCCGTCACCAGTCGATGACTTGGCGGTCGCGCCAGAACCGCCCGCCGGGGCCGTCGCGAAAGCGCGCGAGCCACGTCGGCGTCTCCGCGCCCTCGGCGGGCGTCCGCGGGGCCTCCTCGCCGCCCATCTCGGTGTGGACCCAACCGGGACACGCCGAGTTGGCGATCAGCCCCTCGTCGGCGTACTCGCCGTGGAGGTACTTCGTGAGCCCGTTGAGCCCGGTCTTCGTCACGCGGTAGGCGGGCGATCCGCCGGACTGCTCCTCGACGAGTGCACTCATTCCCGAGGAGACGTTGACGATCCGCGGGTTGTCGGTGTTCAACATCGGCGGGAGCGCGTACTTGCACAGCAGCATGGGGCCGCGGAGGTTCACCGAGATGGAGTGGTCGATGTGGTGGGTCTGTTCCTCGTGCAGCGGCGCGCCGAAGTGGCCGACGCCGGCGTTGTTGACGAGGACATCGAGGCCGTCCTCGTCCTCGCCGATCCGGTTCAGCGCGTCCTGGATGTCGCCCTCCTGGCTCACGTCGAGGGTCACGCGCTCGTACTCGTCGGGGAGGTCGTAGGTGACGCTGCGCACGCCCGCGTAGACGGTCGCGCCCAGCTCGGCGAGGTTGCTCGCGATCTCGGCGCCGATGCCGCGGTTGGCGCCCGTGACGAGCGCGGCCTGCCCCGTGAGGTCGTCGTACAGGTCCGGCTCGGCGGCGGGCGTGCCCGCGTCGGCGTCGCTGTCGGTCATACCCGGCGTTGGGAGCCGGGACATTACGGCGTTTCGACCCGGAGCCGCCGGAGCGACTCGCCGGTCCACCGGTACGCGACCACCGCCTCGGGCGCGACGATCGCGTAGACGTATCCCGTCCACGTCGCGCGATCTCGGTCTGTCTCGGAGGGCGCGGCCGGGCCGCGGGGGTGGCTGTGGTAGAAGCCGACCACGTCGCTGCCGCGGGCCTCGGCGTCCTCGATCGCGGCGACCGTCTCCGCGGGGTCGAGCTCGTAGAAGCGATCGGGCTCGTCGGCGACGTTGTCGACGGGGACCGCCTCGTCGACGCGATCGGCCGTGCCCGCGTCTTGCTCCTCGCGTTCCGCGTCAGCGTCGCCCGCGCGGTCGCCGAGGAGGATCCCGCACACCTCCGCGGGCGCGCCGGCGACGCGGCGCTCGTGCAGGGTGTCGCGCACGTCGGCCGGGAGCAGGAGGCGGTCGGCGGTCACGGGAGCGGGCGTCGCCGGGTTACTCGAAGTCGCGCCGCATGGCGATCTCGAACCACGGGCACAGCCGCAGTTGGCGGTACCACTCGGGGTGCTCGTGGAGGTGTTCGTAGTCGACCCACAGCAGGCCCGCGATCTCCTCCTCGTCGGGGTCGAGCCCGTCGTCCTCCAGCGTGACCTTCAGGACGGCACACACCTCCCACTCCAGCCCCGCGTTCTCGAAGTAGCGCTTGTACTCGAAGCGGTCGGTGAGTGTCACCTCGTCGTACTGGTCGGGGGTGATGCCGAGCTCCTCCTCCAGCCGCTGGCGTGTGGCCTCCTTCTGCGTCTGGCCCTCGACGGGGTGGGAGGCGACCGTGCCGTCCCAGAAGGTGCCCCACAGGCGCTTGCCGGGCGCGCGTTGGCCCAGGAGAAGGCGGCCGTTCGAGTCGAAGACGAGGCAGGTGAACGCCCGGTGGCGGATGCCGTCCCCGGTGTGGGCGTCCAGCCGGTTCACGGTCCCCTGCGGGGTGTCGTCGCCGTCGACGGCGATCACGTCCTGGAGGGCGTTCTCGTGTTCCGGCTCCTCGTTCGCGGTCGCCGCGGCGTCGCTCGCGCCGGCGTCCTCTGTGCTCATACGGCGTGGGTCGTGAGGGCGGACCATGACCGCTTCGGTGTCGATCCGGTGTGGGAGCCGTATCGGCGGGAGCGGTCGAGGTCGAGGCGGCGACCACCGAGACCGCGACAGCGACGACGGACCACACCGCGACGGCGACGACGGACCACACCGCGACGGCGACGACGGACCACACCGCGACGGCGGCGACCTACCCGAGCCGCTCGTCCAGAATGAGCCGCGTCTTCGTCCCCTCGATCTCGTCGAGCTCGCGAGCGCGCGTGATGAGCTCGTTCACCGCGCGGGTGTCCACACAGTCGACGATGAGCACGATGTCCTCCTGGCCCGAAACCTGCCAGACGAAGTCGACCTCCTCCCAGTCGGCCAGCCGCTCGGAGACGGCGCTGGTGTTGACGTTCATGTCGACGCTGATCTCCACCATCGCCTTCACGTTCCCCGTGCGCGTGGTGACGGTGAAGCGCTCGATGACGCCCTCGCTGCTCATCCGGTCCACCCGGTTTCGCACCGTCCCCTCGCTCGTGCCGACCTCCTCGGCGATCTCCGTGTACGGCGTCCGCGCGTCCCGTCGCAGGAGGTTGAGGATGCGCCGGTCCAGGTCGTCCATGCACGCCCTTGCCGGAGGTGGCGCATAGTGGTTACGAATTTCGTAACGAATCTTCGAACGACGCACTTATGTGCCGTCCGATGATGTGTATCTCGTAATGGCGGACGCCTACGTCGCCCTGGCCGACGGCCGTGTCTTCGAGGCACGCGCCCGCGCGCCGGGCCGGACACGTGGTGAACTGGTGTTCACGACCGCGTACACCGGGTACGAGGAGTCGCTCACGGACCCCTCCTACGAGGAGCAGGTCCTCACGTTCTCCTACCCGTTGATCGGAAACTACGGCGTCCGAGCGGAGCGATTCGAGTCCGATCGCGTCCACCCGAACGCCGCGATCGCCCGCGAGTTCACCGACGACGTGGCCGAGTGGCTCGAGTCCGAGGGCGTGCCCGCGGTCGACCACCTCGACACCCGCGACATCGTCACGAGCGTGCGCGAGGAGGGCGCGATGGCCTGCGGCATCGCCGCCGGACCGGACGCGACCCCCGAGGCCGCGAAGGAGGAGCTGGAGCAGTGCGTCGAGATGTCCGACCACCTCGACATCGGCAAGCAGGTGTCGACTGACGAGCCGTACACCGTCGAGGGCGACGGCGAGTACGACGTGGCGCTCGTCGACTGCGGGATGAAGGGCTCCATCCCCTCCTCGCTGACCGAGCGCGGCGCCGACGTGCACGTGCTGCCGTACGACGTGGACGCCGAGACGGTCGCGGAGCTGGACCCGGACGTGCTGTTCGTCTCGAACGGCCCCGGCGACCCCGCGAACTTCGAGTCCGCGCAGGCGCTCGTCGAGGAGTTCGCCGGCGAGGTCCCGCTGGCGGGCATCTGTCTCGGCCAGCAGATCGTCGCCCGCGCGTTCGGCGGCGACACCGAGAAGATGGCCTTCGGCCACCACGGCGTCAACCAACCCGTGCGCGACGTGGAGACCGGGCAGGTCGTCATGACGACCCAGAACCACGGCTACTCCGTCGCCGACCCCGGCGACTTGGAGGTGACGCAGCTGAACGTCAACGACGACACCGCCGAGGGGCTCAAAAGCGACGAGTGCGCGGTCATCACCCGGCAGTACCATCCCGAGGCGAACCCCGGCCCGCACGACTCGCTGGGCTTCTTCGACGAGGTGCTCGAGATGGCCGAGGGCGGGTCGCGGACGCCGGTTACCGCCGACTAGGGCCGAAAAACACGTTCACGTTCTTACAAAACTCCGCTTCCGAGAAGCTACTTCCCCGTTCGTGTCGTCTCGGCGAGTATGGCAGTCGATGACACGGGAAGCGACGAGTACAGCGAGGCGGTCGACCTCGACGAGCTCCGAGCCGAGGGGCGCGCGCTGACGGCCGTCGACGGGACGCCGATCGCGTTGTTCTACCACGAGGGCGAGGTGCGGGCGGTGAACAACCGCTGTCCGCACATGGGCTTTCCCCTGACGGAGGGCAGCGTCGACGAGGGCGTGCTCACCTGTCACTGGCACCACGCCCGGTTCGAGCTCTCCTGTGGCGACACGTTCGACCCGTGGGCCGACGACGTGGACACCTACCCGACCGAGATCCGGGAGGGGACGGTGTACGTCTCGCCGGCGCCGCGGCGCTCGGACCCGCCGGCGGTCCACTGGCGCGAGCGCCTCGACGACGGCCTCGAACAGAACCTCCGGCTCGTGCTGGGGAAGTCTGCGGTCGCGCTCACAGACGCGGGCGTCGACCCGGCCGAGGTCGTCGAGCGCGGGGTCACCTTCGGTGTCCGCAACCGCGCCGACGGGTGGAGCTCCGGGCTCACGATCCTCGTCGCGCTGGCGAACCGCCTGCCGGACCTGGACGACCAGGACCGCAAGCGCGCGCTGTATCAGGGGCTCACGGAGGTCGCCGGCGACTGCGACGGCGAGGCGCCGAAGTTCGAGCAGGAGGCGTTCGCGGCGACGGACGTGTCCTTCGAGCGCCTGCGGTCGTGGTTCCGCGAGAACGTCGAGGTGCGCGACGCCGACGGCGCCGAGCGCGTGCTTCGGACCGCCGTCGCCGCCGGCTACGGCCCCGAGAAGTTGACCGAGTTACTGGTCGTCGCGGCGACGGACCACCGCTACCTCGACACGGGCCACACGTTCGACTTCGTGAACAAGGCGACCGAGGCGCTGGACCTGGTCGGCTGGGACGACGAGGAGCGCACCGCCGAGGTCCTCTCGTCGCTCGTGCGCGGGCTCGCGACCGCCGACCGCGCCGAGGAGACCTCCTCGTGGCGCCAGCCCGACGACCTCGCGGCGATGTGCGAGGAGTCGTTCGCCCGCCTCGACGACCTCGTCGCCGCCGGCGAGGGGGAGACGTGGACCGAGCCGGACGACTTCACCGAGCGCCTGCACGCGGCCGACCCCGAGACGGTGTTCGACGTGCTGGAGGAAGCCATCGAGAACGGGGCGACCGTCGAGCAGCTCGCGAGCGCGGTGTCGTTCGCGGCCGCGAAGCGCGTCGCGCTGTTCGCCACGAGCAACGAGTTCAACGACTGGAACACGGTCCATCACACGTTCACCTTCGCGAACGCGGTCCACCGGGCGGCCGAGCGGACGGACGCGACGGCGCTGTATCGCGGCGTGTTCGACGCCGCGGTGAACGTCTACCTCGACCGGTTCCTCAACACGCCGCCGGCGCCGGAGGCGACGGGCGACCCCGACGCCGATCCGGAGGCCGCGCTGGAGTCGCTCCGAATGGCGTTCGAGCAGCAGGGGAAGGTGCAGCAGGCCGGCGACGCGGTCGCCGACTACCTCGCCGCCGGCGGCGACCCCGACCGGCTGAAGGCCGAGCTGGGGAACGCCCTGCTCGTCGAGGACACCGGCTTCCACACCTTCCAGGCGTACGAGGCCGCCTGCCGGCAGTTCGACGCACGGGAGGACCCGGAGGAGCGCCGGGACTGTCTCGTCGCCGCCGCACGCTACATGGCCGCCCACTACCCGACGCGCCGCTCGCGCGAGCAGACGTTCTCCATCGCCGCGCGGCTGCTGCGCGGCGAGCGGGTCCACGGCGACGCGGACGACGACGCCGGCGCGGACGAGTCGAGCCCCGAGGCGAGCGCGGACGACTGACCGCGGCCTCGGGGCTCGACCCGGTTTGACCGGCCGGAGACTCGGGGGCGACCCGGTGGACCGACCGGATGCTCGGCGGCGCGCCGGATCAGTCCGTTCGGTCGCCGTCGAAGCCGGACCCGTCGGCGCGGGTGAGCCCCGACCCCCACGCGACGCCCGAGGCGGGTCCCGCGGTGCCCGCGGCGCCGGCCGCGCCCGTTCGCGGCAGGTCGTCGAAGCTCCACACCCGGTGGTCCGCCCGGACGCAGCGGCCGCGCTCCTCGTGCCCGTGGCGCTCGACGTGGACGGCGTCGAGGCCGGCGTTCCAGGCGGCGCCCACGTCGCTGGCGCCGTCGCCGAGGTAGACGCCCCGCTGGGCCGTCGGGTCGACGCCGATGTCGTTCATCGCGGCGTGGAGGGGGTCGGGCGCGGGCTTCCAGCCGGTCTCGTCGGAACACGCGAGGAACGTGTCGAAGCGGTCGGTCAGCCCGAGCCGGTCGGTGACCGGGCGCGCCAGGAACTCCGCGCAGTGTGTCACGAGCCCCAGCGGCACGTCCCGTGCGTGGAGGTCGCCGAGCAGGCGTGCGGCGTCGTCGTGGAGGTACGTCGCGTCGGCGCGCGCCTGCGGGTCCTCGACGGCGTGGAAGGCCGGCCAGAACTCCCCGGGGTCGAGTCCCCATTCGCGCAGGAGGGGGTCGCGCGCACCGGTGAGGCCGTGCCACAGTACCTCGGCCTGCCGGTCGGAGAAGTCGTAGTCGATGCGGGATCCGACCCGGTCGAACACCTCGCGGGTGTACGACCACTCGGCGTCGACGAGCGTGCCGTCGAGGTCGAACAGCCAGAAGTCGTACGTGTCGGGGACCATCAGCGGAGTTTCGGATAGGTCGTTCCCGCTGTTATATCTTCGCACCCTACCGACGGCGTTTGTCGCAGCTTACCCAGCTTCGGGCGGGCGGATCTCCGGTCGGAATCGCGGACAGATGCCGGAGACGGCGTTAGCCGTCCTCTGTCTCCTCGTCATCCCTCCTGGACTCCTCGCCTCCCATCCCGAACTCGTCGTCTCTCCCCCCGGATCCCCCGGTTGCCGGGTCGTCGTCCGCGTCGACGCGGATCGAGGAGCCGAAGTACTTGTGTAGCGCCTCGCGCACCGAGTCGGCGCGAAACGCCGCGAGGTCGTCGCCGACGGCCTCGCGCAGCGCCGCGAGGTACGCCTCGTCGGTCTCGAACTCCGCGAACGTCGCGGACAGCACCTCGACGCCCTCCGGGAGCCGGTCGGCACAGAGCCGTCGCGCGTGCTCGGCGTCGTTCGCCTCGCCGCGCCACAGCGCGTCCCGAAACAGCAGCCACCCCTCCTCGCCCGGCGGCGGCGCGGGGATCCGAAGCACCGTCTCGAAGGCGTCCGGGTCGATGCGCGCGCGCCGCGGCGACAGCGTGAAGCGCACCCGAAAGACGTACGACGCGTCCACGGCCTCCTCCCCGGTTACTCCGCGAGTTCGTTCAGCCGTTCGGCCAGGTCGATGTCCTTCCCGGTGACGCCGCCGGCGTCGTGGGTGGTGAGGCGGACCTCGACCTCGCGCCACTCGACGGTCATCGACGGGTGGTGGAACGCCTCCTCGGCGAGCCCGCCCGCGCCGGCCGCGAAGCCGACCCCCTCGAGATACGAGTCGAACTCGAAGGTGCGGGCGATCTCGTCGGCGTCGGCGTCGTGGTGCCAGCCGTCGGGCAGTGCCGCCGCGATCTCGTCGGCGTCGAGTACGTCGCTCACGTACACTGGGACGGTCGCCCGGGGCAAAAGCGTACCTCGAGTCGTGGCCCGCGGGAACGGTCCGGACGCGTTCGGCGGCTACGGGATGTGCTCGTCGCTACGTGACGCGCTCGTCGGATTCGGAACTCGTTCGAAACGAACCGCGGGGGGACGCCTCAGCGGTCGCCCGCGGCGGACGCGAGCGCGGACTTCGCGTCGTCGATCAGCGAGAGCGTTCCCGCGCCCGCCGACAGCACCGGGTACGGCGACGCCAGCGAGCGATAGAGGTAGTCGAACCAGTGGCGACGGTCGCCCTCCTCGTCGTGGATCCGGGCCTGTCGGTCCGACAACAGCGACTCGACGCGCCCCTCGTGCCACTCGAGGCGCTCGTACTCCGCGACGAGGTCGGTGTAGCTCGCGCGCGTCAGGTCGCGGTCGACGATCCCCTCGCTCGTGTCGACCGCGGGCGAGAGCGTCGACTCGGCCGCCTCGATCGACGACCGCTCGGTCTCCAGCTTCGAGAGCAGCTCCGCGCGCTCCTCGCTGGCGTGTCGGGCGCCGCTCGCGAGCGTCGTCCGCAGCGACGGGGTCAACGCCCCGCCGTCCTCGACGAGCGCGCTCGCGACCGGCGCGGAGAACTCCTCGGCGACGTTCGTCGCGAGCGTCTCGTCGTACTCCTCCTCGTAGTGGGCAGTCGCCATCACCGTCTCGCGGTAGGCCCGACGGGCGTCGGCCAACCCGTCCTCGTCGACGGTCGCCCCCCCGGCCGGCACCGTCAGCACGTTGGTTCCCCCGCCGGTCGGCGTCGGACGCGCGCGCTCGCTCGACTCGAGCTTCGCGACGCGGCGCCGGAACTGCTCGAACGCGTCCCGTTCGGCGCGCGTTCGAGTCACCTCCCGCGCGAGCGCCTCGCGTGCGCCGTCGAGCCGCGACAGCACCGCTCCCGCGATCAGGAGGAACACGGCCGTCATCCCCAGGACGGCGAGCCCCACGGCGATGTCCGGGTGCTCACACGCCGCGGCCCGGCACATCGACTCCACCCCCAGTTCGACGGGCTCGGTCGAGAGCCGACCGACCCCGCGACTCGCTCCGTTCATACACACACGTGTGACGGCATCGCACATCACAGTTTCCCCTAGAACCCATCGCGTCGAAATTTTCCCCCGGGCGTCGCCCGGAAACTGAGCGACCGGCCGCTACTCCTCGGAGAGTCGTTCGAGCACGCCGTCGGGGAGATCCGCGCTGCCGTCGGGCGATCGGGCTCCTCCCGGCGTCGACGGCGGCCCGTCGAACTCGGGGTCGAACAGCTGCATCGCCGTGTGGATCGTCTCCCAGTCGTCCTCGGCGGCCGCCTCGCGGAGGCTCTTCGTCGGCGCCGCGAGGAGCTGCCCGACGAGCGCGTCCGCGAGGGCGGCGACGGTCTCGCGCTGGTCGTCGGTGAGCTCGCCGTGCGCCTCCAGCTTCGCCATCGCCTCGCGCAGCTCGCGCTGTTTCGTCCGCTCGGCCGACTCGTACATCGCGGAGACGGCGTCGTCGGCGCGCTTTCGCTTGAACTCCTCGAGGAGCCGGTCGAACTCGGCGTCGATCATCCCCTCGACCGCCTCCGCGGCGCTCGCGCGGCGCTCGCGCGCCTCGTCGGTGACGGTCTCGAGGTCGTCGATGTCGCGGACGGCGACGCGCTCGTCCCCGGCGTCAGGGACGACGTCGCGGGGTTGACCCAGATCGATACACAGCGTCTCGCCCGCGTCGGCGACGGTCTCGTCGCGGACGGTCGGGTCGGTTGCGCCGGTGGCCGCGATGACGACGTCGGCCGCCGCCGCTTCCGCGGGGAGGGCCTCGATGCCGACCGCCGCGGACTCGGTATCGAGATCGGACGCGACGTGTTCGGCGGTGCGGAGGGTCCGGTTGGCGACGACGATCCGGGAGACCGGCGAGGCGTCCAGCGCCCGCGCCGAGAGCAGCCCCATCTCGCCGGCGCCGACGACCAGCGCCGAGGCGTCCGCGAGGTCGGTCTCGCGGGCGGCGAGTTCGACCGCGGCCGAGCCGAGCGACAGCGACCCCTCGTTGATCGCCGTCTCCGCGCGTGCTCGCTTGCCCACCTGTCGTGCCTTCGAGAGCGCGTCGTCGAGCACGCCGCCGGACAGCCCCCCGACGCCGCGGGCGGCCTCCGCGGCGTCGCGCAGTTGCCCGAGGATCTGGTCCTCGCCGAGCACGAGCGACTCCAGCCCCGCGGCGACGCGCATGAGGTGCCGCAGGCTGTCCTCGTGATCGAGGTGGACGACGGCGCCCTCGCGAACGTCGGGGGCGAACCGCTCGACGGCCGTCCGCGCGACGGCGGCGTCGTCGGCCGCGACGTACGCCTCGGCGCGGTTGCACGTCTGGATGGCGAACGCCTCCTCGACTCCCTCGCGGGCGAGCAGCTCGGACACGAGCGCCGTCGGGTCCGCGACGTGCGCGGACTCGATCTCGTCGACGGACGCGTTCGCGTGGCTCACGCTCACGCCCGCGACGACGCCGGTGTCAATCATCGGTCGCCTCCATGACTCGATTCGCTTCCTGTCGTGCGTTGGAGAGTCCCTCTTGTAAAGCCTTCCAAACCGCCGACGATCCGACCACCGCCCGAACCGCCTCCCGTCGGTCGGTCGGCGGCATCCCCGCCGCCTTGAGATCCGCACGGATCTCCGCCACCAGGTCGGCCATCGGGCCCGCGCCCTCGATCTCCGACTCGATGCGCCGGCGGAGTTCCGTCGAGAGCGCGGGCGCGGCCCCGCCCGTCGCGACGGCGGCGACGACGGGGTCGTCGCGAACGGTCGCCGGCACGACGACGCTGCCCGCCTCGCGCCCGCCCGACCGGTCCGCCCGGTTCACCAGCGCGCCCGCCGCGCGGGCGGCGCGCTCGACCGCCTCGTTCACCGCGTCGTCGTCCGTCGCGGCGACGACCAGCGCCGGGTCGAACCGCTCGACCCAGTCGGCCACCTCCTCGGGCGCGGGCGCCGCGCGCACCAGCTCCGCGTCGCCGAAGTCGCGCTCGGCGAACGCGGGGCTGACGACGACCGTGCGCGCCTCCCGCGCGAACGTGCGGGCCTTGCGCGCGCCGACCGGCCCGCCGCCGACGACGAGCACCGTCTCGTCCGTGAAGTCGTGCAGCAGCGGGATCACAGTATCACCACGTCGTTGCCCGTCGATTTCGCTCGCCGCATATAGTTCTCAGCCTCGGGACCGAGAGCCGTGAATCCCGGGCGAACGCGTTCGGTTCGGAGCGGCCGCCGTGCTCGCACGGATCCGGTCGATCGCCGCGCCGGCGGCGTCCTCTGCGTCGCTCGTGTCGTCGGCGTCGCCCGTGTCCTCAGCATCCCTCGTCTCCTCGGTGTCTCTCGTGTCGTCGGCGTCGCCCGCGGCCCGGCGTCTATCACGCGTCCGTGGGCTCCGGGTCGTCGCTTCGGACCTGTGCGTCGGCGCGCTCGTCCAAACGGATTCCCGTCTTCTTCAGGATGCGCGTCGAGAACAGCGAGTCCCACTCGTCCTCGCCCACGTCCCAGAACTCCGCCATCACCTCGCGAACCTGCTCGATGCGGCGGTCGGACTCCGCCTCGTCGCGGCCGTGGGTCATCGCGAAGAAGTTGTACGGCCACACGCCCTCGTGGCGCGGCCGGTGGTAACAGTGGGTGACGAACCCCAGCGACGCGACCGCCGGGCCCACCTCCGAGAGCAGCTCGTCGGGCACGTCCCAGACGGTCATGCCGTTCTCGGTGTAGCCGAGCGCGTAGTGGTTCGGGATGACGCCGACGCGGCGCACCTTCCCCTCCTCGTTGAACCGCTTGATCGTCTCGACGACCCACTCGACGGGCTGGCCGACCGCGTCGGCCACGTCCGCGTATGGCGTCTCCGTCACCGGCAGGCCGCCCTGTATCTCGACCACGAGGTCGCGCTCGCGGGCGGTGATGCCGCGCTCCTCGGAGGGCTCGACCTCGGGGCCCAGCTGCGACAGGTCGAGGTCGCCGTCGCTCACGGGGCCCTCCAGCAGGAACTTCGCGCCGACGTGAAACTCCTCGCGCTTCGGGAGGTTGTACGTCTCCTGCCCAGTCGCCTCCTCGATGTCGGCGAGGACGCGGTCGACCTCGGCCTCGCTCGCGACCGAGACGACGAACCACATGTTGAGGTGGGGATGCTCGCGCTCGTAGTTGTGCGCCACCTCGCGAAAGTCGTTGACCGTCTCGGCCACCTCCTCGTAGCGTTCCTCGGGCGCGTGCATCGCCACGAGCGTCGCGGTGCCGCCGATCTCCTCGGCGTTGACGAGCGCGCCGAACCGCGAGAGCACGCCGCGGTCGTCGAGGTCGCGCACCGTCGCGAGCAGTTCGT
Source organism: Halobaculum roseum (assembly GCF_019880245.1). Classification (NCBI taxonomy): domain Archaea; kingdom Methanobacteriati; phylum Methanobacteriota; class Halobacteria; order Halobacteriales; family Haloferacaceae; genus Halobaculum; species Halobaculum roseum. Next base: position 1,363,281 of record NZ_CP082286.1, read on the forward strand.
CGGCGTCGACCTCGACGCCACGCTCGGACAGCGCCGCCGCGGCCGGCTTCCACGGTCGTTCGACGACCGGGAACCCGCCCTGAAACGCGTTGACGACGGCGCGTTCGAGCGTCGAGAGGTCCGTGTCCGTCCCGACGTGATCCATACCCGTGCTCGGGACGCCGCGAGGATAAGCGTCGCGTTCGCGGGCGTCACAGATCCGACTACGCGACGAGCGCCACACAGCGCGCGACGAACGGGTACACGAAACGGGAGCGACGGGTCGGCCGACCTCGATCACCTCGCGACCCGTCGCGTTTGGCAGTCGCTACTAATGCCCCTCGAGAACGTATCATCCACGATATCAATGGATCGACGACGGTTCCTACGAGCGACTGCGGCGGCGGGAATTGCTGCGGTCACCGCCGGATGCGGAGGGATCGGGGGGGACTCAGACCAGCCACCGCCCGCTGATACCGCCGCGACCCCGTCAGACACCGTCTCCACGTCGACCCCCGGACGGGCGACCGACACGGATCGATTCGACTCGGTCGTCGACCTCGCCGAGGCCGGCGCCGACGCGGACCGGTCGCTCGTGCCGTACCTCGAACGACACCTGGCCGACGACACGATGGTCTACCTCCCCGCCGGCCGGTACCGCATGGACGACACCGTTCGCCTCCTGTCGTTCGACAACGTCGGTATCGTCGGCGACGGCGCCGTCATCGTTCCGCCTGACGGGTTCGACTCCACGCTCTTCGATCTCGGTCGACCCGGCCGGGCGTCGAACCTGTTGATCGAGGGAATCACGTTCGACTTCCGGGCGCCGGATACCGGGTCTCGCCCCGTCTCCGCGCTCGTCGACGACGGCCTCGTCATCCGCGACCTCGCGGTGGTCGGCAAGCAGGACGCCGGCAGAGCGATGCTTCGAGCCGACGTCACCGACCCGGACGGAACCGGCCTCGTCGAACGGCTCCGACTCCCGGACGGCGCCGCGTACGAGACGCAGTCGACCGCCTTTCTCGTCGGCGACCGTCACCGCGGCGAACTTCGCTTCGATGACTGTCGGATCGTCGGCTTTCCCGACAACGGGCTGTACGCCGATCCCGACCACGGACGCGTCGAAGTCGTCGGCGGCTACTACGCGAACTGCGACATCTCGAACGTCCGCGTCGGCAACGACAGCGTCGTCCGCGGCGTTCACGTCAGGAACGACACCGCGCCGTCGGGGTACGAGAACATGCGCGGCATCCGAGCCACACACGGCGACGGCGTCCTGGTCGAGGACTGCACCGTCGAGCTCGAGAGGGTTTCCGCGAGCGAGGGCGGAATCGTGATGAGCAGCCAACTGACCGCCGGAACGGTCCGGAACACTCGGATCGAGGTCGACGCCGACGGGGTCAGCGCGATCAGGGCGAAGTCGCCCGACGACGCCTTGGCCGACGGGGAACTGGTGTTCGAGGACATCACGGTGCGAGGGACCGCCGCGAACGGGGCGGCGATCGAGATGCTGAATCGAGAAGACTGTACGTTCGATCGGGCCACTGTCGTCCAATCGGGTGCGTCCCGCGACGGGTTTCTGTTCGACTACGTTTCGAGCGGGGTCATCCGGGACTCGCGCATCGACGTGACTGGCCGTCCGGTCGTGTCCGCCGACCGGGCGACTGTCGAGGTGTTCGATTCGCACCCTCAGGAGGTGAATACCTCCCCGTAGGATACTCCTACTGTCACCGCTCGGCGCCGCGGCGCTCTCAGGGAACGAGCGTCACGTCGGTGACGCCGTCGAGCGCGCGGACGTCCTCGCCGAGCGTCTCCTGGTCGACGCCCGCCTCGTAGTAGAACACGAGGTCGAACGTGCCATCGCGAAGGAGCTGTTGGCACTCCCAGACGAACTCCTCGTCCTCGAGGGTGAGCCCCTGGAACTGGTTCGAGGAGAAGTCCGTGTCGTCGTTGCCGGCGTAGATGTACGACTCACCCTTGCCCGCGTGCTCGGCGATGGCCTCGTTGAGGTCGACGGTGAGCTCGTGCATCTCCAGGTCCTCCTGTCCGCCCAGGTCGGTGTGGACGACCATCCCGAGGAGCTCGATCTCTCCGGGCTCCAGCAGCGCCTTCGTCCGCTCGTAGAGGTCCCGGTCGATAGCGTCGGTCATACCGCGTTGTCGGTTCACCGGAGGGATACCGATGACGGTTTTCGCGTCTGCCCCGCACTTGCTCACGGGTCGTGCCTCCCCGTTCGCGTCTCCGAGGCCTCGCTATCGCTCGGCCTCGCTTATTTTCCGAGGCGCTCGCGTTGCTCGCGTCTCGCTCACGGGTCGTCCCTCCCCGTTCGCGTCTCCGAGGCCTCGCTATCGCTCGGCCTCGCACTCCCCGCGCATCTTTTTACTCGCCTCCCCCCACGTGTCCGCATGGAGCTCACGCTGAAGTTCTTCGCCACGTTCCGGGAGGCGGTCGGCTCGAAGATCGTCGACCGGTCGTTCCCCGACGCGAGCACCGTGGGGGACGTGCTCGCGGCGCTGGAGTCCGAGTACGACGGGCTCGCCGGCAACCTGCTGGAGGACGGGGACCTCAAGCCCCAGATCAACGTCCTGCTCAACGGGCGCGAGGTCCTCCACATGGACGGGATCGACACCGCGGTCTCCGACGGCGATACGATCGCGGTGTTCCCGCCGGTCGCCGGCGGCACTGTCGACTGCGACCGCGCCGGCGACGACGACGGCGCATCCGACGTGCGAGCCGACGGCGGCGACGGTGCCCCCGTGGATTCCGGCGAGACCGAAACCCGGGTCGAGGCGTACCGCGGGATCTCCCGGCGGCTCGCCGTCCGCTACCTCCGGAACCTCGGCGGCGACACCGACGGCCCCGACGAGGAGGCAACCGAGATCGCCGGCGACGGCTGGCGTGCGTCCGTCGCCGCCGAGAAGGTCGCCGCCGCGGGCGCCATCACGCTCACCGAGGTGACGGTTACCTTCGAGGGCGACCCCGCCGTCCTCGACGACCTGATCGAGCGGTTCGGACGAAAGGCGATGCGCGCCGGCGGGTGATGCCCGGTCACGACGACGGCGACGGTGACGACGACGACGAGGGGCTCGCCGGAAGCGATGAGGTCGGCGAGGGCGACGAAAGCGAGGACGCCGACACCATCGACGACGCGGCCGATCCGTCGTACGATCCCGACACGCGGGCGATGGGCCACCCGATCGACCCCAACGCGCTCATGATCGCGGCGGCGACCGCGAGCGTCGGCGCCGGACAGCTCCCGGAGCTCCTCCGGACGGCCGAGGAACACCTCCGCGAGCGACTCGACGAGTACGAGCGCACCTACGAATGCGTCGACGAGGACGACGACGCCGGCACCACGACGTTTCTGGTTCCTGAAGGCCACTGGAGCGAGATCGGCGACGAACTCGGCGTGAACCGCCGCGAGGCCGACGCGCTCCGGCGCGCCCACGAGCAGCACCTCCTCCGGGTCGGGACGAAACGACGCCGACGGCGGGAGTTCGAGTCGGCCTTGGAACTCCGGGAGGCAGTAGTCATCGGCGAGTGACCCCTGGTTGCGGCGGTCGCCGACCCCGCTGCCGAGACCGGTGACCCCTTGAGTGCGCGCGCCGCCGCACACACATGGACAGCCGCCTTCCACCGGACCTACGCGAGGGGGTCCGCGACACGCTCCCGCTGTTGCTCGGGATCGTGCCGTTCGCGCTCGTCGCCGGCGTCGCCGGCGTCGAGGCGGGCCTCTCGCCGCTGCAGACGGTCGGCCTCTCCGTCGTCGTCTTCGCCGGCGCCTCCCAGCTCGCGGCGATCGAGCTGCTGGGACAGGACGCCGCCCTCGGCGTCGTCGTGCTCACGGTCGTCGTGATCAACCTCCGAATGCTGATGTACTCGGCGTCGATCGCGCCGTACTTCCGCGACCTGTCGGCGCGCGTGCGCGCCGGCTGTGCGTACGTGCTCACCGACCAGGCGTACGCGCTGGCGCTGGCGCGCTACGCCGGCGAGCGGGACAGCGACCGCGGGTCGACCACCCGCCGTCCCTACTACTACCTCGGCGTCGCGCTCACCCTGTGGATCGTCTGGCAGGCCGGGACGATCGTCGGCGTCGTCTTCGGCGCCGCCGTCCCCGACGGCTGGCGCCTGGGCTTCGCGGTCCCGCTCGTGTTCCTCGCGTTGCTGGTTCCGGCGGTCTCGGATGCGCCGAGCCTCGCGGCCGCCCTCGTCGCCGCCGCGGTCGCGGTCGCGGGCGCCGGCCTCCCGTTCAACGCCGGGCTGATCGTCGGCGCCGTTGTCGGCGTCGTCACCGGGATCGCCGTCGATGAGTGGGGGATCAGAGGCGCCAGCGGTAGCGGTGGCGGTGGCAGCAGCGATGGGAGCGCCGAGACCGACCGGACGGGGGGACACTGATGGCGACCAGCTACGGCCCGCTGTCGGTCTGGGCGGTCATCGTCGCCGGCGGGTTGGCGACGTTCGCCATTCGACTGTCGTTCATCCACCTGTTCGGCCGCGTCGACAAGGTGCCCCCGTGGCTGGAGCGGGCGCTCGTGTACGTCCCCGCGGCGGTGCTCGCGGCGCTGGTCGCGCCCGATTTCGCGCCCGAGAGCGCCACCCTCGCGGCGCTCGTCTCCCCGGAGATCGTCGGCGGCGTCGCCGCGGTCGCGGCGGCGTGGCGGACCGAGGACGTGCTGTGGACGGTCGCCGCCGGGATGGCGGGGCTCCACCTCGCGCGGTTCCTCCTGTGAGTCGCCCGACGGCGACCCGTCGAGCCGACCCGACCTGTCGAGCCGATCGGGGACGGCGACGAGGGCGGAGACGGCGGCGCTTGCCGGAGGGCGCGCGTACACCTCCCTCGCCGCGGAACGCCCGGCGATGACCGAGTCGCTGCTGTCGGCCGCCCGACGGGCGCCCCGCGAGACGTGGGTGGTCGTCGGCGCGGTCTCCGCCTCGCAGTACCTCAACCACGCGTATCTCGTGTTGTTCCCGCCGATCCTGGCGGTGCTGTCGGGCGAGTTCGCCGTCGGGCTCGCGGCACTGGGCGTCGCGCTCGGCGTTCAGGGCGCGACGAACACGGCGTTCCAGCTCCCGTTCGGCCGACTGGCGGACCGCCACGACCGTACCCTCGCGTTCGGGCTCTCGTCGGTCCTCGGCGCCGTCGGCGTGCTCGCGGCCGCCGCGGCGCCCACCTACGAGTGGCTGCTCGTCGCGCAGGCGGTCATCGGCGTCGGCGTCGCGGGCCACCACCCGGCACACTACCCGCTCATCTCCGATTCGACGCCCGACGACCTGATGGGCCGGGCGTACAGCCTCTACGGCTTCGGCGGGTCGGTCGGGTTCGCCACCCCGCCGGTGCTCATCGCGGGGATCGTCTCGGCGGGCTACTCCTGGCGCCTCGGCGTCGGCCTCATCGGCGCCGTCGGCCTCGTCGCCGCCGTCGCGCTCACCTGGCTGTTCGCCGTCCGCGTCGACGACGCGATCACGGCGCCGAACCGCGACACGGGCGGCGGGGATACGGACGCGGGCACGGCCGCGGACGGCGGCGCCTCGGGCGTCGGCCGCGTCGACGCGTGGGTCGCACGGACGCGAGCGTACCTCCGCGAGCTCGCGGCCGCGCCGGGCGTGCTCGCGCTGGCGCTGTTGGCGCTCGTCACCTCCACCTCGGGGTGGGGGTTCACCAGCTATATCGTCGTGTTCCTGCAGGACGGCTACGAGCTGTCGCTGTCGCGTGCGAACCTCGCGCTCACCGGATCGTACCTCGTCGGCGCCGTCGCGGTGTTCGTCGGCGGCGACCTCTCCGACCGGGTGAGCGCGGGGCCGGTGATGATCGCCAGCTTCGCCGCCGTCGCGGGACTCGTCGCCGTGCTCGCGCTCGGTGTCGTCGGTCCGCTGGCGGCCGTCGGGCTCGTGTTGCTCGTCGGCGGCGCGCGTTCGATCGCGGGGCCGGCGCGCTCGAAGCTCACCGACGCGTTCGCCCCCGACGGGACGACCGGCACCAGCTTCGCGATCACCACGATCGGCGTCATGCTCGGCAACGCCGTCGCGCCGCCGGCGTTCGGCTACCTCATCGAGACGGCCGGGCGCCGGGCGGCCTTTCTCGCGGTCGCCGGCGTCTCACTCCTCGCGGTCGTCCTCACCGTCGGCCTCATCGCCCGGTTCGGCGACGCCTGAGGCGGGGCGGTCGACGCCGTCGGCGTCGGCCCGGTCCCGCGGCCGCTCGCTCGCCTCGCCGGCGGCGACGGCGGCGCGGCGCTCCTGCGCGACCGCGATGCGCTCGTGGGCGCGGACGAAGCGGTACAGCAGCCACAGCAGCAGCGCGACCGAGGCGAAGTAGACGACCGCGAGGAACTGCGCCATGAACAGGATCGCGTAGAGGCTGACGAGGACGAACAGCACGACGACCGCGATCCCGGTTCGGGAACTGAGCGACTCTCGGAGGGTGGGCGGGGACTCGCTGGACACGGACCGCGATCCGCCCGGAGGGGTCATAAATCGGGGCGGTAGGAGCGTGAAGACGCAGAACGATGAAGCCGCGGGTCCACTGATCACCAGCGGGTTGTACCGCGAGCGAGCCAGCCGTCAGGCTGGCGAGCGAGCGGCATTTTGGCATGAACGGGTTTTCGCCGAGCGGTTCCCGCAGCGAGCGAACGAAGTGAGCGAGCGAGGAAACCCGAGGCGAAAAGAGGTTCCGGTTCCTAGTCGTCAGCGGGAGCGACGCCCGAGTCGCCCGAGGAGACGCCCGTTCCCGGCCCGATCTCGATGTCGAGCTCGGCGAGCTTCTCGTCGGGGACGACGCCGTCGACCCAGCCGCGAACCTCGTAGTACTCCTCCTTCATCTCCGGCAGCTCGCAGTACTCGCCCTCGGAGGCGCCCTGGCCGGGGATGCCGTCCTCGAGGAACCGCGCGGGCAGCGAGTCGTCCGCGGCGTCGAAGCCGTTGAGGTTGTTGTAGTAGCGCTCGAGCGTGTAGATCCGCTCGCCCGCCTCGAAGAGGTCGTCCTCGGTCACGTCGCGGCCGGTCATGCCGTTGTACTGCATGACGTACTCCTCGATCCCCTCGGCGAAGGCGTTGAACTTGCAGATGTCGAACGAGTCGGAGATGGCGTGCAGGTCCTGGAAGGTGACCGTCAGCTCGCCCTTCCCCTCGTGCTCGTAGGGGTCGACCTTCTGCGGGATGCCGAGGATCTCGGCGGCCGGCGTGTACGCGCGCAGGTGACACGCGCCGCGGTTGGAGGTCGCGTACGCGATGCCCATGCCCTTCATGCAGCGCGGGTCGTACGCCGGGATCGTCTGGCCCTTGACCGCCAGGGAGTTGTCGTGGGCGTCGAAGCGCTCGGCGAGGCCGTTCGCGCCCTCCGCGAGCGCGTCCGCCAGCTCGCCGTCGCGATGGGCGACCTCGTCGATGAGGTCGATCATGCGCTCGGTGTCGCCCCAGTCGAGCTGCTCGTCGAGGTCGTCGAGCTTGCCCTCCTCGGACATCTCCATCGCCATGGCCATCATGTTGCCCATCTCGATGGTGTCGACGCCCGTGTCGTTGCAGCGCTCGATCATGACGGCGATCTCGTCGCGCTCGGTGTGCGCCGAGTTCGGTCCCAGCGCGTACGCCGACTCGTACTCGTAGGACTCGGTGCGGACGTTCAGCTCCTCGCCCTTGTGGGTCACCGACACCTCGACCTCCTTCTTACAGGCGACCGGGCAGGAGTGACACGTCGGCTCGTCGACGAGGATGTTCTCGCGGACGTTCTCGCCGGAGACGCGCTCGGCGTCGACGTCGACGCCCTCCGCCTCCGAGAACGCCGCCGTCGAGGTGTACTTCCCGTTCTTCGTCGGGAGGCCGTCCATCTCCTCCCCGGCGTTCATCAGGACGTTCGTGCCGTACAGCGAGAGCCCGCCCTCGTTCGGCGCGGTCACGTCCGACTCCTGGATGACCTGCATCGCCTGCTGGTACCCCTCCTGGAACGTCTCGGGCTCGGCCGGCTTGGGCATCTTCGTGCCCGACTTGACGACGACCGCCTTGAGGTTCTTCGAGCCCATCACCGCGCCGGTGCCGCCCCGGCCGGAGGCGCGGTCGTCCTCGTTGACGATGCAGGCGTACTTGACGCCGTTCTCGCCGGCGGGGCCGATCGCCATCACCGAGACGTTGCGGCCGACGGAGCCGTCGACCTCGTCGTCGAGCGTGTCGATCGTGTCGTGGACGCCGTACCCCGAGATGTGTCGCGCGTCGCGCAACTCCACCTCGCCGTCCTCGACGACCGCGTACACCGGGTGGTCGCTCGCGCCGTCGAAGACGAGGCCGTCGAAGCCCGCCCACTTGAGCCGGGCGCCCGACCAGCCGCCGTGGTGGCTGTCGGTGACGGTTCCCGTCAGCGGGGACTTCGTCGTCACCGCGATCCGACCGCTCATCACGGTCTGCGTGCCCGTGAGCGGTCCGTTCATGAAGCACAGCCGGTTCTCCGGCCCCATCGGGTCCACGTCCGGGCCCGCCTCGAAGACGTACTTCACGCCGAGGCCGCGCGCGCCGATGTACTTCCTCGCGTCCTCGTCGTCGACGCCCGCATACGATACGTCACCGTCCGTGAGATCCACGTGGGCAACGTGGTCCCTGAATCCGCCGAGGTCTGTCATGGTTAATCTACATTAGTTGTTTAGGCCCGAATTCTGTTAGCAGTTGCCACGGGAATGTAACCACATCCGGTTTCTCCATCCGGCGGCGGTCCGCGACGCGACGATCAAGACTTTTCCGACGCAGTCCCCGGATCGGATCGATGGACGCCGACACGCGACGCCTCGCCACATTTGCCGCGGTGACGGTCCTCGTCGTTACCTCGTCGCTCGTGCCCGCCCCGGCGACTCCCGACCGAGCGTCCCCGGGCGGGGCGGTCCCGCTGCCCTCCGGGACCGACAAACTGCTGCACGGGGTCGGCTACGCCGCCGTCGCGTACACGCTGGGACGGTCGCTTCCGTCGGGACGCCGGCGCGGCGCGAACGGTCCGTCGACCGTCGCGCTCGTCGGCGTCGTCGCCGTCGCGACGGCGATCGGCGCGGGCGTCGAGGTCGCCCAGGGCGGCGTCCCCGGGCGCGACCCGTCCCTCCTCGACGGCGTCGCCAACGCCGTCGGCGCCCTCGTCGGGGCGGCGTGGTGGCGTCGACGCGACCGCGACAGCGACGCGTAGCGACGACGACCGCGGGGACCGCGGCGGCGACCCCGAGGAGACAACCGCGCGGCCCCGTCGCGTGAGCGAAGCGGTTTTCCGCGGGAGTCGCCCACTCCCGGTAATGAGCCAGCCGAGCCCCGAGGTCTACGAACGCGACCGCGGGATGGACGCCCACAACGCGGTCATGCGCGACATCCGGTCCGAGCGCGACGAGACGTACGATCCCCACGAGCCCACCCGCGTGTGGCTCGACGAGGACAACACCCCCGACGGCGTGAAGACGAGCCTCACGATCATCCTCAACACCGGCGGCTGTCGGTGGGCCCGCGCGGGCGGCTGCACGATGTGCGGCTACGTCGCCGAGTCCGTCGAGGGCGGCAGCGTCCCCCACGAGGCGCTCATGGACCAGATCGACGTGTGTCTCGACCACGAGGCCGAGAACGCCGACGAGCCCGCCGACCTGATCAAGATCTACACCTCCGGCTCCTTCCTCGACGAGCGCGAGGTGCCCGCCGAGAGCCGCCGGGCCGTCGCCGAGACGTTCGCCGACCGCGAGCGCATGGTCGTCGAGTCGCTGCCCGACTTCGTCTCCGCGGAGAAGCTCTCGGAGTTCACCGACCGCGGCCTCGAAACCGACGTGGCGGTCGGGCTCGAAACCGCCACCGACCGCGTCCGCCACGACTGCGTGAACAAGTACTTCGCCTTCGCCGACTTCGAGGACGCCTGCGCGGAGGCCGCCGAGGCCGACGCGGGCGTGAAGGCGTACCTCCTCATGAAGCCGCCGTTCCTCGCGGAGTCGGAGGCGCTCGAAGATATGGTCTCGTCGGTCGAGCGCTGTGCGGCGGTCGACAACTGCCACACCGTCTCGATGAACCCCTGTAACGTGCAGCGGTACACGATGGTCGACGAGCTCCACTTCCGCGGGGGCTACCGCCCGCCGTGGCTCTGGTCGGTCGCGGCGGTGCTGGATCGCACCGTCGACGCCGACGCCATCGTCGTCTCGGACCCGGTCGGCGCCGGCTCCGACCGCGGCCCGCACAACTGCGGCGAGTGCGACGACCGCGTCCAGACCGCGATCAAGGACTTCGACCTCCGACAGGACCCGTCGGTGTTCGATCAGGTGTCCTGCGAGTGCGAGCGGACCTGGGACCTGGTTCTGGAAGAGGAGGCGAGCTACGCCCAGCCGCTGGCGCGGTGAGGGTCCCCGCCGACCGGGCGGGACCGACGAGGGAAGAAGGACCGATCCGATAGAGACCAGTTCTGGGCCAAAACCCCCTCACACAGCCGTTCTCGACCGAATCACGTTCGTCAGACGCCCGGCATACAATTATGTATCTTGACAACGTATGACATGAATATGGAGAGAGTCGACCGAGCGATCTTCACCTGTGACGACTGCGGCGCGTCGGCACCGTCGTTCGGGATCGAGTACGACAGCCTCGGCTACCCCGTGTGTCCGGGCTGTGAGACGGCGGCGGGACCGCTGGAGCGTCGCCGTGTCGGCGGCAACTCGGCCGCCACGGAGCCCGCGCAGTAGCCGGAGCGGCTCACCGCGGCGGGACGGCGCCCGCGACGGAATGGGTCGGCGATGGGCGGCGTCCGGGAATGGACCGTGGGTTGGCTGCGAGAACGCGGGTTAGCTGCGAGAAACGACTCAGGCGTTCAGGTGTCCATAGACACGTCGCTTCCCACGTCACCGGCTTCACAGGGGGAGCCGCTCCCGTCGGCGTCGGCCGTCCCGTCGGTCACCGTCACGTTCCGACGGTCGAGCCGCGACTCGGTGAGGACGAACGGGTCGCCGGTCACGGACAGTCGCGAGTCGACGAACTCGCCGTCGACGTAGTCCGCACGCAGCCCGTCGTCGCGCGGCCCGGGGTCGGTCACCGATCCGCAGCCGGCGAGACCGACGCCGGCCGAGACGGCGGCGAGTCGGCGGAGGCGGTGGCGGTGGCTACCCCGAAAACGCGCGGAGCACGCCCTGCCCGTCGGTCCCGCCCACGTCGGGGAGCGTCGCGCGCTCGGGATGTGGCATCATCACCGCGACCGTCTCGCGAGCGCCGAGCACCCCAGCGACGTTGGCCGCCGAGCCGTTCGGGTTCGCCGCGTCGGTGGCGACCCCGTCGGCGTCGCAGTAGCGGAAGAGCACGCGGTCCTCGTTTTCCAGCGCCGTCAACCGGTCCTCGTGGATCTCGAAGCGCCCCTCGCCGTGGGCGATCGGCACCTCGATCACGTCGCCCTCGTCGTAGGCGGCCGTCCACGGCGTGTCCGCACGCTCGACGCGCAGGTGGACGTGCTCACACTGGAAGCGGGCCGACCTGTTCGTCGTGAACGCGCCGTCGGTGAGGCCGGCCTCACAGCCGATCTGAGCCCCGTTGCAGACGCCGAGCACCGGAACGCCCTCCTCGGCGGCCTCGCGCACGTCGGCCATGATCGGCTGGCGCGCGGCCATCGCCCCGGCGCGGAGGTAGTCGCCGTAGGAGAAGCCGCCCGGGATCACGACGCCGTCGGCGTCGGCGGGGAGGCCGTCCTCGTGCCAGACGCGTTCGGCGTCGACGCCGAGGTGCGCGAGCGCGCGGACGGCGTCGCGGTCGCAGTTCGAACCGCCGAACTGGACAACCGCGACCGTCATTCGCGCTCCTCGACCGCCACCTCGTAGTCGTGGATGGTCGGGTTCGCGAGCAGCCGGTCGGCCATCTCGCCGGCGCGCTCGTCGGCCTCGTCGGCGTCGGCGGCCTCCAGGTCGATCTCGAAGCGGTCGGCCGAGCGCAGGTCCTCCAGCTCGAAGCCGAGGCGTTCGAGCGCACGCTGTGTCGTCTCGGCCTCCGGGTCGAGCACGCCGTGCTTCAGGCGGACCGTCACCGTGGCGGTGTAGCCGGTCATCGATCGACTCTGCGAGTTCATGCGCAAAATCCGTTTCGGGACCGATTCGATATCCACGTTCGTGGATGGCAGTCGTCGCGCGGAGCGACACCGGTTTACTCGCGGGAGAGAAAACGTGGGTATGGCCGCGGCCGACCGTCCGAATCCGAGGCGCTGGGACACCGAAATCGTCGTCGTCGGGGACGACGCGACCGGACTGGTCGCCCGTGTCACCTCGCTGTTGTTCGAGCGGGGATGCAACATCGAGGACCTCGACCAGGACGTGCGCGACGGCGTGTTCCGGATGCGCCTGCACGCCGACACCGACGGGATGGTGTGCAAGCCGGCGACGCTGGAGGAGGACCTCACCGACCTGGGCGACGAACTCGGCGTCGACATCCGGGTGCGCCGCGCCGACGACGGCGCGGCCCGGAAGGCGGCGCTGCTGGTCACGAAAGAGGAGCACGCCCCGCGCGCCGTGCTGGAGGCGTGTGCCGACGGCACCCTCGACGCGGAGGTGCCGGTGATGATCGGCAACCACAGCACCCTCTCGCCGCTGGCCGACGAGTACGAGGTGCCGTTCGTCGACGTGGGCGACGCCGGCGGCTCCCACGACGAGCGCGAGCTGCTGCGCGTGCTCGACGAGTACGACGTGGACTGTCTGGTGCTCGCGCGGTTCATGCGCATCCTCTCGCCGGAGATCGTCTTCCGCTACGAGGGGCGCATCATCAACGTCCACCCCTCGTTGCTGCCGGCGTACCCCGGCGCCGAGGCGTACCGCCAGGCGGTCGAGGGCGGCGCGCGCGTCCACGGCGCCACCGCCCACTACGTGACGACCGATCTCGACCAGGGGCCGATCATCGCCCAGCGGGCGTTCCCGGTCACCCCCGACGACCGCCCCGAGGACCTGAAGGAACAGGGGCAACCCCTGGAGGCGGAGGCGCTCGTCGCCGGTCTGCAGGCGCACCTCGACGACGCGATCGTCGTGCGCCGCGGGCGCACGCACTTCCGCGAGGGCGTCGACCCGGACGCGTACGAGCTGGGCGGGGTCGCGGCGGGAGCTGACTGACGCTCTGGATTCTCAAGGACGTTCGAACGTCGTCGACGGCAACGATGTCGACCGCGTCGGCAACAGCGTCGGCGACAGTGACGACCGCGTCAGCAACGCCGTCTGGCGACGGGCGACGTGTCGGACCACGTCGGCAACGCTGTCTGGCGACGGGCGACACGTCGATCCAGTCGGCGACGAACTACAGGTCGCGGACGGCGTCGACCGCGTCCGCGACGGGCGGCGCGTCGAACCAGTCGGTTCCGGTGTAGGCGTTCGTCCCCGCGGCGTACATGTCGGCTATCGTCTCGACGACGGCGGGATCGAGCGGCGGCGGCGACACCTCACACAGCGGCCGCCAGTCGGCGACGCCCTCGGCGTCGGCGCGCGCCTTCGCCTCGCTCACGGCCTCGACCCACTCGGGCGCGATCCCCTTGTAGTGCTGGCGGACGACCTCCTTCGACACCTCCTGGCCGTCGTAGGCGAAGCGGTTCTCGTCGAAGGTGCCGACCACGTCGGCGACGCGGACCTCGCCGTCGGCGTATACGCACTCGATCTTGCCGTCCTCGTGGACGAACCCCGCGTCGGCGGCGCGCTCGGTGATCAGGGCGTTCACCTCGCGGGCGACCGACTCCAGCTCCGACAGCGGCGCCGTCCCGGCGATGCGGTCGGCCTCCTCGGCGTCGAGGTAGCGGTCCTGCTCCTCGTACTTCGTCGAGAACTCCACGACCGGCTCGGGGAGATCCACGACCTCGGCGGGCCACTCGTCGCGGTCGAGGCCAACGTCGCGGGGCTCGGCGCGCGAGCGCAGGCTGGACCCGACGGGGACCGTGTTGCGGAAGACGATCTCCAGGGGGACGACGTAGCCGGCGGCGTCCCGGGCCTCGGCGTGGAAAGCATCGTAGTCGTACGCGCCGTCGACGAAGGGGAGCCTCGGCACGGTCGCCAGGTCGATGGCGAGTTCGCGCGGCGGCTCGTCGAGCGCCGACAGCGGCTCGGCGTCCGGACCGACGCCGCGGTAGTGCGTGGGGACGCCGGCGTCCTCCAGCAGCTCGAAGTTGTACGCGCCCATCGTGCAGAGGCTCGCCCCCTTGCCGGGGATGGGATCGGGCATCTTCCCCCAGTCGAAGACGGAGTAGTCGTCGGTGAAGGCGAACCGGCCGGCCCCGAGGCTGTCGGCGGTCGGCTCGCGCTCGACGACGAACTCCTTGACGCTCGTCATGGTGGGAGGGGCGGGCGCGGGGGGCAAGAATCCTTCCACTCTCGTGCGTATCTCCGCCGTATCACACGACACGATATGCACAGACGTGGGTTGTTCCTCGGGGACGGCGCCGGCGCTACTCCTCGGGCACGATCTTCCCGGGGTTCAGCGTCCCGTTCGGATCCAGCGCCTCCTTGATCGCCAGCATCGCCCCGACCGCGTCGGCGCCGTGCTCCCGTTCGAGGTACGTCCGCTTGCCCGCGCCGATGCCGTGCTCGCCGGTGGCGGTGCCGCCGAGTTCCAGGGCGCGCTCGACCAACTCACCGTAGGCGGCCTCCGCGCGGGCGAGTTCGTCGGGGTCGTCGGGGTCGCGGAGGACGAAGTAGTGGAGGTTGCCGTCGCCCGCGTGGCCGAAGCAGGGGACGAACAGGTCGTACTCGTCGGCCACGTCCTTCACCTCGCGGATCATCTCCGGGTACGAGCCGATGGGGACGGTCACGTCGCCCGGCTGGCCCATCTCTCGGTCGGGGTCGTACGCCTCCGCGGCGTAGGTGATGTCCTTGCGCGCCCGCCACAGCTCCTCCATGCGCTCGCCGCCGGCCATCTCGAACGCCGCCACGTCGTGCGCCTCGAAGACGGCCCGGCAGAAGTCGATCTCCTCGTCGATCCCGTGGTTCGCGTGGAACTCCACGAACACCATCGGGCGCTCGGGGAGGTCGGCGTCGCTGTAGTCGTTGGCGAGCATCGCCGTCTCGGCGTCGAACAGCTCGATCTTCGCCACGTCGACGCCTGCGGTGACGGCGTCGGAGATCGCGGCGGCCGCGTCGTCGAGCGTCGGGAAGGTGGCGCGGCCGCCGCGGACTTGCTCGGGGCGACCCGCCAGCTCCAGGGTGGCGCGCGTCACGATCCCGAGGGTCCCCTCGCTGCCGACGATCAGCTCCTTCAGGTTGTAGCCGGAGGACGATTTCGCGGCCTTCGAGCCCACTGTCGTGACGGAGCCGTCCGCCAGCACGACCTCCAGTTCGAGCACCCAGTCGGCCACCTCGCCGTACTTCACCGTCCGCATGCCGGAGGCGTCGGTCGCGATCATCCCGCCGACGGTGGAGATGTCGCCCGAGGAGGGCAGCGGCGGGAAGAAGAGGCCGTGTCTCGCGACCGCCTCGTCCACGTCGGCGCCGACGGCGCCCGGCCCCACGTCGACCTGGAGGTCGTCGGGCCGGATCTCGCGGATCGCGTCCATGCGGGTCGTGTCGAGGCTGATCCCCGCGTGTGCCGGGACCGCGGCGTCCTCCAGCCCGGTTCCGGCGGCGTAGGCGGTCACGGGAACGCCGCGCTCGTCGGCGGCGGCGATGACGACCGACACGTCCGCGGTCGACTCGGGGTACACGACCGCGTCCGGACGCACCGCGTCGGCGTCGTCGGTGGCGTAGTCGGTCGCGTGCTCGTCGCGGTCGGAGTCGCCGCGGCTCACCTCGCCGTCGAGGTCCAGATCCGCGAGGAAGCCCACGTCGTGTCGCGGCGGGTCCGGCGGTCCGTCCGCCGTCCTCTCGCGTGTCATTGTCACACCCGCGTACCCGGGCGGACATCAACGCGTCGGTGCGGGCGGCGGCCTCGACGTACGCCCAGCGGAACGAACTCGCGTTCCGGTTCCTCCAGATACTGGAGCACGTCCGGGACTGACCGCCCGGGTGGCCGCGACCGCCCCGTTTTTCACGTCGCACCGCTACCCTCCGACGATGACGCGACCGTCAGCCGCCGAGCTCGATCCCGACGACCTCGGGTTCGAGCACGTCCCGGAAACCGACCAGTCGTTCGAGAACGCGCTGGCGAA
The DNA here is from genome assembly GCF_019880245.1 of Halobaculum roseum. Taxonomy (NCBI): domain Archaea; kingdom Methanobacteriati; phylum Methanobacteriota; class Halobacteria; order Halobacteriales; family Haloferacaceae; genus Halobaculum; species Halobaculum roseum. The sequence goes on from NZ_CP082286.1 coordinate 1,379,335, forward strand.
GGCGCGCGACGGGACGCGGCTGACGGTCGACGACGCGGTCGAGCTGCTCACCACCGGCAGCGACGCGCCCGGCATCGACCGCGAGCGCAAGGAGGCGGTGCTGGAGGCGGCCGACCGCCGGCGCGCCGAGGTCGTCGGCGACGAGGTGACGTTCGTCGCGAACCTCAACAACAACGTCACCACCGCCTGCAACACGGGCTGTCTGTTCTGCAACTTCAAGGACACCGCCCATCAGTTCGAGGCCGACTACGACGGCGAGCACGCCGGTTTCACGAAGACGCCGGCTGAGTCGCGCGCGGCGGTCCGCGAGGCCGTCGAGCGCGGCGTCTACGAGGTCACCTCCGTCTCGGGGCTACACCCGGCGTTCGCGCTGAACGAGGAGCACCATGAGATCCTCCGCGGGTACGACGACGCCGCCAGCGCGGTAAACTACAAGCCGCCGGAGACGTACGCGACCGACCCGGGTACCTACGTCGAGCAGATGGCCGCGATGAGCGTCGACGGCGTCCACCTCCACTCGATGACGCCCGAGGAGGCGTATCACGCCCGCCGCGGCACCGACTGGGACTACGAGGCGGTGTACCGAACGCTCGCCGACGCCGGGCTCGATTCGGCGCCCGGGACGGCCGCCGAGATCCTCGTCGACGAGGTGCGCGAGGTGATCTGTCCCGGGAAGATCGACACGCGGGGGTGGATCGACGCGATGGAGGGCGCGATGGCCGCCGGCCTCGACACCACGGCGACGATCATGTACGGCCACGTCGACAACGAGATGCACCGCGCGATGCACCTGAAGCGGGTGCGCGACCTCCAGGACCGCACCGGCGGCATCACGGAGTTCGTCCCCCTCTCGTTCGTCCACGAGCGCACGCCGCTGTACGAGCACGGCGTCGTCTCCGGCGGCGCGAGCGACGCCGAGGACGAGCTGCTGATCGCCGTCTCCCGGCTCTTCCTCGACAACGTCGAGAACGTTCAGACCTCGTGGGTGAAGTACGGCGACGAGAAGGCGCTGAAGACGCTCTCGTGTGGCGCCAACGACTTCATGGGCACCATCCTCTCGGAGGAGATCACCAAGCGCGCCGGGGGCTCGTTCGGCGAGTTCCGCAGCTTCGACGACTACGTCGAGTTGGTCACCTCCGTCGGGCGGATCCCAGTCGAGCGCTCGACGGACTACCGCGAACGGCGTCGGATCGACCCCGACGACGGCCCGCCGTTCGGGCCGACGCTCGGCCCGAAGTCCGACGGAACGCCGCTCCTCAGCGAGCGCGAGCGCGCCGAACGTGGCGGCGAGGCGGCGACGGCCGACGACTGAGGCGAGCGCTCCGGCCCCTCGGCGACCCGGACGGTGCGATTGCTCACCGACTGACCACTGCCGCACACGGGTCAGTCCGGCCGCGAGGATCGCCCGTCCGAGCAACGGGTGGGACTGAAGGGGGCCGGGCGGCTCGGGGAAGGCGCGGACCGGCTAGCACCGCAGCGAACGAAGTGAGCGAGGAGCGTGGTTCGAAAGGCCGGCTCTGCCGGCCTTTCGTCATCACGAGAGAGCTTCGCTCTCTCGAACGACAGCGGCCGCACCGACCCGAGCCGCCCGGGAGCTTTCGCGGTCCGCGTTACGGTCGTCGAGAGCGTCGGTGTCGAGGGCGAGCCCCTGAGGTTCCCGATACGAACGACGACCGACCGAACTAGTCCTTCCCGAACCGGATCCCGTCGTCCACGAGCCGATAGTTGCGCTCGCGGTCGATCCGCTCGGCCAGCCAGTCGACCTCGTACACCTGCGCGGCCAACTCGATGTACAGGTCGCGCCACGCGATCGCGTAGATGGGCGACTGTCCCCACGCGCGCAGTTCCGGGACGAACTCGTCGTAGATCTCCGCGCGGTCCTCGGCGTACTCCAGGAAGTCGACCGCGACCGAGGCGGCCTCCGACTCGGTGTCGGCGTCGCCGAAGCCGTCCGCCAGCGCCTGTCGGTAGCCCGCGACCGCGCGCCGGATGTCCTGCTCGGCGGCGCCGTCGTCGTCGGGGAGCGATTCGAGCACGCCGCGCGGGATGGCGAGATCCAGATCCACGTCCATGCCCCGGCCTTCGGCGGGCGCGAGTAAAGGCTTCCGTCAAGTGGCCCCGGGGCGGGCGACTCACCCGATCCCTCGGTCACTCCCCGTCGAGAAATCGCGACAGCGCATCGGCGCAGGGGACACACAGCAGCACCCGGAGGTCCCCGTCGGGGGTGACCCCGTCGACGGCGGCGTACTCCTCGCCCGGCCGGATCGGGTCGCCGCAGCGGTCACACGCGTGCTCGTCTCGCAGCACCGGTCACCACCTCCGATGGCGCCGGCGCCGAGTGTGCCGCGTGAGGCTCCGGCTCAGAGATACCCCAGCGTGCTGGCGACGAGCCCGATGACGAACAGCGCGACCGCCACCGCGGTCAGTTCCATGCGCGTCGACCCCTCCCCGCCGGTGCCGCCGATGCGCAGGACGATCGCCAGCCCGACGAGCGCCACGACGAGCACGACGACGCTGTACACCGTGTTCAGGAGTGCCGAGACCATATTTCGCGGAACACTCCGGCAGCTAATAAAAGCCCGTGCCGAGGCGGGTGCTCGTCGGCGACTGCGGCCGATCCACGGAGACGGCGCTGGGGCGTCATCGGAACCGCGAGGGCGACGGCGGTGCCGCGGGGCGAATCTATATCCGACCGGGCCGCCGACGGCGGGGTATGCGAATGGAGCTGCGCGTCTGCAAGCACTGTCTCGCGGGCGAGCACGGGAACCCCTCGAAGACGGAGGTGTCCAAGGACATGGTCGAGTGCGCCGAGACGGTTCGCGAGTACAAGGACCTCATCGGACTGGACTCGATCTACATCACGAAGGTCAGCGAGGGCGACAGCGGCGCCGCACAGGCGCTGCCGGCGGTCGTCGCCAGCATCGAGGGCAACCAGATCCAGCTGTCCGACACCCAACTCGTCATGGAGGACGACGACGGCAACATGCTGGTGTACCCCGAGCCGAAGGACATCCTCGAGGTGCTCACCCGCAACATCCAGCAGATCAACACCCACACGAGCAACGACGTGACCGTCGACCTCAGCGAGGAGGCGCTCAGCCTCGGCGTCGAGGCGTAATCGGCTCCGGCCCAGCACGCCCCGGACGCAGCACGCTCCGACCGCTCGAACGGGCGTTCAGACCGGTATCGACACGTCCCGCTTCCCTATCCAGTACTCCCCGGCCGCGAGCAGCGCATACGCGAGGACGTAGAAGGGAGCGAACACGAACACGAAGAGGAACCCCGGCGAGTCACCCTGTCCCGACCCGATCGGCGGGAACTCCACCAACACGTGCCAGAACAGGAGGATCGCGGCCAACAGCACGGCCGGGCTCTTGAGGTCAGCCCGAAGCCACAGGAAGACGGGGACCCCGACCGTCCCGAGGGCGAACGCCGACTGTATCGCGACCGCGTGCCACAGCGTCCCGGAGATCGAGACGCCCGACGACGGGAGCAGGCTGTAGCCGAGCACGATGAGCGAGTAGGCGACGCTGACCGCGGCGGCGACGAGGACGGCGGTCGTCGTGCGGTCGCCGAGCGGCAACCGTCGGTGGAGGGCGCCCATGGGCCGTGACTCGACGGCGACGATATGAGCCTTGTTGCCGACGCGATCGGGACGCGTCGCTCGTGTGTATCGAACGGAGAGAAGCTACGGCGCGAGCACGGACGCGCCGTCGGGCCGAGACGCTCGCTTCGCCGGCTCGCCGTGGTCGTGGGCGGCGCGCCCACAAGCGCGCCGCCCTTCCTTCGAGGCCTCCCTTCGGTCGGCCTCGCCTCCTTCATGGGCGGAGCGGCACAGGACCGCTCCGCCGTTCATCCGAGCCGGCTTCGCCGGCTCACTGTGTTCGTGGGCGGCGGACCCCGAAGAGTCCGCCGCCGTTACTCCGAGACGCTCGCTTCGCTCGCGTCTCGCCTTACTCCTCGGACTCGACGCGCCCGCCGTCGGTGGCGGTCGTCGGCTCCGACGCCTCCTGCTCCAGCTGCTTCTGCCAGCGAACGCGCAGCAGGTTCCCGTACATCTGCAGGACGAGCCCGAGCAGCAGCACGAACACGCCCATGTTGATGCCGACGGTCAGCAGGATGTCGGTCGGCCCGCCGCCGATCGCGATCTCCCGTGGCACGGGATACCCCTCGTCGAAGAGGCTCCCGAGCAACACCGACACGATGCCGATCACCGTCATCGCGCCGACGACCGTCGACGCCATGTTCCACGAGGGCGCCAGCTCGAGCCGCTCGATGCCGGTTCCCTCGATGTCGTCGTCGTGCTCCTCGGGGATCATCGAGCGCGGGATGAACGCCTTCACCTCCACCGGGTACAGCGCCGGGTGGAAGCCGTGCTCGAAGATGTGGAACATCACGCCCATCAGCATGATGACGCCGAGCAGCCCGTGGAACGTGACGAACGCCGCGGCGGCGGTCTTCGTCGCCATGAGCTCCATCACGCCGGTCTTCGACCAGATGAGGAGCCCGGAGATCGTCAACAGCGTCAGCTCGGCCGCGAAGATGAACACGACGCCCTTGCCGATGTAGGTGAGCAGCGGGATCTCGTCGGCCGTGCCGCCCGCGAACTGGCGGGCGTTCGGGTGGCGCTCGTCGGCGCTGCCCAGGAGGAACCGCACGTCCTGGATGAACGCGTCGAAGTCGCCCTTCGACGGGAGGATCTCCCGGAAGTTCCCGCGGCCGGTGTCGGTCGTGACCATCATCAGCATCCAGAAGACGATGAGCGCGAGCAGCCCGGCGCCGGCGATCCGGTGGACCGCCGAGACGCCGGTTGCGCCGCCCATGAGGTTCACCATCCACCACAGCTCGTCGTTGAACATGAGGCTGTAGCCCGAGAAGAACAGCACGAACACGTCCAGCGCCAACAGCGTGTGGAACGTGGTCGTCATCTTGCTGAACTTCCCGTGATCGAGCTGCGTCATGCGGTCTCACCCCCGTCGTCGCCGGCGGTGTCGCCGCCGGCGTTTTCGGCCGTCGTCGCGTCCCCTGCCGTCGTTCCGCCCTCGACCTGCCCGCCGTCGGCGGCGACGGCGCTGGAGCCCGAGTCGCCGGGCTGGCGCATCCGGCTCGCGAGCCGGCGGAACGCGCCCCAGTGGAGGAACACCATGAACAGGATGAACACGCCCATGATCACGTCGGCCGCGTGGGTGATCGCGATCAGGAAGTCGAGCCAGGCGATCTGGTTCCCGGAGGTCCAGTCGGACCCGACGCCGGCGTTGGCGCCCTCGGCGACCGGCTGAATGCGGAACAGCTCCTCGTAGAACACCGCGAAGTCCGCGGCCCACCACAGGACCAGCGCGGTCACCGCGATCGCGACGAGCGCGTTGATCGCGATCGCCGCACGCGGGTAGCCCTCGGTCTCCGGGAGGTGCTCTCTGTAGCTCATGCGTTACTCCCCTCGAATTCGTCGGCGTCCTCGCCGAAGATGATCTCCATGGCGACGCCGTTGAAGAACGAGTCGGAGCCGCGCCGGTCGAGCTCGTTCGAGATCTCCTCGGCGTCGCCCACGAGCAGCGCGTCGGTCGCGCACTCCTCGGCGCAGGCGGGTCCCTTGCCGACGTCCTGGCGCTCCTCGCACATCGTACACTTGTCCATCGTGCCGCCGCCGCCGAACAGCCGCGCGGCGCCCTCGTCGGAGCCGGGGAACTGCGGCGCGCCGAACGGGCACGCCGACAGGCAGTACTGGCAGCCGACACAGAGGTTGTCGCGAACGTCGACGAACCCGTTGTCCTTCTTGATCAGCGAGTCCGTCGGGCACACCGACACGCACGGCGCCTCCTCGCAGTGATAACACTGCATCGGGATCGCCGTCTCGCCGGGCGAGGCGCCCTCCTGTCCGAGCGCGCCGCCGCTGTTGGTGTTGTACCGCTCCATCGGCTCCGCCGGCTGACCCTCCAGCATCGTCGAGATGCTGATTCGCTGTTCGTCCCTGGGCACGTCCCACGTCCGCTTGCACGCGACGACGCACCCGCCGCAGTCGATGCAGGCTTCGACATCAGGGAAGATCCGAGCATCGTCGCCGGTGCTCATCACCCCCTGACTCATCACCTGCTCGCTGGTTTCGTTAGTTGCCATTGGGAATCACTGAACCGTGCTGTTGTCGCGGACGTCGAAGTCCTTCTGCCGGCCGAAGCCGTCGCGGTCCTGCGGGAACTCGTACGACTCGATGTCGACGACGTTCTCCGAGAGGCCGTCCTCCTCGACGGGCCGCATCGACAGCTCCTCGACGACCTCCGGCGTCGCCTTCTGGATCCGTACCATCGACGCCTTCGTCTCCTGCATCTGCGTCTCCACGTCGTAGCCGCGGGAGGTGATCGCGTTCACCGACTCCCCGATGGCGTACGGCACCGTGCCCTCGGGGTAGCGCTCCTCCAGCGACTCGCCCTTGAACATCCCGCCCCAGTGGAACGGGAAGAACGTCTCGCTGTCGTTCGGACGGTGCGTGACGCGCGCCTTCAGCAGGATCGAGCCGCGGTCGGTCGTCGAGGCGACGACGAGCTCGCCGCCGTCGATGTCCAGCCGCTCGGCCATGTCCGGGTTGATCTCCACGTACATGTGCGGCTGGAGGTCGGCGGTGTGCTTGTTCGAGCGCGTCTCGGAGCCGCCGCCCTGGTGTTCGACCTGGCGGCCGCTCGTGAGGATCGTCCACTCGCCGTTGCCCGACTGCTCCTCGAACGCGCCGGCGTCCGTGAGCCGCTGCATGGACTCCTGCTGTGTCGTGCTGTTGTTCTGGTCGAGGCGGTAGAAGTTCCGCTGCTGGCCGTTGGCGGGCCACTGCTCGACCAGGTCCGGCCGCGGGCTCTCGATGGGCTCGCGGTGGACGGGCGTCGTGTCCAGGAAGCTCCAGACGACCCCCCGGGCGCGGCCACGCCCGGTCGGCGCGTCCGGCTGCGGGTTGTCGAACTGGCCGTAGAAGTCCATGTCGTAGTCGGCCCAGTCGTACTTCTGGTTCATCGCCTCGGCGGCGTCGGCGACGGAGGTGTCCTCCCGGAGCGCGTACTCGTAGGGGACCGTCAGCGCGTCCGCGTTGGACGCGTCGTCCGGCATCGTCGTCGCGAAGCCGGGGTACTGCGGGACGCCCTCGATCGTGCCGTTCCACCAGTCGGGATCGTAGGAGTCACGCAGCAGGCTGAGCCCCTCCTCGCCCTGTTGGTCGTACGTCGTCTGCATCGGGTACGGCTCGTCGGTCGCCATCCCGTCCCACTCCTCGGGCGTGGGCGCCTGCGTGCCCCACCGGGTGCGGAAGTCCTGGCCCCCGTCGCGGGGGTCCATGTCGTCGTTCCAGAGGATCGGCGTCCCCGGGTGTCCCTCGCCCCAGCACGGCCACGGGAGCATCCAGTACTCCCCGTCGACGGGCGTGCCGGGCGCGTGCGCCTTCGTGTCCTCGGTGGAGAAGGCGTAGTCGTACTCCAGGTGTTGCTGGAGGCGCGCCGGGTCCTGGCAGTAACCGATGGTCCGCATCCCGAGGTTGAACTCCCGGATGACGGACTCGTACGTCGACTTGCCGTTGTACAGCGCCGGACCCGACCCCCAGTCGAAGTGCTCGCCCATGCCGAGGTGTCCCGCCAGTTCCTGCATGATCTGTAGGTCGGGACGGGAGTTGTGTCCCGGCGGGCGAACCGGCTCCGACCACTGGGTCGCGCGGTGGGAGTTCGTCAGCGAGCGGTAGTGCTCGTACTGGCTGGAGGCCGCGAGCAGCACGACCTCCGTGTCGGACTCGTCCACGTCGGCCAGCACCGACGCCACCGACGGGAACACGTCCACGACGACCAGCAGGTCGAGGTTCTCGATCGCCTTGCGCTGTTTCTCCATCTCGGAGATGGAGTTCAGCGAGTGGCCCCACACGATCGCCGCCTTCAGCTCGTTCGGCTGGTAGATCGGCGTCTCGTTGAGCCGGTCCTCCTGCGGGAGCGCGGCGTCGAACCAGCGGGCCACCGTCAGGCCCTTCTGGAACATCATCGAGTTCTCCGCCGGGAACGACTCGTCGATCTCGTCGGCGTTCTCGGTGTTCGTCGACTGCCGGACGTACTTCTCCGGCGGCATCTCGTCGTACTCCTGATACAGCTCGTCGAAGGTGATCGTCCCCGAGGTCTGTGGCGTGCGCGACCACACGTCGCACCACCACTGCCACGAGCCGGGCGAGCCGACCGAGTAGTAGCCCGGCAGGATGTGGCTCGCGACCGCGAGGTCGGTCGCCCCCTGCACGTTCGCGTGACCGCGCATGACCTGCAGGCCGCCGCCCGACTGGGCCGCGGAGCCCGAGCCGAGCGAGAGCATCGCGTACGAGCGGATGTTCTGGGTCCCGTTGTTGTGCTGGGTCCCGCCCATCGCCCACTCGATCTGCATCTTGGGGCTGTGCTCGGCGACCAGGTCGGTCAGCTCCTCGATCTCGTCGGTCGAGAGCCACGTGATGTCCGACACCGTCTCGATGTCGTAGTCGTCGAGGTCGTCCTCGACGTCGGGCCACGCCTGCACGCGCTCGTCGATCATCTCGTCGTCCAGCTCCCCGCGGTCGCGGAGCTGCTTGACGACCCCCATCATGAGGGCCACGTCGGTGCCGGGGCGCAGGCGGTAGAAGTAGTCGGCGTGGGCCGCGGTCTTCGTGAACCGCGGCTCGACGACGACGATCTTCCCGCCGCGCTTCTGCCCCTCGAGGATGTGCTGCATCGCGATCGGGTGGGCCTCGGCCGGGTTCTGACCGATGATCAAGTTCATATCGAAGTTTCGATAGTCGTTGATCGAGTTGGTCATCGCCCCGTAGCCCCACGTGTTCGCGAGGCCGGCGACCGTCGTCGAGTGGCAGATGCGCGCCTGGTGGTCGCAGTTGTTCGTCCCGAACAGCGACGCCAGCTTCCGGAACGCGTACGACTCCTCGTTGGAGTGGTGCGCGCTCCCGAGCCACATCGTGCTGTCGGCGCCGTACTCGTCTTTGATCCGGGTCAGCTCGTCGGCGACCGTGGTGTACGCCTCGTCCCACGAGAGCTTCTCCCAGCCGCCGTCGACCCGCCGCATCGGCGACTTCAGCCGCTTCTCGGAGTGCTCCGTCTCGTAGATGCCCGCGCCCTTCGAGCAGAGCGACCCGTTGTTCACCGGGTGGTCCTCCCAGGGCTCCTGGCCGACGAACGCGTTGCCCTTCCGCTCGCCGTGGAAGCCGCACCCGACCGAGCAGTAGTTGCAGATCGTCTTCGTCAGCTCCGTGTGATCCGTGTCCGTTCCGTCCTCTTCCTCGCCGTCGCTCTGCGCCAGCGCTTGCCCCGCGCCGCCGCCACCGAGGGCGACCGCGCCGGCCAACGCGCTCGCCTTCATGAACGACCGTCTGTCTAGGTCCAGTGAGACCGGTTCCGTGCTCATTGTTTCATGTTGACATTCACCACTGGTTGATGGGCTATCGTGACATGACACGTAATCGACCTTCATTAATCTTCGCACCGAACGTACCTGAATTTTTTTGGTGTGCCTAAAACAACCGGAAAGATCATCCGAGATAATGCCGTCCGGCGATCTCCCGGCGCAAGGTATATACGCGCCACCCCGTTGACTCCGACGATGAACGTCGGGGCATTCGTCTGTTCGTGCGGGGGGACCTGCGACGTGGACCTGGAGTCGGTCCGCGACGGGGTCCGCGACGTCGACGTGGTCGCGTCCTCCGAGCAGCTGTGCCGGGACGCGCTGCCCGCCGTCGACGGGCTGATCGACGAGTACGACCTCGACCAGCTGATCGTCGGCGCCTGCGACGACGGCTGTAAGGCGACGTTCGACGACCTCGTCGAGCGCAACGGGCTCCACCCGGACGCGGCAGCCTACGTCGACCACCGCGAGCGGGCCGGCTGGGTCCACGAGCGCGACGACGCCACCGACAAGACCGCGCGGCTGTTCAACGCGCGCCGCACCGGCCTGGAGTACGAGGCCGCCACGCGCACCGTCTCCCGGGAGGCCGGCGAGCGCGTCGTCGTGGTCGGCGACGCCGAGACCGCGGCCGCGCTCGCCGATTCCGCCGAGGTGACACTTCTGGCGGACGGCGCGGAGTACGCCGACGGTCGTCGCGACGACGACTCCGACGCGGATCTCTCGGACGTGGACATCGAGCGCGGCCGGATCGTCGGCGTCGAGGGCGGGTTCGGCGAGTTCGAGGTACGGGTCGAGGCCCGCGTCACCGAGGACTGCATCTCCTGTATGAAGTGCGTGAAGGAGGGCCCCGACGGGATGGTGACGCGCCGCCCCGTCGACATTCACCCGGACGCGCCCGACGGCGAGTGGGCCGACTGCTGCCCCACCGACGCGATCGACCTGTCGGGCGTCACGCGCACCGTCGAGGCCGACCAGGTCGTCGACCCCGCGGGCACGTCGACCGCCCGCGGCGGCCGGATCGGCTACTACACTGGCCCCGTCGACGCCGCCACGATCGCCTCCGTCGAGTCGCTGCTGGGAGGCGTCTCGAAACCGAAATATCTGGACCTCGACATGGACGTGTGCGCCGCGGGCGACTCCGGCCAGCAGGGGTGTACCGCCTGCGTCGACGCCTGCCCGCACGACGCCGTCGATCGGCCCGCCGTCGACGAGGTGGAGTTCGACCTGACCGCCTGCGAGAACTGCGGCGCGTGCACCTCGTCGTGCCCGACGGGCGCGACATCGCTGCGGGAGCCGTCGAACGAGCGGATCGCCCGCGAGGTCGAGGCGCTGCTCAGCCGCGAGACCGACGAGGGCGGCATCTGGCCGTTCACCGGCGGCGACGACGGCATCGAGGCGCCCGTCGTCGCGTTCACCTGCGACGAGCGCGCCGCCGCGGCGCTCGACGAGTACGGCCGCCGCGCGGCCGCCGGCGAGGACATCACCTACCCGCCGGTGCTCCCCGTCGAGGTGAACTGCACCGACACCGTCGGCGAGGGGCACGTCATGCACGCGCTGGCGGCCGGCGCCGCCGGCGTCGCGGTCGTGGGCTGCGGCGGCGACTGCCTCCACTCCGGTCCGGACCCGAAGGCGGAACTCGTCGAGCGGCTCAACCGAGCGACGCGGGATCTGGGCCTGGGCGAACGCGTCGCGTTCTTCGCGCCCGACCCCCGCGAGCCCGACGAGTTCGTCGAGGAACTGAGCAGCTTCACGGAACTGACGCTGGACCCGACGCCCGTGCCGGAGGGCGAGCACCGCTCGACGGGCGTCGTCCGCGAGGACAAGCCCAATCCCGCGTTCAATAGCCACGACTGGACGCTCGAATCGGTCCGCCGTATCCTCGAGTTCGCCGAGCCCGAGCGCGAGACGGTTCGCGGGCTGAAGGACTTCGGCGTGATGTCCGTGAACGACGCCTGCAACCTCACGCCGACGTGTTCGACGCTGTGTCCGACCGACGCGATCCGCCGGACGGAGGACGGCAACCTCCAGTTCAACCACGAGGACTGCGTCAACTGCGGGCTCTGTGAGGAGGGCTGCCCCGAGACGGCGATCACGATGGAACAAGGGCTCGACCTCGGGCGCCTGCCCGAGAACCGAACGGCCGGCGAGGGCGCCGTCGCCGACGACGACCCGCGCTGGGAGACCGTCCACGACGGCGAGATGCTGGAGTGCGTCCGCTGTGGCGACCCGTTCACCTCGGCGGCCTCCGCCGAGCACATCCAGTCGGAGGTCGGCGACCTCGTCGAGGGGATCGCGCCCGATTCCGACCACAGCGTCTTCGAGTACTGCGGCGACTGCCGCGCGCAGTTGCTGTTCGACAACCGGTAAGCGACAGGACGACCGCCACACCCACTGACACCATGAGCACCGACGAACTCGCCGTCTACGACGCCCGGATCGAGCTGATCGACTTCTGCATCGAGGTGTTCCACGACGCCCCGACCGAGGAGTTCCTCTCGCATCTCCTCTCGGGCGACATGCGCACCCCGGAGGACAGCGTCAACGAGCACCTCGACGCCGGGTTCGAGCACGTCCGGGCGTTCGTCGACGCCCACGAGGGCGACGACGTGTCCGAGCTGCACAGCGACCTGCGGCGGACGTACACGGAGGTGTTCGTCGGCCCGCGCCCGCCGGTCCTGCTGCACGAGACGAACTACCGCGACGACACGGAGTTCATCGGCGAGGGGCTCGCGGAGGTGGAGGCCAGCTACGGCGCGGCCGGCTGGACGCCCCCCGAGGAGTATCCCGAGGAGAACGACTTCGTCGCCGTCGAGCTGGCGTTCCTCCGGTGGCTCGTGACCAAGCAGCGCGAGGGGAGGGACGAGACGTTCGGCTACGAGCGCGTGTTCCTCGACAACCACCTCATGACGTGGGTCGACGACGCCGCCGACGACATCCGCGAGGAGACGGACGAGCCCCTGTTCCTGGCGGCCGCGGAGATCCTGGCGGGCCTCGTCGAGTTCGAGGACGAGATCGTCGCGCAGATGGTGTGAACGCGGTCGGCGTCGCCGCGGCGGTCCCCTGCCGCGGCCGCGACCCGGCCGAACCGCGCGTTTCTCAGTCGTCGGCGGGCCGCCGCGTCGACTCCGGATCCGGCCCGGCCGCCGTGTAGACGACCGCGAAGCCGCCGAGCACGGACAGCCCCGCGAAGGTGACGGCGACCGGCGTGCCGATCGCCATCGCCTGCTCCATCGCGAAGTACGCGCCCCACGTCTTCCGGCCGATCGACTCGGCGGCGATCGCCATCGCGGCGACGCCCGCGACCGTCACGAGCAGTCCGAGCACCGACAGCGCCGCGAACGCCCGCGCGAGCCACGCGCCGGAGAGTCGGTCGGAGACCCCGACGCGCCGATCAGACATCGAACACCACCCGCGCGGTCAGCGAGACGGCGAGCAAGGGGACCAACAGCGTGAGCAGGCCGCCCATGAGGATCCCCATGTAGCTGATCGTCGATTCGAGGTGGATCGCCCAGTGCCAGGTCCCCTTGATCTCCGCGATGATCGCCACGGTTCCAACGGTGAGCAGCGAGAGCGCGAGCAGCGACGCGAGCGAGTAGGCGCCGACCCGCACCCAGTACAGCGCGTCGGCGATCCGGCCGCGGTCGCCGCCGGAAGAGTCGGCGACCTCCCCCCGGCGTCCGCCGTCCTCTGCGGGCGCGGTCGGGCTACTCATCGGCGCCACCCCCCGAGGCGTCGCCGCCGGTACCGGACGCGTCGGCGACTCCCCCCGCCGAACCGTCGACACCCCCCGTCGCGTCGTACGACCGGTACGCGTCGTACGTCGCCAGCGCGAGGACGAGCACCCCGACGCCGAGCACGACGAACGCGGGACCGAGCGCGAGCGGGAGGTTCGCGTGTGTTCCGCCCATGATACGGGATGACTCGGTCCGTGGACTCAAAGCGTTTGTGTCGGGGTAGCGACCGCCGACGCGTCGCCTCGGCCGCACCGGTCCGGCCCGGTCCGGTCCGGTCCGATCCGGTCCTGTCCGCTCCGGCCCGAGGTACCCCGACCGAACGCTTTTGCTCGCGTACACCGTGAAACGTCATAGAATGCCGTCTCGCCGGAGCATGCTGGGGAGGCTCGCGGTCGCGGCCGGGATCGGCGTCGCCGGCTGCACCACCGGCGCGCCGCCCGGGCTCCCGCTCGACTCCAACCCGCACTCGGTGCCGAGCAGACAGTTCGCCCAGCGCGACGTGCTCCGGCGCGACGCCGACGGCAACCCGCTGCAGGCGCGCCACCGACGCGTCCTCCTGTTGGACCTGAAGCGCGAACCCTCACGTGAGGCCGCCGAGACCGTCGAGCGCGCCCTCCGGACGGTGGAGGCCGCGTACGACTGGGCGCCGGACGGGCTGTTTCACGCCCTCGCGTGGGGGTCGACGTACTTCGACGACAACGGCGCGCTCGGACGCGTCCCCATCGAGCACCCGGAGGTTCTCACCCGGACCGACGACGAGGAACTCCAGCGTTTCGACGCGATGCTCGTGCTGGAGTCGGACGTGCCCTCACATCTCCCGGCCGCCGAGAGCGCGCTGTTCGGCTCGCGCGAGGAGGTGAACGGGGAGCCGGTCGACCACACGCTGGCGGACGTGTTCCGCCGTCGCGACCGCCGGACGGGCTTCCTCGGCGAGGGGCTGCCCGCCGAGCACGTCGACGTGGAGGGGCTGGAGGCGGACGCGCCGATGTTCTCGGGGTTCTTCTCCGGACGCGAGGGGAGCCAGGCGAGCGAGGACCGCGTCGCCATCGACGACGGCCCGCTGGCCGGCGGCACCACCGCGCACCTCTCGCACATCACCTTCGACCTCCCGCAGTGGTTCTCCCTCGACGAGGCGAGCCGGGTCGAGAAGATGTTCTCGCCGGGGTTCTCGACCGAGGACGTGGCCGACCTCGGGACGGACGTGCCGTTCGCCGACGCGGTGCGCGAGCACGCACGGGAACACGGCAGCGTCGGCCACCACGAGAAGGTCGCGCGGGTCCGCCGGGACGGCGAGCCGATCGTGCTCCGGCGGGACTTCAACACCGTCGACGACGGCCGGACCGGGGTTCACTTCCTCAGCTACCAGCGCGAGCTCGCGCACTTCCGGCGGACGCGCAAGTCGATGAACGGCTGGTACCTCCGCGACGACCACCCGGACATCACCGACCGCGAGAACAACGGCATCCTCGAGTTCATCACCACGCAGTCGCGGGCGAACTTCGTCGTGCCGCCCCGAGAAAAGCGTGCGTTCCCCCTGACGATCACCTGAGCGCGGCCGGGCGGACCCGTCGCTTACTCGTCGTCCTCGGCCGTGACGCCGCCGAGGTCGACCTCGCCCTCGCTCTCGCGACGGTTCTCCTCGTGCGGACCGCTCTCGTACTCCCACACCTCGTGGCCCTTGTACTCCTCCAGTCCGCCCTTCGGTCGCCAGCCGGTGTCCTCCGTTGCCATGTGGCAGTGATCAGGATCCGAGAACTTAGCTGTTGTCCCGGGACGGCTCGCCTCGGCGCCGAGCGGCGTCTCGGGACGGCCGTGTTCGGCGACCGCGCTACTCCGTCGGCGGCGCGTTCGGCGGGCGCTCGGCGTCGTCCTCGAGGAACACGTTCGCGAACAGGTCGACGTGCAGGCGCAGCAGGCGCTCGGCCGACAGCCCCGACTCCTCCGCCTGCCGGTCGAGGAACGTCGCGAGGTCGTCGCTGGGGGAGAACCGTACCCGCTCGCCCCCGTCCTCGACCTCGAAGGTGACCTCCGTGCCGCCGGAGACGAGGTGTTCGATCTCCAGCAACGCCTGTTCGAGCTTCACCTCCAGCGCGCGCTCCTCCTCCATCATGCGCTGGTCGGCCCACTCGTCGGCGGCCTCGCGGAGGCGGTCGCTCGGCTCGAAGGAGATCGCCATCAGAACGACACCCCCTGGCCCTCGAACGCCGGCTCCCACAGGGTCACCGTCTCACACACCGGACACTCCCGGCGGACCTCCCCCTCGGGCGAGCCGACGCGCGTCATCGTGCCGCAGTCGACGCACTCGTACTGCATGGACGGACGAACGGGATCCGGCGTGTTAGCCTTGTCCCCGGTCGGGGGACGCGGGCGACGCCGGCGACGGTCCCGGCGCGGCGTACGCCTCGGGCGACCTCACTCCTCGGGCGGCCACGCCCGCGGCGCGGGGTCGGACTCGCCGAGCTCGGCCATGTAGACGAACAGCAGCGCGACGATGCCCGCGAGCACCGCGACGCCGGCGAGCCCGCCGACGGCGTTCGTTCCGACGTACGAGCCGGAGAACGCCCAGAGGTTCTCGCTCGCGGCGAACGTCTGTACCGCGATGTAGGCGCACCACAGCCCGATCCCAGTCGCCATCGCGGTCAGCACCCAGCTTTGCGAGACGGCGTTTCGAAGTCCCATAGGGAGACAGTGACACGGGAATCACAAAAAGTGTACCTCCGGTCGCGGGCGGTCCGACGCCCGCACCTCGCGCTCAGTTCTCGTCGTCAGCGTCGCCGGAGGCGTCGTCCTCGGCGTCATCGCCGTCGTCACCAGCATCGCTCTGGGTGTCCTCGTCTTCTCCCTCCTCGCTATCGACCTCCCACCCCGACGCCTCGGCGGCCTCCGAGAGCGGGACGAACTCCCAGCCGGCGCGCTCGGCCCACGCGCGCTCGCCCGCCGACTCGACGCCGACGAGCACCATCCGGTCGGCGTAGAACATCGAGTTCGGGCCGACCTCCTCCAGCCGCTCGCCCGGGCCGGTCCCGGTGCCGTTGAAGAAGTCGAGGTCCAGCCGGTTGTCGCGCTGGAACTTGTTGATCACGTGGGCGTCCACGTCGCCGACGATCCCGACGTAGTCGGTCCACGTCTCGGCGTCCGCGAGCGCGGCGTGGAGGTTCGACAGCGAGCGCATCGCCCGGTACGACAGCGCCATCGTCATCTCGCTTTTCGTCTCGCCGTGGGGACCCGTCGCCTCGGGCTGTTCCTGGGTCTCCTCGTCGCGCGCGTCCGCCGAGACGCCGCCCCCGCCCCCGCCCTCGCGGGGGATGCCGACGGGCTTGTCGTCGTCCGCGTACGGCACCCGCGGCGTCGACGACGAGTCCGCGCCGAGGTCGTCGTCGTACTCGACGGGGTCGGGCTCGTCGGCGCCCAATTCCTCCGCCCGGGCGGCACCCGAGCGCCAGCCGTCGGCGCCGTCGGCGTCGCTCGCGTCCGTGCCGTCGGCGTCCGAACCGGTCGCTGGCGCCGACGCGTCGTCGTCGCTGCCGGCTCCGTCGTCCGCGCCGGCCGACCCGTCGTCTCCGTCGCCCGCCTCCTCGTCGCCGTCGGTCGGCTCGGCGTCCTCGGCGTCGTTCCCCCAGAACCAGTCGCCGCGGTTGGGTCGCTCGTCGTCGTCGGGCTGTACGTCGAGTTCGTCGAGATCAATCTTGTCGGGCATCGCTGGTGGTGTCAGTCGTCGGCTCGCGTGCGGTCGGCGGATCGGACGGGGGCGTCGGTCGGGAGGTCCAGCGCGCGACAGCGTTCGGCCGTCGGGATCCCCCGGTCGTCCCACCCGCGGGCGGCGTAGTAGGCGTCGAGCAGGCGCTCGAACGCCTCGCCGTCGACGGCGCGGCCGGCGGCGGGCGCGTCGCCCTCCGGGAGCGGGTCGCCGAACTGCGGGGGGAGCGTGTCGGCCTCGCGGTCGAACCCCTCGCGGGCGTTGAACAGCCGCACGAGCGTCCACACCCGGTCGCCGACGCGCCGGAGGTCGTCGTGCGGGACGCCGAGCGCGTCGAGCCACTCGGCGCCCAGATCGTCCCACAGCGTCTCGCCGGCGAAGTCGTCGACGACGAGGCTCCACAGCGTCGCGCGGGCGTTCTGCGCGCCCACGACCGCCTCGACGCGCCGGGCGGTGTCCCAGTCCTCGCGGAACACCTCCTCCTCGATGGGGCGCGCGCGGCGGTGGCAGCCGCCGCGGTCGGCGGTCGCGTACGCCAGCGCCATCCCGAGCGCGCCGCGGGGGTCGTAGGCGGGCAGCTCCATCGACTTCACCGTCGGCACGTAGTCGTCGCCGCCGTAGCGGTCGGCGGCGGCGTCGACGCCCTCCGCGAGCGCGTCCGCGAGGTCGTCGCCGTCGCTTCGTCGAGCGATCCGCTCGATCAGGCGCCGGGCGCCGTCCTCGTCGCCGAAACCGAAGTCGACCTGGTCGGCTCTGACCGCCCACGCGACGGCGTTGCCGGCGGTGATCACGTCGACGCCGAGGCGGTCACAGGCCTCCCCGAGCGCCGCGACCGCGTCGAAGTCGTCCATCCCCAGCCCGGCACCGAGCGTCATCGGCGCCGCGCCGCGGGGAACCGTCTCGCCGTCGTCGGTCTCGACCCGGAAGCCGCCGGGCACGTCGTCCTCGGGGTACTCACGCTCGGCCGCTGCGGCCTCGGCCGCCTCGATCCCGATGCCGTCGACCTCGTTTGCGGTGTCGCGCCAGCCGTTCGCGGGCAACACGCCCACCTCGGCGGCGAAGTCGATCGACTCCAGCGTCTCCCCCGCCGTCTGCCACTTGCCGGCGTCGGCGTCGGCGAAGGCGTCGGCGTACTCCGCGTGGAGGTCGGCGAGATCGTCGGGCACCGCCGGCGGGTCGCCGCGGGCGACGACCGCCTTCAGGTTCTTCGATCCCATCACCGCGCCGGCGCCGCCGCGGCCCGCGTGGTGGTCGCCGGCGTCGGAGGCGATCGTCGCGTACGCGACCTCGCGCTCGCCGGCGGGGCCGACGCACGCGACCGCCGCGTCCGGGTACGCCTCCGCGGTGGCGACCGTGTCCGCGCCCGAGAGGTCGCCCGCGGGCTCCAGCCGCGGGTCGCCGTCGCCGACGACCAGCGCCGTCGGCTCGTCGGCCGCGCCCGTCACGAGCACGCCGAGGCAGTCGGGCAGCGACCCCGCGAGCCGGTCGGGAAAGGTCCCGCCGGAGTAGGAGTCGAGGAACGCGCCCGTCAGCGGCGACTTCGTCACCGCGGCGTAGCGCGACTCGCCCGGGAGCGCCCCCGACAGCGGCCCGAGCATGAACCCGAGGCGGTTCTCGGGGCCGCGGGGGTCCGCGCCCGCGTCCAGTTCGTCGTACAGATACCGGGCGCCGAGGCCCTTCCCGCCGAGGTAGCGGCGGCGCCGCTGCTCGGGGACCGTCTCGAACGCGACGGTCCCCGCCGAGAGGTCGACGCGGAGAACCCGGGTCCGTTCCATCGGTACGGACGAGTCGGTCGACGCCGTTAAGCGTTTGCCAGGAGGCGAGTCGCATTCCGCGCGGGGACCCGGCCGCCGCACCCGATCCGGGCGCGGGAGTTTTTACCCGGGGCGACGGATCGCCGGTCATGACCCGGTACGCGGCGATCGTCGCCGGCGGACGCTCGACACGGTTCGGAGACCGCGACAAGGCCGTCGCCGACCTCGCGGGCGTCCCGATGGTCCGGCGGGTGGCCGACCGGCTCTCGGACATCGCCGACCGCCTCGTCGTCAACTGTCGCCCCGACCAGCGCGAGGCCATCGGGGCGGCGCTGGACGGCTACCCGCTCCCCGTCCGCTACGCCGAGGACCCCACGCCCGACCAAGGGCCGATGGCGGGCATCCGCACGGCCCTCCGCGGCGTCGAGGGGTGGGGCGACGCCGACGCGGCGGCGTTCGTCGTCGCCTGCGACATGCCGTTCGTCGACCCGCGGTTCGTGGCGGCGCTGTTCGACCGGCTCGACGGCCACGACGCGGTCGTCCCGCGCGTCAACGACGAGTGGTTCCAGACGACCCACGCGGTGTACCGTGCCGGCCCGATGGCGGAGGCCTGCGAGGCCGCCCTGGAACGGGGCGACCGAAAGATCGTCGCGCCCCTGCTCGATCTGGACCACGTGGTCGTCGGCGCCGACGAACTGACCGCCCTCGGGGTCGACGACCGGACCTTCGAGAACCTCAACACGCGCGAGGAGTTCGAGGCGGCCGCGGAGGCGTTCGAGTGAGGGGACGGGGACGACGCGGTCGCGTCAGGCGTCGATCACGTCCACGACCCGACCCTCCCCGAGCGCCGCCAGAACCACCCGGTCGATCCGTCCCGCCCCGTCCGCGTCGAGCGCCGCCCGAGCGATCTCGCGGGCGACGGCCTCGTCGTCGGCGTCGTCGACCTTGTTCACGAGCGCGACCGCCTCGGCGTCGGCGGGGACGTCCTTTAGCCCGCCGTCGGGCGACGCGAGCACCCGACCGACCGCCTCGGCGGTCACCTCGTCGCCCTCGTCGATGCCCGCGATCGCGGCGACGCGCTCGGGGCGGTGGACCACCGCGTCCGTCAGGGGTTCGCCGACGACGTGTGCGGAGGCGATCGGTACGACCGTGTCGGCGCCGTCGGGGATCTGCGGCTCCCGGTCGTCGGGCGCCTTGAACTCGCGCATCCGCGCGCCGTCGGCCTTCACGAGCACCGGGCCGTCGTGGGCGCCCGCGAGGTCGTCGACGACCGACGGGTCGTAGCCGAGGTAGCGGTCGTCCCGTTCTTGTTCCGGGACGAGCCCGAGCGGCCAGTCGACGCCGATGTCGGCGTCCGCGGCGTGGCGCTCCAGCGCGGCGACCGCGTCGCGGTCGACGACGACGCGCGCGACGTGGTCGTCGAAGATGGGGATGCGAACCGTCGCGGAGACGACCGCGCGGTCGAGGCGGTTCGCGAGCGTGTAGAGGGTCGTCTTCTTGCCGCCGGCGCCGACGACGCAGACGAGACCCTCGGTCGGGAGGGCCTCCTCGGGCGCGTTGGTCATACCTCGCTGTTCGTGTGCGCCGCCGAGTAGCTTGCGTCGCGGGACCCGTCGGTCGCGTTCCGGGCACGCGAGAGCGCCGCCCCGGCGACGCCGCCGGCGACGAACGGGACCGTCCGCCCGGCGACGCCCGCGGCCGCGGCGAGCGGCGGGGTCACGCCCGCGTTCGGCGCGAGCAACCCGAACACGACCGCCGCCGCCGCGTACGCGAGGACCGCGGCGCCCGCGAACACGATCACGGTCCGAAGGACGGTCCCCGCCTCGGCGTCGCGCAGTCCGGCGGCGTAGCCGGCCGCACCCGCGACCAGCGCGGCGACGAGCGACGACAGCGCGCCGGCGGCGGAGATCAGCCAGACGGTCTCGGTCGAGAGGTCGATCAGAGTCGGGACGAGTCCCTGCGCGGTGCCGGCGACCGCGGCGACGATCGCGGCAGCCAACGCGAACGCGATCTGTCGGCCGAGGCTCCCGGCGTCATTCGTGGCGGAGGGCATCGTCCGGGGCTCTCGGCCGCGGGTGACAAAACTTCCGCCGGTGCGACATCGACAGATCGGCGCCGGGGAGTGCCGGGGCGTCGCTTGGGCGTCGCCTGGGCGTCGCCGCCGACGCTACCGTGTCGTCGCCGACGCTACCGTGTCGCCTCGGCGACCGCCGCCTCCACCTCGTCGGTGTCGGGGAACGTCAGCGGCTCGGTCGCCAGCCACGTGTAGGAGACGGTGCCGTCAGGGGCGACCACGAACACCGCGCGGTTCGCGATGCCCGCCACGATCGACTCCTCGCGCTCTCGCGGGTCGGTTCCCTCCCCGCTCGCGTCCTCCTGGGCGCTTCGCGCCCCGCGGCGAACCCCGAAGTCCGCGATGATCGAGTTGTTGAACCCCGACACGAGCGGGTACTGCAGGTCGTACTCGTCGATGAACGCCAACAGCGACCACGGGGTGTCGGCGCTGACGCCGTACAGCGGCGCGTCCGCCTCCGCGAGGTCGGCCTTCCAGTCGCGAAGCTCACACAGCTCCTGCGTGCAGGTCCGGGAGTAGACGCCGGGGTAGAAGGCGAGGACGACCGGGCCCTCGTCGAGCGCGTCCGCGAGCGAGAACTCGCTCACGTCGCCGCTCGTGTAGCTTCCGCGGTCGGTTTCCCGCGCTGCCTCGGGAGTCGCCATCGGTGCGGTTACCTCGGGGGCGTCGTCGCCTGCGTCGAGCATTGTCGGCGTGGTATGGCGGCGGCGGCTAAACCCTTCGTGCCGCGGTAGTTCGATTCGTGGTCGAGGTGGTTGTGATCGTCGCTGTTGACTGTGTTGAGTAGCCGACCGCGGAAGCCCCCGCGGCCCCTTCCATTCCCGCCCCGCAGTCGGACGGGTGTCGTCGCAGGCGGACCCGCCCGAACACGACCCGCGGCGGTGGGTCAGTCGTCGCCGTCGGCGGTCTCGCCTTCGTCGTCGGCCTCGTACCCGTACGCCTCGCGCGCCGCCTCGGGGGTCAGCTTGCCGAGTCGCAGGTCGCGCTCGATGGCGTCGACGTCGCGGTCGGCGGGGTCGCCGTAGCCGCCGCCGCCCGGCGTGCGGACGCTGACGACGGAGCCGGCGGGGAGGTCGCGGGTGTGCTTCGCGGGCAGTTTCTCCAGTTCGTCGCCGTCGTCGTCGACCAGATAGGCGGCGCCGTTGGCGCCCTCGACGCCGCCGGCGAGGCCGTACGGGTGTGACTCGTGGCGCTCGGCGAGCAGGCTGAATCGCGCGGTGTGGTCGCGGACGCGGATATCGCGCCGGAGGCCGAGTCCCCCGCGGTGTTCGCCCGCGCCGCCGGAGTCGGGGCGGAGTTCGTAGCGCTCGATCCGGAGCGGGTAGGCGGTCTCCAGCACCTCCGCGGGCGTGTTCAGCGTGTTGCTCATGTGGACGTGGACGCCGTCCATGCCGTCGCCGCTCGCGCGGCCGCCGAAGCCGCCGCCCTGCGTCTCGTAGAAGGCGTACGGCGTCGGGTCGTCGCCCCGCGGGTCCCTGCCCCCGAGCGTGACGTTGTTCATCGTCCCCTGGCCCGCGGCGGCGACGGCCTCGGGCGCCGCCTCCGCGAGCGCGCCCAGCACCGCGTCCGTGACGCGCTGGCTCGTCTCCAGGTTGCCGCCGACCACGGCTGCGGGCGGCCGCGGGTTCACGATGGTCCCCTCCGGCGCGACGACCTCGATCGGGCGGTAGCAGCCGTGGTTCGGCGGGATGTCCGGGTCCGTCACACAGCGGACGGCGTAGTACGTCGCCGACGCGGTCACCGCGAGGACCGCGTTGATCGGCCCGTCGGTCTGGTCTGCCGTGCCGGTGAAGTCGACGGTCACCTCGTCGCCGTCGACGGTGAGCGCCACCTCGATCGCGAGGTTTGCGTTGCCCCGGCCGTCGTCGTCGAGGGCGTCCGCGAACTCGTAGGTGCCGTCCGGCAGCGCCGCGAGTTCGGCGCGCATCCGGCGCTCGGAGTAGTCCTTGATCTCCTCCAGCGCGGGGGCGAGATCCGAGCCATGCTCGGCGGCGAGGTCCCGGAAGCGACGTCGCCCGGTCGCGTTCGCAGCCACCTGTGCGCGGAGGTCGCCGCGGCGTTCCTCGGGGGTCCTGACGTTCGCGAGGATCATCGACAGCACGTCCTCGCGGACCTCGCCCTCGGGCGCGCCGTCCTCGGCGACGGCGCCCGTCCCCGCCTCGAACTTCACCGGCGGGATGCGCAGGCCCTCCTGGTAGATCTCGGTGGAGTCGGCCGCCACGGAGCCGGCCGTGGATCCGCCGATGTCGGCGTGGTGCGCGCGGTTGGCGGCGAACGCGATCACGTCCTCGCCGTCGGCGTCGTGGATCGGCGTCACGAGCGTGAGATCCGGGAGGTGTGCACCGCCCCGGAACGGGTCGTTCAGGAGGACCGAGTCGCCGGGATCCAACGTCTCCGGCGGGAACGCCTCGACCGCCGCGGCGACGGAGTACGGCATCGCGCCGAGGTGGACCGGCATCGTCTCCGCCTGCGCGATCATCTCGCCGGCGGCGTCGAACAGCGCCGTCGAGCAGTCGCGGCGCTCCTTGATGTTCGGCGAGTAACCCGTCCGCACGAGCGTCGCGTTCATTTCCTCGGCGACCGCCTCACAGCCGTTGCGGATCACCTCGAGGGTAACCGAGTCGACGCCGCCGTCGACGGTGTCGTCGCCGCGGGCGTCCCCGCCGCCGGCGCCGCCGACGGCTCCGTCGTCGCTCATTCGCCGTCACCCCCGGTGTCGACGACCAGGTTCGCGTCGCCGTCGACGCGCGCTCGCTGGCCGGGGTGGACGACGACGGTGCTCTCGCTCCCCTCGACGACCGCGGGACCGTCGAACGCCGCGTCCGTCGGCAGGCGCTCGCGGTCGTACACCGGCGTGTCGCGGTCGCCGTCGCCGAAGCCGACCCGACGGGTCTCCGTGATCGCGTCGTCGGGGTCGCCGGCGCGCTCCTCGACCGCGAGTTCGGGCGGCTCGACGAGCCCGCGGGCGCGCAGGCGGACCGTCACCAGCTCCACGGGTTCCTCGGGCGAGGCGTGCCCGTACCGGCGCTCGTGGGCCGCGTGGAAGCGCTCCTCGACGCGGTCGAGTTCGTCGCCGTCGAGGTCGCCCTCGACGGACACCGACAGGTCGAACGACTGGCCAGCGTACCGGAGATCGAGCGTGCGCTCGAACGCCATCGCGTCGTCCGCGCGGCCGGCGTCGCGCAGTTCCGCCCGGCCCTCGGCCTCGAACTCGGCGAACGCGTCGCGGACGGCGGCCGGGTCCACGTCGTCCAGGCGGCGCACCATCGAGGTGGAGTAGTCGTACACCACGTCGCTGATGAGCAGCCCGAGCGCCGAGAGCACGCCGGCGGCCCGCGGGACGACCACCTCGGGGATGTCGAGGGCGTCCGCGAGCGCGGTCGCGTGGAGGGGCCCGGCGCCGCCGAAGGCGACGAGCGCGAACTCGCGGGGGTCGTAGCCGCGCTCGACGCTGACGACCCGCAGCGCGCGGCGCATGTTCGCGTTCGCCACGTCGAGCAGCCCCCGGGCGGCGGCCTCCGTCGCCTCGGGGTCGCCGGCGACGGTCTCGGCGAGGGGCACGAACGCCTCCCGCACCGCCGCGGCGTCGCGACCGAGCGCGTCCGGGAGGAACCCCGAGGGGTCGATGCGGCCGAGCACGAGGTGGGCGTCGGTGACGGTCGGCTCGCTCCCGCCGCGGTTGTAGCAGACCGGCCCGGGCTGAGCGCCGGCCGAGCGCGGGCCGACGCGCAGGGCGCCGCCCGTGTCCACGTAGCCGATCGAGCCGCCGCCGGCGCCGACGGTGTGGATGTCGACCGTGGGCACGGAGACGGGGTACTCGCCGACCTCGGTGTCCGTCGTCACGAGCGGGTCGCCGTCGCGCACGAGGCTCACGTCGCAGGAGGTGCCGCCCATGTCCATCGTGATCAGGTCGTCGACGCCGCGGCGGCCCGCGACGTGGGTGGCGCCGCGGACGCCCGCCGCGGGGCCCGAGAGGAGGGTGTTGACGGGGCGCTCGCGGGCGGCGTCGGCCGCCATCAGCCCGCCGTTCGACCCCATCACGCGAAGCGGGGCGTCGACGCCGAGGTCGCCGGCGGCGGCGGCCAGCGACCCGAGGTAGGCGTCCATCACTGGCTTGAGCGCGGCGTTCATCGCGGTCGTCAGGGTGCGCTCGTACTCGCGGATCTCCGGGAGGACATCCGAGGAGAGCGAGACGCTGGCGTCGACGCCCTCCTCGCGGAGGATCTCGCGGACGCGACGCTCGTGGGCCGGATGCTCGAAGGAGAACAGCAGCGAGACGGCGACGCTCTCGACCCCCGACTCCCGGAGGTCGCGGGCGCGGGCGCGGACGGTCGCCTCGTCGAGGTCGCGGAGGACGGCGCCGCGCTCGTCGACGCGCTCGGGCACCTCGAACCGGCGGTCGCGCGGGACCACCGGGTCGGGCTTGGTCGCGTCGAAGTCGTAGATGTCCGGGCGGGTCTGGCGGCCGATCTCGACGGCGTCGCGAAAGCCCTCGGTCGTCAGGAGGGCGGTGTCGGCCCACTCGCCCTCCAGTACGGCGTTGGTCGCGACGGTCGTCCCGTGGCCGAGAAAGTCCACCTCGGCGAGCGGCGCGTCCAGTTCCCGGAGGCCCGTCACGACGCCCTCGTCGGGCGCGTCCGGGGTCGAGGGCGTCTTGTCGACGCGGATCCGGCCGTCCCGGACCGTCACGAGGTCCGTGAACGTGCCGCCCACGTCGACGCCGACGCGCGTGCCCGCCGGCGCGTGGTCGTCGGTCATACCCGAGGGTACGGGGGCTGGGTTGTATGCGTTCGCTTCGCGGCGCAGGTCGCTGCCGAACGGCGGGGCGCCGGCGGCGACGCGGGCATCAGCGTTCGCGTTCGCGCTCGACCTCGCGATCGGCGGTCGCGTCGCCGCCGCGGTTCCGGACGCGCTCGCGGGCTGTCTCGGCGTCGGCGTCCTCCGTCTCGAGCAGGAGGTCGAGGCGGCGCTCGAACTCGACCTCGTCGATGTCTCCCTCGGCGTACCGCTCGCGGAGCCTGTCGACCGGGTCGCGCTCGTCTGTCGGGCCGTCGGTCGTGGCGTCGCTCGGGCCGTCGGGTCGGCTCCCGGCGTCGTCGGCCCGCCACTCGCGCAACGCGTCGAGGGCGCGTTCGAGGTCTTCGTCGCCGTCGTCGACCTCGAACACCTCATTCAGGAGGACCGCCGACAGCGGCGTGAGGAGGAACCAGCCGAGGATCGCGACGACCGCGGCCGCCTGCCCGCCGACGAGGATCGCCGCGAGCGCGACCGCCGGGAGCGTCGTCACGGCGAACAGCGCCGGGGCCGCCCGGACGAGTCGATGGCGAGGGCTGGTCACGGCAGAGGGATCCACGACGGAAGGCAAAACCGTTGCCCACGCGGCCGGCTACAGCTCCTCGGAGTGGCGCACGTCCACCGCGATCCCGCGGGTCGACGAGCGCATCTCCGCGCCGTGCATCTCCGCGCGACCGACCGCGAACGCCTTCGGTCCCTCGACGACGACCTCGTCGCCGACGCGGATGTCGTCGTCCGCGTCGACGACGCCGGGGGCGAGGACGCTCCCCTGCGGGACGAACGCGTCGATCTCGACGGTCTTCGTCGGCGCGTCGCTGTCGACCCACTGTCGGGCGCCCGCGAGGGTGAAGGCGAGGGCGCCGTAGGTCGGCACCATCGTCGCCAGCAGCTCCTCGTCGTCGTCGCGGACCTGGAGCTTCGGGTACCGCGAGCGCGTGTTCAGCTCGTCGAACAGGCCGTCGCCGGCGCCGTCGCCGAGCATGTAGTCGGCGATGGCGCGGACGGTGTTGTGCTCGCGCTCCCGCTTCGTGTACTTCAGTTCGCCGTCGAGCGTGGACATGAGGTTCCCGATGGACTCGGTCGTCGTCGGGTGGTCCTCGACGGTGTACTCGAACGGCACGTCGACCTGCTCCGCGACGCGTTCGCAGATGTCGCGGTAGCCGTCCTCGGGGACGTGCGCGATGACTCGGGGGTACTCGTTGCGCTCCAGATAGCGCCGGAGGACCTCGGCGACGAACCCCTTCTCGTCCTCGGACCACCGCCCCGTAACCACGGTGTCGTAGTGCTGTGCGGGGTAGGTGAGTTCGAGTTCCTGCGGGACGACGCCGATGGGCGAGGTCATCGACGCGAGGTGCGCGCGGAACTGGATCGCGTCGTGGAACTGCCCGTGGCTCTGGCTCTCGGAGTACGGCTTCTTCGCCGAGCAGGGAACCAGCACGAGGGGGTTGCGGAAGCGGTTGACGTAGCGCTCGGACACGCGCTGGGCGAAGCGCTGGATCTCCGGGCGACGGATCGTGTCGCTCGTCGCGGCCGCGAGTTCGTTGTTGCGGGCGACGGGCGCGCGCTCCTCGACGTAGCCGTACTGCTGGTCCAACTCGCGGAACGCGGCGGTGAGCCACTGCTCGTGGCGGGCCTGTCCCTCGACGTAGTCGCGGAGACGCCCCTCCCGGGTCCGCCGACGGACGCGACGCAGTTCGGCTTCCAGCGCGTTGACGTTGTGCTCCTCGCAGGCGGCGCGGTCGAACTCCTCGCGGGGCACCTGACACGCCGGGCACGAGCACGGCAGTTCCTCGAGGTCCTCCAGGAAGCGCTCGCCCTCGTCGGTGAGGTACTTCCCCTGGCTTCCCTTCACCCGCGCGCGTTTCGCGTCGACGAGGTCGACGCCGGCGTACACGAGCGTGGCGGCGTTCAGCGGCGTGGCGACCCCCGACAGATAGAGCGCGGTGTCGGCGGGAACCGCCTCGCGCACGTCGATCACGGCCTCCGCGAACGCCGAGGCGTGGCCGACGACGCCCTGCGCGTTCGAGAGGACGTACGCGTCGACGGGCGCGGCGGCGGCCCCGCCCGAGTTCGGCGCGTCGCTCGTGATCACCGCGGCGGTCGGCCCGTCGACGGCGGCCGCCGAGTCGGGGTAGTCGGGGGCGAAGGCGTCGACGACCTCCTCGCGGGTGCCCGCGGGGTACGCGCGGTGGGGCAGGACCGTGAGGGCGGACTCGTCGCCCTCGGGCACGTCTCGCTCGGCGTTCCACAGCGACCCGGCGTCGCGGACCACGTCGTCGGCGAGCGCCGGGGTCGTGAGGGGCGAATCGAGGCGAAGCTCCCCGAGGCGGGCGGCCCCGTCCCGCTCGTGGACCTCGAAGTAGTCGGTCATGCCCCGAGGTGTGCGGCCCGGGCGTTATTCGCTTTCGCTTCGGGATTCGGCGGATCCGTCCGCGTCGTCGACCGCGTCAGCGTGTGCGTCGGCGTGCAGATCCTCCAGCGTCACCGACTCGGGGACGACCCCGAGCGCGCCCGCGCTCCACCCCTCGTGTGCGAGCGTCACGTCCGTGTCGGGGTTCGCCTCGACGAGCGCCCGGACCCCCTCGGCGGCGGCGCGCTCGGCGGCGGCGTCGGTGCGGTCGGGCACCTCCGCGGTGAGCGGGTACGTCTCCGAGAGGGCGCGGGGGAACGGACCGAACGGCGGCACGACGCGCCACACCTCGTCGTAGTCGTGGTCCGAAGGCTCGCCGTACTCCGAACACAGCAGGGAGTCGGGAACGGACAAGCGCGCGAGGCGGTCGTGGTGGCGCCGAACCTCGGGGCGGTCGGCCGACTCGTGGGAGAGCCCGAAGAACGTACCCTTGGAGGCGCTGTCGATGCGCTCCAGTTGGTCGGCGTGATCGAGGAGGGCGCGGTAGCCGTCGGCCATCGCGGGGTGGCCGCGGGCGCGCCGCTCGACGAGTTCGAGCAGGTCGCCGTCGCGGATGGCCTGCTTCACCCGGCGTAGTTCCTCGAAGGTGACGTGGAGGTTGTGCTCCGCGAGGAGTGCCTCGCGCTCGTCGCCCTGTGCGGCCCGGAGCTCCTCGGGCGTGTGCTCGTGGCAGATGGGACACGAGCACGGTAGGTACTCCAGATCGTCCAGTTGCTCGGTGCCGGAGACGGTGAGGTAGCGGCCGTCGCGCGCCATCAGCGCGTAGGCGGCCGAGTCGAACAGGTCGCAGCCGAGCGCGACCGCCAGCGCGAACATCATGGGGTGACCCGCACCGAACAGGTGAACGGGACAGTCCTCGCTCAGTCCGCGTTTCGCGGCGGCGACGGCGTCGACCATGTCGTCGTAGCGGTAGCTGTTCATCATCGGGACGACCGCGCCGACCGGGAACACGTCGAGATCCGTCGCGGCAGCCTCGCGGCCGGCCTGCTCGCGTAGGTCCGGGTAGGTGCTCCCCTGCACGGGCGCGTTGACCAGCATGTCGCCGACGTCGACCGCCTCGGCGTCGGCGAGCGCCTGTCGGGTGACCTCCAGGTCCGATTCGGCCCGCTCGCGGCTCGCGTCCGGCGGGGTGGGAATGTCGACCGGGGTTCCGATGTCGCTGCCGATGTCGTGCTGGAACTCCAGAATCTCCGTCGTCGTCGTGTCGATCTCGCCGTACTCCGCGAGCTGGAAGCTCCCCGAGTCGGTCATGATCGCGCCGTCGAAGCCGAGCATGTCGTGGAGCCCCTCCTCCAAGGCCCGCTCGCGCACGTCCTCGGTCGTGCGGATGATGTAGGAGTTGGTGATCAGCATGTCCGCGCCGAACTCCGAGCGGAGCCGGCCCGGATCGATCGTCTCGATGTTTGGGTTGATCACCGGGAGGAGCGCGGGCGTCTCGACGGTGACGCCGGCGCGGGGGACGGTCAACTCCCCGATGCGACCGGCGGCGTCGTGGTCCCGGATCTCGAAGTGCTCGCGCATTGTGGCGAGGTTCCCGGGAACGCGAGTAAGGGTGTCGCTCCGACGCCGTCGCTGTGGGTGGGGGCGAACGGACGACACGCGGGGCGGCATCGGTCGGGACCGTCGCCGACGACGGGATGTGTCCGGTCGAGAACCGAACGCGGTCACCGACCGACTCGCGCGGGGCGGGCGTGTCGTCGCGTCGCGGCACGCCCCGCGGCGGGTCAGTGCACGGGTGCGACGGGGTGGTCCCGTCATCGGTGAAGAACCCTCGGACGTTCGATGGGCGGATTGCCGGCGACCGGATGTAGGATCAGACGAGCGGGACGGCCCCGAGCAGGTCGGCGAACGCCATGGTCGCGGCCTGCTCCGTCGACCCCGCCTCGGGGCCGTATACGACGACGATGTACAGCCCCGCGAACAGCACGGCGTCGTAGGCGCCGTGGATGAACGAGGGGACGACGAGGTTGTCGGTGTACTCGTAGGTCGCGCCGAACACGAGCGTCAGCGTCGAGAGGATGCCGATCGTGACGATCCGGCCGGGCGCGGCGCCGGTGAGCGCGACGTAGTGGACCGCCCCGAAGATGACGCTCGCGAGGGGGATCGCGACCCACGGCGAGAACGCCTCGCGGAGTCGGTCCTGGACGACGCCGCGGAACAGGATCTCCTCGCCCGGGCCGATGAAGACGAACGCCGCGGGGATGAGCAACAGCAACACCTCCGGGTTCTCCGCGCCGATCTGTGCGACCTCGTTCTCGGCGGTCGGCGCGCCGGCCTGCTGGACCGCCGCGCTCGCCGCGATCAGGATCGCCAGCGACCCGAAGAAGCCGCCGACGGCGACGGCGATATCCCGGAGCGTCGGGACCCGAAACAGCGACAGCGGCGACCGACCGGTCCGGATCAGGTAGATCGAGGCGACGCCGCCGAAGGAGATCCCCTGCACGAGCACGAGCGACAGGCCGATGAGCACCAGCGGTGACGGCTGATAGCCGACGATGCCGAGCGCGATCAACACGACGAGGACGATGATCCCCGCCGCCAGGATGCCCGAGAAGCCGATCGCGGGCGCGACGACGAGAGCCTGTATCCGCGGGTCCAGCGACCGGAACCACGCGATCAGCGACTGGAGCGGGGCGAACGAGACCATACCCGACCTCCGGGTGCCTCCGTGAAAGACCTGACCCAGCGACGACATCCAGTCTAGCGCCGGGAGCCCTTCGGGAGCCGGGGCGCTTACTCCGCGTCGCTTCCGTCGTGGGCCCCTTCGTACAGCGAGACGCCGAGGACGGCGCGACCGTCGCGGACCTCGCCCGCGAACACCGCATCGCGGAAGCGGTCGTAGTCGGCGGTCGCCGGACGGATGCTCTCGTTGAAATCGAGTTCGAGGTCCGCCGACGGGGTGCACCCGCGTGCGAGGAAGTAGTGATGCACGGAGTTCGCGAAGCCGTTCGCGGGTTCGATCGCCCGGAGCCGGTCGATCGACTCGGCCTCGTATCCGGTCTCCTCGCGGAGTTCCCGCCGCGCGGCGGCGGCCAGATCCGCGTCGTCGTCCTCGACGCCGCCGGCGGGGAGCCCGCGGTTCACCCGCCCGACGGCCTGGCGCCACTCCTCGACGAGCACCACGTCGCCGTCGGGGGTCAACGGCAGGATCACGACCGTCCGTGGCTCGTCGACGTAGTGGAAATCAGTCTCGGTGCCGTCGGGCAGGCGAACGTCGTCGCGGCGCACGTCGAAGCCGGGACACGAGTAGTCGATGTCGCTGTCGAGCGTCTCCCACGCGAGGTCGTCCGCGTCGGTGCTGTCGCCGCGGTCGGCGGCGGCGACGTTGCCGTCGATGTCACCGCCGTCGCCCATGTCACCGCCGCCGTCGTCGATGTCGTCGTCGCTCATCGGGTTCGGGTCGGTGGGCCGCCGGGAAAAGCGTGACAGAAGTCGGTTGCGTGCCTCAGCTCCCCAATCGCGTCCGAACCGCGGTGGCGCCGCCCGCGAGCACGAGCGCCAGCGACACGAGGGTGAGCCCGACCTGCGTCTCGCCGAACCACACCGGCGCCCACGGCGCGGCCGCGCGGACGCCGACGACGAGCGTCGAGAGCACCGGGATCCCGGATCCGCTCGCCGCACCGTCGTCGAGGTTCACGCCGTCGCTCGTCGCCACCGGGAGGTCGCGCTCGGTCCCCTGGAACTCCCGCGGGACGCGGTCGGCCTCGTAGGGGATGCGCTCGGTCGGGTACGCCCAGACGGCGGTTCCGTTCTCGTCGATCTCGACGACCCGCTTGTTCAGGGTGTCCGTGATCAGCGTGTGGCCGTTCTCCAGGCGGTCGGCGTCACGCGGCCAATGTAGCGAGCGGCCGTCGACGCTCGTCACGGTCCAGGCGGCCTCCCACTCGCCGTCGTCGTTCCGGTGGAGTTCGACGACGCGGTCGTTGTCCGAGTCGGCCACGAGCACCGCGGCGTCCTCGGAGACGGTCCGGTCGCCCGGCTCGCCCTCGATGCTCCCCGCGACCCACTGCGGGTTGTGCTGGTGATCGAGCACCTCGGGGTTCCCGCAGCGCACGTCGCCGTCGCCGTCGGTGTCCGCCAGTTGGCCGCTGCCGGTGCAGGAGTCGTCGGAGGAGCCCTCCTCGTCGGCGTTGATCACCTCCACGACCTCGCTCCCGCCGTCGTCGGTGCGCTCGACGATCACGAGTTGGTTCGCGTTGCGGACGGAGACGAGGAACACGTCCTCCTCGATCCGGTCGATGTCGTTGATGTGGAGCCAGTCGGTGCGGGTGGGGTCCTCGGGCTCGTCGTACAGCTCCGAGGCGTTCCACGTCCACGTCACCTCGCCGTCCTCCACGATCATGATCCGCTCGTTGTCCATGTCCGTCATGGCGAAGCCGCCGTCCGGGAGCGGCTCGGCGTCGTGGATCTCGCTGTTCGACTGCGAGCGGACCGGGAAGCTGTACTCCTCGACGACCGTCGCGCCGCCGTCGGCGTCGGGGTCGATCAGTCGGATCCCGGTGTGGGCGCACGGCGACTCGTACGGGCCGCACTCCTCGTAGCCGCTGTCCATGAACCCCGCGAGCACGCGCCCGTCGGAGAGCCGCTGCACGTCGAAGTAGCTGTCCGCGGAGTCCTCTCGCCACTCGACATCGGTGCCGTTGAGCAGGTAGGCGCTTCCGTGTTCGTGCCAGCCGGGACCGCCGCCCTGCGAGCCGACGAGCGTCGCTCGCTCGGCGCCGTCGTCGACGGCGGCCGTCGAGCGGTCCGGCGCGACCAGCGCGCTCCCGGCGACGGTCAATCCGAACAGGAGGACGCCCGCGAGGACCAACTCGACCGCACGTGTGCTCATCGGTGAACGCGAGCCATGCGCCGAGCAAAAGCCTTCGGTCTCGCGGTCCCTCGGGACACGGGGTCTCCCCGGTAATCGGCACGGGGTCTCCCCGGTAATCGGCACGGGGTCCCCCGATCAAAACAGCGACCGCACCCGCGCGAGCGTCGCGTCGAGGTCGCCGGAGTTGTCGACGACGACCGGGTCCTCGACCGGCTCGAACTCCTCGCGGAGCAGGTCGTAGACATCGGTGTCGGCGTCCGAGGGGTCGTCCTCCCGCGACCGGATGCGGGCCTTCGCGGTCCGCTCGTCACATCGGACGCGGACCAACCGGGCCGCGACGCCGCGACGCTCGGCGAGCGAGCGCGCCTCCCGCCGTCGGTTCGCCCGACGGAACGTCCCGTCGAGGACGACCGGGTCGCCGGCGGCGAGGCGGTCGTCCGCGCGCTCGAACAGCGCCTCGTACGTCCGCCGCGACTCCTCCTCGGTGTAGGACGGATCCGGGAAGAGCTCCTTGCGGACCACATCGGTACGGAGGACCGTGGCGTCGAGGCGGTCGGCGACCGCCGACGCGACGGTCGACTTCCCCGCCCCGGGGAGCCCGCAGACGACGACGAGGCGCGTGGTGTCGGACATCCGATTCCGTTCGTCCGGTCTCCGCTCGGGAACGAGTATCCGTCGGTTCGCCCGCGCCGGGACCCGACGGGTGCCCGTCGCCTCGTCCGGCGAAAATCAGACTCGATAAATTCAGCGATAAGCATTAAACGGAGATCCCGGAACGGAGAAACACTCCAGAACAGGGAGTGGACAACCACAGAATGTTCGAATTCATCACGGACGAGGAAGAGCGCGGGCAAGTTGGTATCGGGACGCTCATCGTGTTCATCGCGATGGTACTCGTGGCGGCGATCGCCGCGGGTGTCCTGATCAACACCGCGGGCTTCCTCCAGAGCAAGTCGCAGGAAACGGGACAACAGAGCAGTAAGCAGGTCAGCGACCGCGTGCAGGAGGTCGCCACCGTCGGGAACGTTAACAGTGCCGGCGACGCGGTCGACTACGTCAACGTGACGGTGACGCAGGCCGCCGGCGCCGGCGAGATCGACCTGCAGAACACCACGGTGACCTGGATCGGTCCGAGCGGGACCTACCAGCTGATCGCCGCCGCCGACTTCGACAACACGTCGGCAGCCACCGGCGAGACGTTCACCTACGACGTCGTCAAGGACGGCGACGGCAGCGCGCCCGTCCTCAACGACAACGACGACCGACTGCAGTACATCTTCGACGTCGACCAGTTCGCCGGGAGTAACCTCGGCGAGGGCGACGAGGTGACGATCAAGGTCAACACGATGGCCGGCGCGACCACCGAGATCCGCTTCACCGTGCCCGAGTCGCTCGGGAACAAGGAAGCCGTCGAGCTGTAAGTCGGCTCTCCCCCTTCTCTCGGTTCGCTTCGACGAGCAGTCACAACGATCGCCGGGCGGCCGGCCGGAGGGCGTTCGCGGCCGACGACGGCGAAGCGGTCGCATCCGGGGGCACGGCGCCGCGGGCGCCGCAAGCGCCGGATAACCAAGTTCCCCGCCGGCGTCTGTGAACGGGAGATGAACGAGGACGACGGCGGGGGTGGCGACGGATCGTGGAGTAGACGAGGCGTCCTGACGGCGCTGGGGACCGGTGCCATCGCGGCGGCACTGGGCGAACCGACGGCGGCCGCGGCGTCCGATCCCGAGCCATCGTACGTCGTCGAGCAGGGGTCGACCTGCGTCCCGGTTCGTCCCGTTCAAGGGTCGGAAACCGCCGAGCAGTTCTACGAGTACCAGCTGCCGTCGCGATACGTCTCCGAGGAGAACGGCGCGGTCGTCGGCGACGAGGACCGATACAACTCGGCGGGAACGCGCGACCTCCAGCGCGCCGACACCAGCATCCTCTTGCTGTACGACGGCCCGGAGGGCGTGAGCCTGGTCGTCGTCCACGGCGGCCCGGACAGCCCCGACGGCGGGTCGGCGACGTTCACTTTCGACGGGCTCCCGACCGGCGGCGAGTGGGTCGTCGCCGACGACCTGTACGACGCCGACTCGAACTACGACCGGTGGAACGTCGACGGCGAGCCCCAGCGTATCGACTGGACCTGGGCCGACGGCCGCACCGACGGCGGCGTCTTTCGCCCCCTCGGGGACGACCTCGACGCGACGATCGACCCCGCGTTCAACGAGGCCGCGGAACTGTTCGGCGTCTACTACGAAGGGCGCGTGACCGACTGGCAACTCCTCTCGGCGACCGACGACGGCGTCGAACGCGTGTCGCTGGCCCTCGACGAGCCGATCCGTGTGAGGGTCGGCACGTGCGGCTCCGACGGGACGGGCGGCGACGGGGACGACGATGATTCCGACGGCGATGAGGACACGCCGGACGACGACTCCGACGATGACGAAGATCGCGAACGTGAGGACGGAGACGATGACGGCGATGACGACGAGGGCGACGAAGAGGAAGCGGACGACGACGAAGACCGCGAACGCGACAATGAGGACAGCGATGACGACGATGAGGATGAGGACGATGACGAGGACGAAGAGGCAGACGACGTTGGACCGCCGGACGATGCGGGACCACCCGACGACGCCGGTCCACCGGATGACGCGGGGCCGCCCGACGGAGCAGGACCACCCGAGGATGCCGGACCGCCCGACGGAGCAGGACCACCCGAGGATGCCGGACCGCCCGAGGATGCTGGACCACCCGACGACGCAGGTCCACCCAACGGCGGGGGACCGCCGGATGACGCCGGTCCCCCCGGTGACGACGATGACGAGGAGGACGACTGAACACTGAACCCTCTCCGAAACTGGAAATGCGGGAGAAGTGGGCCGGCGCGATAGCTATCTGGGGTGACAGAATCCTCGAATATATCGGCGGAAATGATGGCGAGAGAGTCAGTGAGGTCGGTGACCACGAGCTATTCAGAGTCGGCAACTCGCAGATTCCTTATAAGCTCAAGAAGCTTGGTGGTCACGGACTTCCCGGAGTGTTGGGGGCGCCTACGTGATCACAGAGGAGGGGAAACAGTATCTCGCGGGCGAACTCGACGCCGGCGACCTCGTAGATGAGAGCGAGGAGAGCAACGGGGAGGCCGCCGCGTAGTCCATGCGATGGCACGGCGACTGGATGCAGGGACTCGATGAGCGCGTGCTGGAGCGACTCGCCGAGCAGGGAAACGCTCCCGCGAGGATGATCGCCTCGGATATCGACGAGCCGCGGCTTCGCGTCGCGCGGCTGTGTAAGGTGCTCGCGGAGGCTGAATTCATCGAACGTGAGGAGCGTGAGGGCTTCGCCGACGAGCGGTATATCACGAGTTGGGGGCTGCTGTATCTGGCAGGCGAGTTGAATGCAGAGCTGCGTCGCCCCGAGCCTGGGATGCGGCCGGGCGGTCGGATTCGGCCCGGGTGGTACACGGGCTTCAGCTAAACTATTCTAGCGCTAATGTTGTTTCCCCAGAGAGGTACTCATCATACCGATTTAGGACCTGTTCACGGAATTCTTCTCTGATGTCACGACGCCTAGTGGCGCTGAAATCACTCTTGATCCAACCTGATTCTGATTGTAGCTTTGTCTCAGTAATACTCACCTCAAATGTGACTCTACGTGAGGTCTTGAAGTCAATCTCGACCACGACTCGTCTAGCAACGTCCTTGTGTTCGTACCGAACCTCTACCTGACTCAGATAGAAACCGTTCTTCTCGCATTTTTGAACAAATTCATTATTATCCAAATTATTCCCTGACAGCGCAGCGTTACGGATACCGTCCAACTCCGCATCTAGATCTTCATCCTCTTCATCTTCGCCAACAGTTTCATCTCTCTGTACCTGGACCCCTTCCACGTTCTTACGGGTCCAATTTTCTGTCTCCATCGTCATCAAGTCGCGGACGTATGCTACTCTGTTACGGATACCAAGCTCCGTGAGCGAGACAGGATCAGTGCTCACTGGCTCTTTACCAGCGGCTTCGCGTTGTTCATTCCAACCATCAAGAAACTCAGTAATTGCAGTTTGCTGATTCACTTTATCATATTCATGAAGAACCGTAGATGTTCCATCCGAGTCGAAATTTTTCACCGTGAATTTTGTAGATTTTCTTCTACGTGCCAGTCCCTGGAGTTTGCCTCTTTTTTCAACTGTGAATTCCAAGTTGACCTCTAGATCGTCTCCATCCTCAGAAACATCTCTGACGTGTACCTTCTTTTCACCATGAGCTGTTGCTTTGCGCTTCTGTTCTCTGAGGTCTGACAACACTTCCCGCTGAGATGACTCAGAATGCCATCTGAATGCGGACGACTTAGTGGTTGTATCCGATTCCAGTGCCTCTCTCTGGAAGAATTTGAAGCTATCATATCCATAGAATATTCTCCGTGATGCGTCAGCGATTGTAGATGTGCTATGATTGCACATCAACAAACCTGCTCTACGCTTGTGATGCTCGATGATTGCTTCTCGTGAGAGATAATCATCAATTATTTTCTCAAATTCTCTATCGGCTGGATACTGCAATTTCTCCATTTTGTCTTTTTTGTCCACGATAGCATCACTGTCGACTGTTGACTGTGAATTCTGACTCATTATCGGTTGTCAAGGTGGTTCAAGTCTGCCATTGTCTGGAGCGTCTTGAATTCAATATCCGTATTTGCGTCTTCATCAGAGAACGTCCGAACAAATTCTTCTTCGACAGGTTCTGTGTGATGTCCACGGTCGGGGACGAAGATCTCGATCCTCTCGTGGTTCGACAGTAGCTGATAATGTCTTAATGATTTGTACATGAAGAGTAAGGAGTCAAAATCCATCTCACCAAAGTAGAATACAAAGCCAACATCCGAGCGTTCACCACTTGTGAGGAATATGAAATCAGATAGCAAATAGTCCATTGTCGCAAGATCATACATACCTCCATCTGTGTCAGTCAAATCCGGGTAATAGAATTGTATATTGTCGTAATCCTTACTCAGTCTGTGGTATTGATCTTCTATACCAGCAATTCGTTGTAATTGGTCATTCCCCCAAATAACGATCTTTGACAGATCCCAATTTTTCTTCACATCAAGTGATTGAACATACTGGTGGAACTCATCAGGTTCAAATCCATCAGTCGCCCAGAGAGCAACAATACCTGTATTAGTTATATCTGCTTCATTAGAGATATTGTGTGTTTCTTCGAAATACTCTGATTTGGGAGCTTTATCGACTTTTTCTAACAGAGTTTCAAAGAAACCTTCCACCTTCGATCTACTCACACTATCCCATTTCCACGACTTGGACTCGATTATGTTTCCGTGGATATGTGGAGTGTAAGGATGTTTATATGTTAGATATGCGTCCAGGCCATACCCGTGCTTCCGGTCTTCGTCATCGACCTGAGCATCCACGTCAGTCTTGCTTTTTAGTGTCCATCCAAGTCCTTGGAATAGTTTGACTATTCTCTCAGTGGCTCGGTCACCCTTTCGGTTAGCATCTTCAGGCATCGGCAACCACCTCAGAAAGAAGATCACGAATCAGCGGTAGAAGTTCAGAGTCACGAGAGCTGTTGGAAAACAGTCTAACTGAGCCACTTCTGTAAATTCCTACTGTAACCTCTTCGTCAGGTGCCAAATTAATATTCAAACAGATATATGACACGTCTCCTTCGTATCTTGAGACCAGTTCCGATGCAACTTGATTGGTATAAGTTTCCAAATAGCAGTTGCCACTCGTTTGGGGCTCGGGTGAGATGTTGTTTATTCTGAGGGCACTCACATCGATCTCGTGGGGGGAGCGCCGTGATACCTCAAGTATTTGATCAATATCGAGATTGAGGCTTTGGCTAACAAATTGAGGAACAACTTGGCCAAGTCGGTTTAGCAGCTCGCTATTCCCGTCTCGGTCTGTGTAACCCTCAAGAAATCCATTCTGTAAGTCAATTCGAAACGGAACTCGATCCGCGGTGGTTACGTTATCCTCTGTTGGCTCTCCAGTCTCAGGGTCTATTCTGGTTATTGAGGTATATGAATTCGATATGAGGACTCCCTCGACAGATCCCTCATTACGCCGAACTTGCCTGAATCCAAACGTCGAATTCTCAGAGTAGCTATTACTCCGAAGTTTGGATACTAAGGCTTCCTGTGGGGGGCATTCAATCCTACTCACGTTTATCGTGGCAGGTGTTTCAGCTATTTCTCCGTCAGGCATTGGATAGAAAATAGAGCTACAATACAAGTATCTGTCGAGTAATAATTAATTATCTGACATACAGACGATGGTCGAACAATAGATCGGTCAGGTTAGTGACGCCATCAAGTGAATGTATTGTCTATTTCCGTAGTCTCGCTTTTATTTAACCTCGGTATTCGATGTTCCAGGCCCTCACGGAGGCCTAGCTGTCACCACAATTCCTCTGCTTCCGCATCTAACTGCGTCCCGGCGTACTGCAAGTAGTCATTCGCACTCGACAGGTCCGCGTGCCCCATCGTCTGCCGGATATACTGCGGCGTCGCACCCCGTGCGGCAATGAGCGTCCCGTAGGTGTGACGGAGCACGTGTGGCGTGATCTTCTTCCGGAGGTCCGTCTCGGCCGCCACGCGCTTCACTCGATTCGTCACTGTCTGCCTTGTCGCCCCATACTCGGCGTGATACCCGAAGTAATCCCGGAGCCGCCGCAGTGTTCCGGGGTGCTTCACCGGGATCGTCCGCGCGGCGTGCTCGGTCTTCGACGTCCAGTCTCCCTCGACGGCCGGCACGCGCAGCAGCTCGTTCTGCCAGTCCATCCAGTCGTCGGTCATGTACGCTAGCTCGTCGGCACCGATCCCGCTGTGTGCGAGCGTGTAGAGGTAGTTCAGTAGGGTTCGACGGGCACGCCGTGGCGTTCGAAGTCGTCGACGTTCCGCGTAACGACCGCCTCGCCTTCCACGTCGGCGGTTGCCGCGATCACCGCGTCACCCTTCTTGCGCTTGTACGTCGAGGGGTCCAGGCGGCCGATCATCCGCCCCGCTTCCTCGGCGATCTGCGGGTCCATCGCTACCCGTGGGACGCCGTCCAGAATTCGACGTATCTCGCGCGCTTCCTCTTCTCCGGTGTACGCTTCGATGCCGATGTACAGCTCCAGCACCGTCATCGTGGAGAGCTTCAACACGGCACCGTTCGCCTCCAACTCGTCCAGTTTCTCGTGTGCCGCCGGGAGATCGGCCATCAGGTCGAGCACGAACGCGGTATCGAGGATCATTCGAAGCGCTCGGCGATTTCTTCGACCTCCTCGGCGTCGTCGTCCTCGGCCGCCTCGATGGTCTCGCGCATCGTCTCGACCGTCTCGCTATCGAGGATTCCCCCGAGGTCCCGCAGCGACGGCCCGCCGATCAGGCGCTCGATAGCCTCCGAAAAGGTTTCGTCGTCCCGTTTGTGGGCCTTGATCCGGTTGTACACGTCCTCATCCAGCCGAACTGGTTTCGTACTCATGCGTATACGTTCGTATACAGCGCGTTTGAATCTTCTGCCGGATCGGAGGGACCCGGCTCGAGGAGCTCTCCGGCCGTTCGTCTACTCAGCCGGCGGACTGCTACAGTTCGCTTTGTCTACCACTCACGACGAACTCGTCCGACGAGACACCAGCCGGTACCTGAACCATACGACGCTGGAGAACCTACCAGGTACGCTCCTGAAACGCGAAATGCGGGAGAAGTGGGCCGGCGCGAATTTGAATCGCGGTTACGGCCACCCGAAGGCCGAAGGATACCAAGCTACCCCACCGGCCCGCACACGGAGGGAGGCGAGCCGCTCTGTTAAGGCTTCCGAACCCCGGGCAATCGCCGGCTCGCGGCCCGGTCCCGCACACACCAGCGGCTCAGTAGCGCGCGTAACCGTCGGTGTCGAGGTAGTTGTTCGCCACCGCGATCGCGTGGTCCGCGTGGATCGCCTCGGGCCCGAGCCTGACCCGCCGGTCCGCCCGGTCGGCGAGGAGGGCCGCCTCCTCGTCGGTGAAGTCCGAGTGGTCCGAGAGGACGAACACCGGGTCATCGGGCGGGTCGATCTCGGCGACTGGGTCGCCGTCCTCGTGCAGTTGGACGAGGGTGCCGTCGAGCGTGTCGAGGGTCGTTTCCAGACCCATCCGGTACAGTTCGACGCCGGGCGACACCTCCGCGGGCATGTGGCCGATGGCGTCCTCGCGGGAGTCGAGCGCGTCGCGGACGCGAGCGGCGGTCGTGCGCTCGTCGGGGTGGAGTCCGCGGGCGGTGGCGCCCGAGAACCGGACGGTGTACTCGTCGCCGAGGACGAGGTGGACGCGGCTGTCCTCGCGGATGCCGTGCGAGAGAAACAGGCCGGCGTTGACACAGCGACACAGCAGATCCAGGCGCCCGGCCCCGCCCGCGAGGTCGTCGAGGCTGAAGTCGGGCGTCGTGGGGGCGTCGTGGCCGCAGACGACGAACTGGCGCATACCGTTCGTCCCGGCGGCGACGACCTGTACGTTCTGGTCCGACGGCGAAAAGGGACGGCAGACGTACGGTGGGAACACACGCGCAGATCCCCACATGCGTATGCACAACCGTGCGATGATGGGTGAAATCGTGACGAACCGTGCGTTGATGAGTGATATCGTGACGACAGCGAACGGCACGCTTTTATGTCTCAATTTTCCATGACAGAGTATCCCATCGTTGAGGGACACAACCATGACAAACGAAGGAAAGCAGTACGTCCTCGATCGTATCAACCGGCGGTCGTTCATCGCGGGTACCGGCGCGGCCGGCGTCACGGCGCTGGCCGGCTGTGCCGGCGGCGGCGGCGACGACGGCGGCGATGACACTACCGAAGACGACGGCGGCAACGGCGGCGGCGACACCGACGACAGCACGCCGACGCCGGAGGAGTCGACCGGCGGGACGCTCAACCTCGCACAGGTGAAGAGCCCGATCGAGTTCGACCCGGTCGTCCTGAACGACGTTCCGTCCGACCAGGTCTCCCAGCTGATCTTCGACTCACTGTACGCCTACGGCGAGGGCACCGGCATCGGCCCGAGCATGGCGACCGGCGAGCCGGAGATAACCAACGACGGCCAGCGGTACGTCGTCGAGATCAACGAGGACGCCGCGTTCCAGAACGGCGACCCGGTGACCGCCGAGGACGTGAAGTACAGCTTCGAGGCACCCGTCGACGAGGAGACGGAGAACGCCTCCGAGGTCAACATGATCGACTCGATCACGGCCGTCGACGAGAAGACGGTCCAGTTCGACCTCCTGTACCCCTACGGCGCGTTCATGACCGTGCTCGCGGGCCGCGACATCGTACCGATGTCCGTGCGCGAGGAGGACAAGGACGCGTTCAACACGTCGAACCCGGTCGGCTCCGGGCCCTTCGAGTTCGACAGCTGGCAGGAGGGCGACTACGTCGACCTCGTCCGCAACGACGACTACTGGGGCGAGCCGGTGCCGAACCTCGCGGAGATCCACTTCACGCCCGTCGAGGAGGCGACGACTCGCGTCACCACGCTCCGCAACGGCGAGAACGACGTCATCGAGGAGATCCCGCCGAAGCTCTACTCCACGGTCCGCAGCATCGAAGACGCCAGCATCGACGAGGTGCCCGGCATCGGGTACTTCTACCTCGCGTTCAACTGCAACGAGGGGCCGACGGCCGACCCCCGGGTCCGCGAGGCGATCGACTACTGCTTCTCGATGGACGACGCGGTGGCGAACTACGTCGAGCCGACCGGCGTCCGCCAGTACAGCCCGTTCCCGGCGTCCATCGCGGACGAGTGGGACTTCCCGGTCGACCAGTGGTCGGAGATCCCCCACGGCAAGAACATCGACGAGGCGACGGCGCTGTTCGAGGAGGCCGGCGTCGACATGGACTACTCGTGGCGGATCATCGTCCCGCCGGACGACAAGCGCGAACAGATCGGCATCTCCGTCTCGAACGGCCTGAAGGAGGCCGGCTTCAGCAACGTCTCGGTCCAGCGGCTCGACTGGGGCGCGTTCCTGGAGCAGTACGTCACGGGGAGCGAGGACGACTACAACATGTACACGCTCGGCTGGTCCGGCTCGCCCGACCCCGACGCGTTCACCTACTACATGTTCGGCCGGACCGACGACACGCTCGGCGTCACGAACGGCACGTACTACGGCGCCAACAGCGAGCGCGGCAAGGAGGCCGCCGAGAAGCTCGTCACGGCCCGCGAGTCCGCCGACCGTGAGGAGCGCAAGCAGCTCTACACCGAGGCGGTCACGACGATCCTCGAGGACCGCGCGCACCTGCCCGCGTACAACCTCAAGAACAGCTTCGGCGTGAAGGAGTACGTCAACAACTTCGCGGCACACCCGGTCGACTCGTTCCACCTCGCCTCCGAGAGCAACAACGTGTCGGTCGACAAGTAACGTCTGACGGCCGCTTCCGGCCGTTCCCGTTTCGTTTATACCGGAAGCCGGCAAACGCACGCTAACGACACCAACTCAGACAATGGGACGCGCACAGTACACCATTCGACGCATACTTCAGGCGATTCCGGTCCTCGTGGGCGTCGCCGCCATCACCTATTTCCTGATGGAGGCGATGCCGGGCGACCCCGTGAGCATCATGCTCGGCCCGTCACCCAGCGCCCAGCAGGCCGCCGCCATCCGGGCGAAGTACGGGCTGGACCAGCCCGTATGGCTCCGGTTCCTGAACTACCTCTGGGACGCGATCCAACTCGATCTCGGCCAGAGCCTCTACTACAAGGTCCCGGTTACACAGAAGATCGCGGAACGACTGCCCGTGACGCTGCTGTTGCTGCTCTCGAGCTTCACGTTCGCCGTCGTCACGGCCGTCCCGCTCGGCATCATCTCTGCCAAGCGGCGCAACAAGCCGACCGACCACGTCTCGCGGATCGTCGCGCTGATCGGCGTGTCGACCCCGTCGTTCTGGATCGGCCTGATGCTCATCATCGTCTTCGCCTACCGGCTCGACGTGTTGCCGGCGACGAACCTCGTCCTGCCGTGGGCGCCCGTCGCGGCAGTCGACGGCGCGAACAGCCGACTGGGCGTGCTCGTGGAGACCGGCGAGCACCTCCTGTTGCCGACGCTGTCGCTCGGGACGCTCCAGATGGCGGCGCTCACCCGCATCGAGCGCTCCTCGATGCTCGAGGTGCTCGGCGAGGACTACGTGAAGCTCGCACGCGCCTACGGCGTGAGCGAGTTCACCATCCTCAGGAAACACGCCTTCCGCAACGCACAGCTCCCGCTCATCACGCTGCTCGGGCTTCAGCTCACCAGCGCCATCGGCGGCGCCGTGCTGACCGAGACCGTGTTCTCGATCAACGGGATGGGGCGACTCATCATTACCGCGATCAACAATCAGGACTTCGCGCTGGTCACCGGCACCACGCTCGTGTTCGGCTTCGTGTTCGTGGTCGGCGTGATCATCACCGACCTCTCGTACGCGTATATCGACCCGCGCGTCACCTTCGACGAGAATGACTGACTGAC
The DNA here is from genome assembly GCF_019880245.1 of Halobaculum roseum. Taxonomy (NCBI): domain Archaea; kingdom Methanobacteriati; phylum Methanobacteriota; class Halobacteria; order Halobacteriales; family Haloferacaceae; genus Halobaculum; species Halobaculum roseum. The sequence continues at coordinate 1,423,467 of NZ_CP082286.1, forward strand.
AATGGCTACGACCACCGATACAGACACGGACCAGACCCGCAGCCACGACCCCGAGGAGGCGGGCGCTGCCGAGCAGCCCGAAGCCCGCGTCGGGTGGCGGTACACCCTCACACAGGTGCGCCGCGACCCGACCGCGCTCGCCGGCCTGACCATCATCAGCGTCGCCACGGCCGTCGCCGTCGTCGCCTTCGTCGACGACGTCGTCTTCGAGTACCTGAACCAGTACCAGCTGTTCGCGAGCATGGGCATCGAGCAGTACGCCATCGCTCAGGCGGTGTGGGTGAGCCCCATCGCCGAGACGGGTGCGCCCATCCTCCGCCCGCCGATGTACATCGTCAACCAGCTGTACCCGAACGACCCGGGGACGCTGGCACACCCGCTGGGGACCGATCACCGCGGGCGGGACGTGCTCGTCCGGCTGTTCTACGGGACGCGCATCGCCATCACCGTCGGCGTCGTCTCGACCGGCGTGGCGATGATCGTCGGGATGATCGTCGGCTCGGTCGCCGGCTACTACGGCGGCCTGATCGACGACGCGCTCATGCGCGGTGCCGAGACGCTGTACGCCATCCCGTTCCTGGTGCTCGTCATCGTGTTCATGGTGGCGTTCGACCGGAGCCTCACCTACGCGATGATCGGCGTCGGGATCGCGACCATCCCCACGTTCGCCCGGCTCATCCGCTCGCGGGTACTGTCGGTCCGCGAGGAGGACTACGTCGAGGCCGCACGCGCGGCCGGCGTCCGCGACCGGAACATCATCTTCCGCCACGTCATCCCGAACAGCTTCGCGCCCGTGCTCGTCCAGGCCACGCTCCAGGTGGGCGTCGCGATCCTCATCGTCGCCGGCCTGTCGTTCCTCGGCTACGGCGCCCAGCCCCCGACGCCGTCGTGGGGGCAGATGCTCAACAACTCCAGGGACTACATGCTGCCGAACCCGTGGTTCAGCGTCTGGCCCGGCCTCGCCATCCTGATCACCGTGGTCGGGTTCAACCTGGTCGGCGACGGCCTGCGCGACGCACTCGACCCCCGTATCAACAACTAATGAGTCACGAAGAGCCACTACTGAAAGTCGAGAACCTGAAGACCCAGTTCTTCACCGAGGAGGGAACCGTCCGTGCCGTGGACGGCGTGAGTTTCGAGGTACAGCACGGCGAACTCGTCGGACTCGTCGGCGAGTCCGGCGCCGGGAAGTCGGTCGCCGCACAGTCGATCATGCGGCTCGTCGAGGAGCCGGGCCGCATCGTCGACGGGACGGTGACCTACAAGGGCCGCAAGCTCGTCGACATCGAGGAGCGGTCCGACGGCACCCTCGAGGAGTCGGAGGAGATGCTCACCCAACAGGAGATGCGCCGCGACATCCGCGGGAAGGAGATCGCCATCATCTTCCAGGACCCGATGGAGTCGCTCAACCCCGTCTTCAAGGTGGGCGGCCAGCTTCGGGAGTTCATCGAGCTGAACCGCGACGTGAGCTCCGCCGAGGCCGAGGAGATCGCCGTGGACATGCTCCGCGAGGTGGGCATCCCCGAGCCGGAGAAGCGGTACGACGAGTACCCGCACCAGTTCTCCGGCGGGATGCGCCAGCGCGTGCTCATCGCCATGGCGCTGGCGTGCGAGCCGAGCCTCATCATCGCCGACGAGCCGACGACCGCCCTCGACGTCACGGTCGAGGGGCAGATCCTCGACCTCGTCGAGGACCTCCGCGAGAAGTACAACACCGCCTTCGTCTGGGTCACCCACGACATGGGCGTCGTCGCGGAGATCTGCGACAGCGTGAACGTGATGTACCTCGGCGAAGTCATCGAGCAGGCCGAGGTCGAGGACCTGTTCTACGACACCAAGCACCCGTACACCGAGGCGCTGCTCCGGTCGATCCCCCGACCCGACCGGACGGTGGAGTCGCTCGACCCCATCAGCGGGGTGATGCCGGAGGCGATCAACCCGCCGTCCGGCTGCCGGTTCCACACGCGCTGTCCCGAGGCGCGGGAGGTGTGCCGGGAGGCGCATCCGAAGCACGGGCCGCCCGAGGAGGGCGTCACCGACCGGGAGGCAGCGGAGGGCGCGACCGAGCACCTCGTCTCGTGCGTGAAGTACGAGAACGTCGACTACGAACACAGCGAGCCGCTGGACAACGAGTCCACCGAGGCGTTCGCGGGCGGGCTCAGCGAGCTCCGTGCAGGGGGTGATGACGGTGAGTGACGCGGACACGCTGTTGCGCGTGGAGAACCTCACCAAACACTTCAGCCAGTCGAGCGGTATCCTCGACACCTTCCTCTCGAACCCGCCGGTACGGGCGGTCGACGGCGTCTCCTTCGACATCCGCGAGGGGGAGACGCTCGGGCTCGTCGGCGAGTCCGGCTGCGGCAAGTCGACGCTCGCGCGCACCGTGTTGCGACTGGTCGACCCGACCGACGGCGCGGTGTACTTCAACGGGGCCAACCTGGCGGAACTCTCCGGCAGCGACCTCCGGGAGCAGCGCCGCGACATGCAGATGATCTTCCAGGACCCCCAGTCGAGCCTCGACCCGCGGATGAAGGTCGGCCCGATCGTCGAGGAGCCGATGAAGGCCCACGGGCTCTACAAGGGCGAACGGGAGGAGCGCGTCCGGGAGCTGCTCGAGAAGGTGGGGCTCGACCCCCAGCACTACAACCGCTACCCGCACCAGTTCTCCGGCGGGCAGCGCCAGCGCATCAACCTGGCGCGCGCGCTGGCGGTGAACCCGGACTTCATCGTCTGTGACGAGCCCGTCTCCGCGCTGGACGTCTCGATCCAGGCGCAGGTGCTCAACACGATGCAGGAGCTGCAGGACGAGTTCGGGCTCACCTATCTGTTCATCGCGCACGACCTCTCGGTCATCCGCCACATCTCCGACCGCGTCGCCGTGATGTACCTCGGCAACCTCGTCGAACTCGCCGAGACCGAGGAGCTGTTCGAGAACCCGCAACACCCCTACACCGAGGCGCTGCTCGACTCGATCCCGGTCCCCGACCCGCGCGCGAGCGGCAAGCGCGGCGTGCTCGAGGGCGACGTTCCCTCGCCGATCGAACCGCCGTCCGGGTGTCGGTTCCGGACGCGCTGTCCGGAGCTCATCCAGCCGGACGAGTACGCGATGGACGGCGACACGTGGGACGAGGTGCTGGCGTTCACCAGGGCGGTGAAGCGCCGCAGCTTCGAGGCGCCCGATAGGACGACGGTCAACCGCGAGTTCTTCGAGGGCGACACCCCCGACGGCGAGGTCGGCGAGGTCGTCGACCGCGCCCTCGACGAGGTGCTCGCGGACGAGTGGGACGCCGCCGCCGAGCGGCTCTCGGAGACGTTCGAGGAGCCGAGTATCTGCGCCCGCGAGGAGCCGAGCTACACCGTCGAGTCGGAGTACGGCACCGGCGAGCACCTCGCCGCCTGCCACCTCCATCGCGACGACGCGGCGGCGACCCGGGACGGAACCGAGGGCGCACCGGGCGCCGCGTCCGCCGACGACTGACCGGTCGAACGCGCGTCGTTCCCGTCGAACGTCGCGTTCCCTAATCCCTTCGGGGCTACCGACGCCGACGCCCGCGAGCGGCGCGCCGATCTGGCGACGCCACCGGCCCAGTCACTCGATCCGAAACGTCGTCGTGGCGGCGGGCCGCTCGCTCGCCGTGGCGAGGAACGCGCGGAGCTCGTGTTCGCCGGGGTCGAGCGGGACCGACCGCTCCCGATCGTCGGTGACCTGTTTCACCCGGCCGTCCCACGTCCACGCGAAGGACTTCCGCTCGCGGGCCCTGAACGCGAGCGCGCCGCGGCCTCCCGGGTCGCGCCGAGGCTCGTCGCTTCCCTCCAGCAACCCGTCGATCTCCCAGCCCCAGCGTCGACGCGACGCGGTCGCCACCTCGACCGGCACGGGGTACGCGTTCCGGAGCTCGACGCGGACGCCGATCGGGTCGCCCGGGGCGTACACGTCGCCGTCGGTCTCGACCGAGACGGACAGCCCGCGGCGCAGCAGCCGACCCGGCAGCAGCCGGGAGACGGCCGCGCCGAGGTGGTCGCGCGTGTCGTCGAAGCCGTACCGGTCCGTCTCCCCCGACCGGTTGCGCGGCTGTGGCATGGATGACGGAAGGAAACCGACGGGCTTCGGTCTGTCGGTGCCCCTGGCGGGGCGCGTGAGCTCCCCCGCGGACTCAGTACCCCTGTGCGTTGCCGTCTTTGCGCGGCTCGGTCGCCGCCGAGAGCACGCCGTCGGCGTTCCTGACGATCTGGGCGCCGCCGAACAGCGCCGGCGGGAGCGTCCTCACGTCGTGTCCCTTGCGGACGAGTTTCGCGGCGACGGTGCCGTCGAACTGCGGCTCCAGCGCGAGGCTTCCCTCCTCCCGGTAGCGCCAGCGGACGCTGTCGAGGGCCGTCTGGAGCGGCTGGTCGTAGTCGACGATGTTCGAGATCAGTTGCACGTGTCCCTGCGGCTGCATGTACCCGCCCATGACGCCGAAGGCGGCCCAGTCGTCGGTCCCGTCGTCCTCGGGGGCGAAGTCCGCCAGCGCCGGGATCAGGGTGTGGAACGGTCGCTTGCCGGGCGCGAGCGCGTTCGGGTGGTCCGGGTCCAGCGAGAACGACGACCCGCGGTTCTGGAGCGCGATCCCGGTGTCGCCGGCGACCAGCCCGGAGCCGAAGCCGGCGAACCGGGAGTTGATGAACGAGACGACGTTGCCCTCGTCGTCGGCGACACACAGGAGCACGGTGTCCGCGTCCTCCGCGTTCGCGTCCGGAACGCCGAAGGTCACGTCGTCGTTGCACTCCTCGCCGACCTCCCGTGCACGCGTCGCGGCCCAGTCCTTGCTCGCCAGGGGCGGGTGCTCCTCGAACTCGGGGTCGGTGATGTAGCGGTGGCCGTCGTGGAACGCCAGCTTCAGCGCCTCCGCGAAGTAGTGGACACGCTCGGGGGAGTCGTAGTCGTGCTCGCCGGCGCCGAGTTCCTCCGCGATGTTCAGCGCCTCCAGCGCGATGAGCCCCTGGTTGTTCGGCGGCAGCTCGTACACCTCGGTCCCGTTGTAGGTGGTCGAGACGGGATCGGGGAACTCCGGCTCGAACTCGGCCAGGTCCTCGACGGTGAGGAAGCCGCCCTGCTCTTGCACCTCGGCGGCGATCTGTTCGCCGATCTCGCCCTCGTACACCACGTCGGCGCCCTCCTCGGCGATCCGCCGCAGCGACTCGCCCAGTTCCGGGAGGGTGACGTGCTGGCCCACGTCGGGAGCCTCGCCGTCGAAGAGGTACGCCTCGCGGGCGTGGTCGGTCTCGAACAGCTCCTCGCCGTGCTGCCACTGGGCGGAGACGACCTCCGAGACTGGGTAGCCGTCGATCGCGTAGCGGATCGCCGGGCGAAGCAGCTCGTCGAGGGATTTGCTGCCGAAGCGCTCGGCGGTGGCCTCCCAGCCGCGTGCGGTGCCGGGGACCGTCACCGCGTGGGCGCCGGTGTCGGGCATCTCGGCGTCGGCCGGGTCGATCCCCTCCTCGTCGGCGACGGCCTCGCGCACGGTCTCGATCGTCGCCTCGGCGGGCGCCGGGCCGCACGAGCGCATCGCGCCGACCTCGCCGTCGGCGGTGCGGTACAGCGCGAACACGTCGCCGCCCAGCCCCGTCGAGGTCGGCTCGACGACGTTCAACGCGGCGGCGGTCGCGACCGCGGCGTCGAACGCGTTGCCGCCGTCCTCGAGCACGGAGATCCCGGCCTGCGACGCGAGCGGCTGGCTGGTCGCCACGACGCCGCGCTGGCCGTACACCGTCGACCGTCGCGACGCGAACCGATCGACATCTGGGTCGTCCATGGTGGATTTTGGCGGACGAAGCGGCGAAAGCTCCAACCCAAATAGTTTCGGGTTGCTTGCGCGACCACCTCGACGGAGGTCGGTCCACCCGCCCGCGGAGAACGGCCAACTGTCCGACCGATCAACGGCCAGCTGTCCGACCGACCAACGACCAAGTACCCGATCGCCCGGTAGACGGCCGGCGCCGTCGCGTGAGTCCGGCCGGTGGTACCACCTGAGGAAGGTTGATAGTGCGGCACCCACCATGATCGGTATGGACGAGGAGTCCCGCGACGACACGGGCGTCAGGCCGATGCGCGAGGTGGCGCTCAAGATCAAACACGTCGGACAGCCCGAGACGGCCGCCTCCGAGCGGTATCCCGACGTGACGATGCGGTCGGTGTCGTCGATGACGGGACGCGAGCGCGAGCGCAAGCGGATCGTCGAGGTGACCGGCGACCCCGAGGACGTGACCGGATTCATCGCGGAGTACGCCGCCGGCGACCCCGTCATCACGGCCGAGCCGATCACTCCCATCGGGGAGCCGACCGTCTTCGTCGCGGTCACGATCGAGGTGCCGGCGTGGGACAGTATCACCGAGCTGTTCGCGGAGCTGGGGCTTCACTACCGGATGGGAACGGTGATCACCGGCGGCTACGAGCGGTGGACGCTGTATCTCGATCACGACGACGACCTCGGCGCGGTGATCGACGCGATCGAGGCCCGCGGCAACGAGGTCGAGCTGGTTCGCCAACTGGAGATGCACGAGGTGGACCACGCGCCGCGCTTCGAGACCGCGGGCGTCCTCCACGACCTGACGCCGCGCCAACGCGAGGCGCTCGCGGCCGCGATCGGCGCCGGCTACTACGGCCACCAGAAGGACGCCGGCGTCGAGGACGTCGCCGCGGAACTCGGCGTCAGCACGACGACCGCCTGGGAACACCTCGCCCGCGCCGAGGGCAAGGTGATGAGCGACCTCGGCGAGTTCCTCGGTCGCGACGGGGACGGCCGCGACGCCGACGAGGAACGGTCGGCCTGAGCCGACGGCGTCACTCCAGGTCCGCGTACGGCCAGCGCCCGCCCATCCGCAGCTCCTGTTCGTACCCCTCGTCGATGGCGTCGCGCATCTCCGCGCGGGTCAGCCCCGGCGTCTCCACGTCCGCGGACGCGAAGCGCGCGACCGCCTCGGCGACCTGCACGGCCACGTCGCGCAGGTCCCGCGAGTCGAGCTTGTCCAGCGTGTCGGCGTGGGTGTGGCCCCAGCCGCGGCCGGACTGATCGGAGGTGGTCGAGGTCATCACCGCCGGGACGCCCTCCTGGACGAACGCCCACTGGTCGCCGTGCGGGGAGATGGTGTCGTCCGTCGAGAGGCTCGCATCGAGGTCGTCGGTCACCGACTCGAACACCGACCCCATCTCCTCGAAGCCGTTCGTCCCCACGCGGAGGTTCCGCGAGGAACAGGCGCCGTCGAGGTTGACGACGCACTTCGTGTCGTCCAGGTCCGTCGTCTCCGCGCAGCGGTACGCGCCCCACAGCCCGATCTCCTCGGAGCCGAAGGTGACGAGGCGCACGCGGGTGTCCAGCTCCACGTCGTCGCGGGCGAGGATCCGGCCGACCTCGGCGACGAGCGCCGAACCGGCGCCGTTGTCGTTGGCGCCGTCGGCGATGTCGTGGGCGTCGACGTGGGCGGTGACGAGCACGTGCTCGTCGGTGTCGGGGCCGACCTCGGCCTCGACATTCACGGAGGTCGTCGGCTCGTTGCGGCAGTCGACGGAGACGGTCGCCTCACAGCCCTCCTCGGCGTAGCGCGCCAGGCGCTTGCCGACCTCACAGGAGACGCCGACGGCTGGGATCGGCCCCGGGCGCTCGTGGTAGCCGACCTCGCCGGTCGGCGGCAGTGAGCCGTCGAGGTGGTTGCGGAAGACGAACGCGACGGCGCCGTGGTCCGCGGCGTTGACGTACTTCTCCATCCGGTGGATCCACCGGTCCACGTCCTCCGGCGTCGCCGACGACGCCATGGCGATGGCCCCCTCCAGCTCGTCGGCCTTCTCCTCGAACTCGTCGTAGGTGCCGTCGCCCACGTCGACGACGCGGCCGGTCGCCTCCCCCGCCGGACAGCCGGGGAGCGCGAGCACGTCCTGCCGGCCGTCGTGGACGCGCTCGTGTGGCTCGCGGATCGACAGCGAGGACTCGCCGCGCCACCAGCCGGGGATCTCGAACTCCTCGATCCGCGCGTCGCGAACGCCCGCGCGTTCGAAGGCGTCGCACACGACCTCGGCGCCCCGTCGTTCGCCCTCCTGGCCGGCCATCCGGCTCCCCACGTCGACCAGGTCGGTCAGCACGTCCCATCCGAAGCCGCTCGTCTGTGCGTCGCCCACGGCCGCGTTCGGCAGTCGCATACGACCCGGGTTCGACGCGACCGCCTTGAGTTCCCGGATCCCGGCCACCCGCCGCCATCGACCCCCGGACGGCTCGACCCCGGCGACAGATTCATGAGCATTGGTACCGAATGACGCAAAAGATGCCCGAACCCAGCGATCTCTCCGACGCCGACGAGCGAGTGCTGCGCCACCTTGACGGGTCGAGCGCGGACTATCCCGCGCTCGTCGCTGCCAACACGGGGCTCCACATCCCGCTCGTGGAGCGCCGGTTGGCGACGCTCTCGGAGCGTGGGTTCGTGGAGGCGGTGACCGACGAGCAGATCTTCCGGATCACCGAGCGGGGTCGACGGGCGCTGGCGGGAAAACCGGGCGCGGCGGCGGCCGCGGACGCGACCCCGACACGTGAGGCCGCCGCCCCCGACGGCGGGTCGCCGGTCGACACCGACTGAGCCGCTCGGGGGTCGCTCTCGTTCTCGTCGTCGCCGTTCTCGCCACCATCGTCGTTCTCGTGACCCTCGCTACGTACGTCCTCCCCGGCATTCGTCCCCCGCTACTCGTCGCCGCTGAGCGCCGCCTCGAACGCGATCTCGACCGCGCGCTCGTCCAGCGCCCGCGGGAGGCTCGGGGTGACGCTTCCCCCGCGAGCCGCGTCGCCGTCGTTCGCGGCCCTTGCGGCCGTGGCGGCCTGTTCGGGCGTCGCCGGGAAGTGGAGGAAGCCGGCCGGCACGTCCGTCCCCGAGAGCAGCCCGAGCGTCCGGTAGAGGATGCCGTTGCAGAGGTGCGTGCCCGCGGTGTTCGAGACGCGTGCCGGGACGCCCGCCTCCAGACAGGCCTCGACCGTCTCCCGGACGGGCAGCGTCGAGAGGCGGGCGTCCGGTCCGTCCGGGTCGACCCGGTCGTCGACCGGGTCGTTGCCCGCGTTGTCCGGGACGCCGACGGTGTCGGCGACATTGATCGCGACGCGCTCGACCCCGACCGCCTCCCGCCCCGCCGCCAGCCCGGTGGCGACGACCGCGGCCGGGTCGTGCTCGTCGATCAGGTCGGCCATGCGCTCCTCGGCGGGACCGAACGCGACCGGGAGCACCCGGCCGACGACCTCGTGGCCCGCGACGGTTCGGCCGTCGAGCGCCTCGGCGACCTCGCCGGAGGGGTTCGCCTCGTGGTCGCCGAACGGCTCGTAGCCGGTACAGAGTACGGTCATATTCGTCCACAGCGTCGCCAGCGCCTAAGACTTCGCGTCGGCCGCGCGGGTCCCCGACGGTATCGCCGGTGCGGCCCCCGACCGACGGGGTCATGGGACGCCGGACGAAGCGGCTCGTTCGCGCGACGCGCTCGCTCGACCTCGCCTCAGTCGTCCCCCGGCACCGCCGCCGCGTCGGTCGCCGAGTCGTCCCGCAGCGTCGTCGCGGCGATGACCCCCGCGACGACGACGAGCCCGACGCACGCGAGATACTCGCCGGAGAGGCCGATCTCGGCCGCCAGCGGGAGCGCCACCAGCGGGCCGAGCGTCGAGCCCAGGTCGCCGAAGACGTTGTAGACGCCGCCGAGCTTGCCCACGTCGCCTCCGGGGGCGATGTCGCCGAGGTACGCGAGCAGCGGCGGGCCGGTCAGCCCGGCGCCCGCGCCGACGAGGCCGACGCCCGCAAGCACGCCCGGCGCGGTCGGCACCAGCGCCGTGAGCGCGAAGCCCGAGCCGAACAGGGCGAGCCCGGGGACGACGGTCGTGAGCCGGCCCATGCTGTCGGAGAGGCGGCCGACCGCGAGGTTCGCCCCCGCCAGCGCGACGACCGACACCGCCATCACGAGGCCGCTCGTGCCGGCGCCGGCGAACCCGCCCAGCGAGATGTCGTTGGCCTCGGTGTACAACACGACCGTCGAGAGCAGGACGCCCGCATAGAGGAACCGGATCGTGAAGTTGACCGCGCCGACGGCGCCGATCCTCGGGTCCGCGCGCACGAGCGCCGGCACGTCGCGCAGGCGGCTCTTCTCGCCGACCTCCGGCGAGACGTCCGGGAGCACGCGGTAGGCGACCGCCGCCGCGAACAGCCCCGCGACGCCGGCGACGGCGAACGCCTCGCCGTAGCCGTACAGCTCCGTGACGACGCCGCCGAGGATTAGCCCCGTCGGGAAGCCGAGGCTCTGCCCGCCGCGCATGTAGCCGACCCAGCGGCCCCGGTTCGCCGAGGTCGTCACGTGCGTCACCGTGGAGAACGCGCCGACGAACACGAACGCCGAGCCGATCCCCCACGCCGCACGCGACGCCAGGAAGACGGCCGACGACGGCAGCCCGAACGGCGGGTTCAGCCCGACGAGGTAGCCGAACGGGACGAGCCCCTGCACGAGAAAGCCCGCGATCATCGGCCGGCGCGTTCCCATGCGGTCGAGGATGCTCCCCGCCGGCGTCGACATCACCAGCCGCGTGAACCGGTTGATCGAGAGGATCAAGCCGACGAGCAGCGGCGTGATACCGAGGACCGACCCCAGCGCCGGAATGGTCGGGAACGCGACGCCGCCGCCCATCCCGCCGAAGAAGACGCCGGCGACGAGGCTGAGCACGACCGTCCGCACCTGCTGCTCGGAGTATGCTGGCGCGTCGTCCGGGCCGTCGGTCGTGTCTTGCGTGTCGGTCACGTCTGGCGGGTTCCAGTCGAACTCGGGGGTGAACGTGGCAGTCGGTGATCGGTACGTGGTCGCAATCCTGAACGAACGGAGCGAGCGGGACCGGGACGGCCCCGGGCGCTCGCGTCGGTCGTCCGTCGCTACCGCGGTCGGCTGTCGGCGCCGACGTGGTCGCGTGACGAGGGCTCCCGTCGGTCGACCGCGCTCACCACGCGTACTCCTCGCGCGGGTCCACGTCGTCGCGCTCGCGGTCGAACACGACCTCGCCGTCGACGACGACGTACCGGCTGCGGGTGTCCATCTCGTGGAACGGGCCGTCCCACACGACCAAGTCGGCGTCGGTTCCCTCGGCGAGGTCGCCGACGCGGTCGCCGATCCCGAGGATGTCGGCGGGGTTCGTCGTCACGGCGTCCAGCGCCGCCTCCTCCGGGAACCCCTCGCGGACCGCGAGGCCGACGCACACGTCGAGGTGCTGCTGGGGGAGCACCGGCGCGTCGGTCTGGATCGCGACGGTGACGCCCGCCTCGTGGAGGATCCCGGGCGTCTCGAAGGTGATGTTGCGGAGCTCGTACTTCGCGCCCGAATACAGCGACGGGCCGACGATCGCGGGCACGTCGCGCTCGGCGAACTCCTCGGCGACGACGTGGCCCTCGGTGGCGTGTTCGATCGAGAGCGCGTCGATGCCGAACTCCTCGGCGATGCGGAACACCGTCATGATGTCGTCCGAGCGGTGCGCGTGGACGCGCAGCGGCAGGTCGCCCTCCAGCACGCGAGCGAGGTTCTCGCGGCCGAGGTCGCGTTCGAACGGCTCGCCGTTCTCGCGGGCGTGCTCGCGGGCCTCGACGTAGTCCTCGGTCGCCATGAGCTCCTCGCGGAGGGTGGCGGCGACGCCCGGGCGCGTCGACGGCTGGCGGCCCTCGCGCTCTCCGTGGAAGCGCTTGGGGTTCTCGCCCATCGCGGCCTTCATGCCGTCCTCCCTGATGAACATCCGGTCGGCGACCGTGCCGTACGTCTTCATCGAGCAGATGATCCCGCCGATGACGTTGCCCGAGCCCATCCGGGCGGAGACGGTCGTGACGCCGTTCTGGAACGCCCCCTTCAGCTCCTCGTCGCGCGGGTGGAAGCCGTCGAGCGCGTTGACGTGCGGCGTCGTCGCGCTCGTCCCCTCGTTGAAGTCGCCGTCCTCCGGTTCGCCCCACTCGGCCATTCCCGCGTGGCTGTGGGCGTCGATCAGTCCGGGCGTGACCTCCAGCCCCGTCGCGTCGATCTCGGTCGCCCCGGCCGGCGCCTCCACGTCGCCGACGGCCGCGATCTCGCCGTCGACGACGAGGACATCGCCCTCGATCGTTCCCCGGTCGGTCTGCGTGTGCACGGTCCCGCCCCGGACGACGAGCCCGTCCGCGTCTGCGTCGGTCATTGGCACGCGGTTGGCGAACCGCTCGGAAAGCGTTTCGGTTCGAAACGGTGGGTTCGGCCGGGCGGCTACAGCTCCCGGCGGATGGTGGCCGCGAGCTCGGCGACGGCGTCGGGCCGATACGTCCAGATCCCGCGCCAGATCCGGGGGTCGTCCTCCAGCGCGAGCAGGCCGGCCGGCGACGAGTGCGCCCCCGTCGCCTCGGCGGGCGGGTCGAACACCACGAACCACGAGTCGCTGTAGCCGTCGCCGTAGCCGCCGTGGGCCGTCACGTCGAGTTCGGTCTCGGGATCCCAGTCCGGTTCGCCGTAGACGTGCACGTCCACGCCCGAGTCTGCGAGCCGCTCGTAGGTGCGCCGGGTTCCCACCTCGTCGTCGATGCGGGAGAGCCGCTGGAACGACGAGTGGAGTTCCCCGCCGTCGGCGCGACGAGCCCGTAGCTCGATCTGTCTGCTGATGGCGATGAGCAGGAGCTTCTCCTTGTGCGCCAGCGGGTAGCCGCGGAGGCGAAACGGCACGTCCGCCAGGCCGGTCAACACCGCGGGGAGGTCGGCGTCGGCCAGACCGATGGTCCCCGTCGTGTAGAGGTCGGAGTTCACCAAGAGGATCGCCCGCTCCAGCGCCGCGAGCGGCGAGGTCGCCACCACCTCGCCGTCCTCGACCAGCACCGCCACGTCGTCCTCGCCGGTCGCTCCCGCCGGCCCGCTCCCGTCGCTCGTGGCGATCGATACCGGCTGGTCCTCGAACAGTCGTCCGAGCATCGAATCGAGCGGCGTCCCGCCGTCGCGACGGATCACCGCGAGTCGCCTGTCCGTCGAGCCGCCGGACGCGAGCGTTTCGTACTGCGCGTCGAGTACCATTCGTGTCTCCCGAGTCGACACGCCACGGTGTGAAAAGCGGATCCGCCCGGGAATCAGGGTTGAAACCCCGAGGTCAGAGCGCGCCGAGGTCGACGGCGTTCATCTGCTCCTTGTACCGGTTTCTGACCGTGACGACGGTCACGTCGGCCACGTCCGCGACCTCCGACTGGGTTCGCTTCTCGTCCGACAGCATCGACGCGAGGTAGATCGCCGCCGCGGCGAAGCCCGTCGGCGACTTCCCGGCGTGCAGTCCCTGCACGGTCGTCTCGTCGACGATGCGCGTGGCGCGGCGCTTCACCTCCTCCGGCAGCCCCAGCTCCGAGCAGAACCGCGGGACGTGCTCGGCGGGGTCCACCGGCTTCAGCGCGAGGCGGAGTTCCCCGGAGATGTACCGGTAGGCCCTCGCGATCTCGCGCCGTTCGACGCGCGCGACGCCGACGAAGTTGTCGAGCGAGCGGGGGATCCCCTCCTGGCGACAGGCGGCATAGAGGCTCGCCGTCGCCATCGCCTCGATCGACCGCCCGCGGATGAGGTCCTCCTGCAGCGCGCGGCGGTAGATCATCGAGGCGATCTCCCGGACCGACTTCGGGACGCCCTGCGCGGAGGACATCCGCTCGACCTCCGAGAGCGCGAACTGGAGGTTGCGCTCGCCGGCGTCCTGCGTGCGGATACGCTCCTGCCACGTGCGGAGTCGCTCCATCCGCGAGCGCTTCTCCGCCGACAGCTGGCGACCGCTCGCGTCGCGGTTGCGCCAGTCGATGCTGGTGGTGAGGCCCTTGTCGTGTATCGTCCGGGTCATCGGCGAGCCGACGCGGCTCTTGCGGTCGCGCTCGGCGGCGTTGAACGCCCGCCACTCGGGGCCGCGGTCGACGGTGTCCTCCTCGACGATCAGTCCCGTCGGCTCGTGCATCAGCTCGCCGTCGTCCGTGCGAACGAGCTCCTCCTCGTCCACCTCGTCGGGATCGATCGTGTCGAGGTCGCGTTCCGCCGAGCGCTCGCGTTCGCGTTCCCGCTTCGTAGTCGTCACTGAATCGCTCGCGTCACACCCGTCTCCGGGATCAAAGCAGCCGTGTTCGACCGTGTTGTACCCCCGAGGGTTGGGGTGGGCGACCGGGTTCGAAAACGCTCGAACCCTCGCTGCGTACGTGCCGGCATTCCGATTACCTTCAACGGAGTGTTAATCATAAACGTTCCGCCGGAATCGCGGTCCCCGACGGACCTTGCCAACGCGTGTCATTGATCAGGAAGAATTAAGAATTGCGCCCACATCGGCGAAGATACGACGAACCACGGAGGCTCCCGATGACCGACCACACCGCCCTCACACCCCGCTCGCCGCTCGGTAGCGACGGGGACGGGTGGTCGGTCGCCGGCGCCCCCGCCGCTCCCGCCGCCGTCCGTGCCGCGTTCGCCGCGCCGAAGGCGAACGCGACCGGGACCGGCGTGGGTGCGGCCGCGGGGAATATCGCCTCCGCGTACGGACCGTCCGTCTCCATCGCCGCGTGATCCGGCGACGTGTCTCGGGGTCGACCCGAGCGGAGGCGGACGCCGTTTTCCACCTACCGTTCACGATCCCGTGACTCCGTCAGCCGGCTCGCGCGGCCGACCCGCTCCCCGGGAAGGCCCGCAGTCGCGTTCGAGCCGCGCAGGGAGTCTATGTCGGTCCACCGACATCGACTGGCCGACGCCAGCATGACCATCGCAGTGTCCAGAGCCGCACCCGGCGACCTCGCCGAGGGTGCCGAAACGAAGCTCGCCCGCGCCGACGCCGTCGGCGCCGTCGAGTCGCTCGACATCCGCGGCCTCCAGCCCGGCCTCAACGACCTCACGGTCGAGGCCGACGCCACGGTCGCGCTCGCGAGCGACGCGGGCGAGGACCGCGAGGCCGTCGCCGACGCGCTCGCCGAGACGTTCGGCGTGAACGACGTGTCGGTGACGGCCGTCCGGTCGGTCCCGCCCGATAGCGCCGACGGCGCCGCCGTCGCCGGCGAGTAGCGGCGAGTAGCGGCGGGGTCGTCGCCTGCGACCGAAAGGGCCTACCGCCCGCCGCGACGAAGGCCGGTATGACCGACTCCGACGCTCCCGCGGACGCGTCCGTCGCCGACGCGGACGCGGACGAAGCCGTCGACGCCGACGCCGACACGGACGAACCCGCCGGCGGCGACACGGATGGGACGGACGCGACCCCCGCCCCCGACGTGCTCGACACCGCCCGCGCCCTCCTGGCGACGGGACCGCTCTGTGACCACTGCCTCGGCCGCCCCTTCGCCGAGCACTCGTTCGGGCTCGGCAACCACGAGCGCGGCCGCGGGCTCCGTGTCGCCGTGGCGCTCGCGGACGACGACGATTTCCAACCCGGCGCCGCGGGCGACTGCTGGGTGTGCGAGGGCGTCTTCGAGCGCGTCGACGAGCTCGCCGAGCGCGCCGCCGACGCGGTCGCCGACTACGAGTTCTCCACCTACCAGGTCGGCACGCGCGTCCCGCCGCTCGCGGAGGAGAACGACCGCCTGCTCCGGGAGGACGCCGGGATGGACCCCGACGCGGGCGAGCCGCTCCGCAAGGAGCTCAACCGCGAGGTCGGCAAGCGCGTCGGGCAGGTCACCGGGGCCGAGGTCGACTTCGAGCGCCCGCACGTCCAGTTCCTGCTCGACGTGGACGCCGACCGCGTCGAGGCGACGGTCAACTCCGCGCACGTGTACGGCCGCTACCGGAAGCTGGAGCGCGACATCCCCCAGACGGAGTGGCCCTGCTCGGACTGCCGCGGCTCCGGCCGGCAGGGACGCGAGCCGTGCGACACCTGCGACGGCTCGGGCTACCTGTACCCCGAGAGCGTCGAGCAGCTCACCGCGCCCGTCGTCGAGGACGTGATGGAGGGCGTCGACTCCACCTTCCACGGCGCGGGCCGCGAGGACGTGGACGCGCTGATGCTCGGCACCGGCCGCCCGTTCGTGATCGAGGTCGACGAGCCCCGCCGCCGCGCCGTCGACGCCGAGCGACTGGAGGCGGACATCAACGCCTTCGCCGAGGGGAAAGTCGAGGTCGAGGGCCTGCGCCTGTGTGAGCACACGATGGTCGAGCGCGTGAAGGAGCTGAACGCCACCAAGCGCTACCGCGCGCAGGTGGAGTTCGGCGCCGACCTGAGCGCCGACGACCTCGCGGACGCGCTCGCGGACCTCGACGGCGCGACAATCGAGCAGTACACGCCGAACCGGGTCGACCACCGGCGCGCCGCGAAGACGCGGACCCGCGTCGCCCACGAGGTCACGGGCGAGCTGGAGGACCCGCGCCACGCGACGGTCGAGGTCCACGGCGCCGGGGGCCTCTACATCAAGGAGCTGATCAGCGGCGACGAGGGGCGGACCGAACCGAGCCTCGCGGGGCTGCTCGGGGTCGACAGCGAGGTGACGGCGCTGGACGTGCTCGCGGTCGAGGGGCGCGACGAGCCGTTCGAGCACTCCGGGTTCTTCCTGAAGGACGGTCGCGCCGACGGCGACGGCGGCGAAACCGGCGGCGACGACGACAGCGACGACGGGAACGGAGACGAGCAGTAGCCTGCCGACCGCCCCGACCGCGAACCGCACGCTTTTGCCGTCGCTCGCGGACCGTGAGCCATGCTCGGCGCAGACGAGGCGGGGAAAGGGCCCGTCCTGGGGCCGATGGTCGCCGCGGCGGTTCGCGCCGACCCCGCGGCGATCCCCGACGACGTGGACGACTCCAAGCGCCTCCCCCCGGCGCGACGCGAGGAACTGGACGCCGCCCTCCGCGACGACGACCGCGTCGCCGTCGGGGTCGCCCGCGTCACGGTCGACCGCATCGACGACCCCGAGACGGACATGAACACGCTCACCGTCGCCGGACAGGCGGAGGCGCTCGCCGCGGTCGCACGCGACGGCGACCGCGCGGTCGTCGACGCCGGCGACGTGAGCGAGTCGCGGTTCGCCGACCGCGTCGCCGAGGCGGTCGCCGCCGGCGGAGGCGGCACGGGCACGACCGCCGGCGGGGCCACGGGCCTCGCCGTCGACGTGACGGCCGAACACGGCGCCGACGAGTCGTACCCCGTCGTCGCCGCCGCGAGCGTCGTCGCGAAGGTGGAGCGCGACCGGGTCGTCGCCGAGTTGGACGCCGCCTACCGCGACCGCGGCTACGACGGGATCGGCAGCGGCTACCCCTCGGACCCGAACACCCGCGAGTTCCTGCGGGAGTTCGTCGCCCGCGAGGGCGACCTGCCGGAGTGCGCCCGCACGTCGTGGAGCACCTGCGACGACGTGCTCGCGGCGAACGAGCAGTCGGCGCTCGGTGAGTTCTAACCTAGACCCATCACCGGAAGTACTGTCGCCTCAGTACGTTTCTGCATCGAGATTCGGAATTCGCTCGAAATGGGATACGTTTCGGGTCAGAACCGGCTCGTTCTCTCGGATCGCGGTCGCCGCGATGATGCAGTCCTCCCGATCTATCTGGTCGCCGTTAGCGATGAGCGTACCGCCCAGTTCCCCAGCCCGCTTCATCACGCCGTGGTCGGCCGGGATCACGTGTTTGGAATCGAGCACGCGAAGCACCTCCCGTTTTTCGTCCTCGGGTCTGTCGGAACGGTGGATCCCTTCGTACAGTTCCAGCGAAGTGATCGAGGCGATCTTCTCGGGGCGGTTCTCCCGTTCGAGGAGATCGAGGGCATCCAGCGCGTCAGTATCCCCGTTCAGTACGTCGATCAGAAAGCTCGTGTCCTGAATCATTCCGTCAGGTCGTCGGCGATCCGATCACGTCGCTCGCGGGATCGTTCACGCCCTTCCTCGATCGCCGCTTCGAGTTCGTCCGCCTCGCCCTCCCAGATCCCGGCGACCTCTCGCCACGATCGTTCGCCGGCGAGTCGCTTGACGACGGTGCTGAAGCTCTCGCCCTCTCGCTTGTGGGCTCTCAGCCGCTCGTACGCCTCGTCGTCGAGGGAGATCGTTTTCGTCCCCATGCGCACACAGTACACTGTGTATATTTATAAACTCTCGCCGGGGCTGGACCGTCGTTCGGAGAGCAGGGAGCGGAGTCACCGAAACGGCGGCAGTCGCCAGCCGTAGGCGACGAGCGCGGCCGCGGCGAGCAGCGCCGCGATCGCGAGCAACGGGATCGGAACCCCCACGTCGGCCAGCGTCCCGAGGACGACCCCCGACAGCGGGATCAGCACGAACAGGCCGGCGATCACTCCCGCGAGGACCGTCCACACGGACCCGGAGCGGTCGTCGCGATCGTCGAGTTCCTCGCGGACGACGCGGCGGACGATCCGCTCGACGTCGGCCTCGGTGAGCGGTTCCCCGTCGTCCTCGAAACGCTCGCCGTCCTCGGGAGGGTCCGCGGACTCAGGCCGGTCGGCTGACTCGGAGGGCATACGCGCCGAGTCACACGAACGGGAGAAAAACGTTCGCCGCGTCGGGGCTGGTCAGGTCGGGGCGGCCCGGGACGGGTTCAGCGGTCGGTCAGCAGCGCGCGGAGGATGTCCCCGTACGCCGGACGGGTGATGAGTACGCCGACGAGCACGCCGAGGATCGTGAAGATGGCGAAGCCCTGGAGGTCGCCAAGCGAGAGCCACGGCGAGGCCAGCGGCGACATCGCGACGATCGTCGTCGCCGCGGCGGCGCCGACCACCCAGAACGCCTTCCGGAAGCGCGACCGGAACACGCGCCGGGAGTTCACGTCGCCCTCGGCCATCACCTCGTCGGCGATGATCACGAGGTCGTCCACCCCCGTTCCGATGACGGCGATGAACCCGGCGATGACCGACAGATCGAGCGGGTACTGGATGAACGCCGCGAACCCGAGGAGGACGACCACCTCGGAGAACGCGGTGACGACCATCGGCGCGGCGACCTTCGGGTCGCCGTAGCGGAAGAACACCACGCCGGCGACCGTGAACACCGCGAGCAGCCCGATTATCAGCGAGTCGCGCTTGAAGTCCTCACCCTGTGCGGCGCTGATGGCGGTCGCGGTCCCCTCGTCGAGCGCGAGTCCGGCCGGGAGCGCGCCGGCGCGGAGGTCGACCGAGACCTGCTGGGCGCGCTCGAACGAGCCGGTGACGAGGATGAACTGCGGGTCCTGAGCCCACTCGCCGTTGCGCATCGACTGCGCGAGCGAGGGGTCCATCCCGAACGAGGAGACGACGCTCCCGTCGCGGATGATCAGGATACACGGCTCGGTCGACTGTGGGTCGTCGCTGTAGGTGCACTCGGTGCCGCCCTGTCCGGCGACGCCCGTCTCGACGAACTGATCCTGGACGCGCTCGGCCTCGCTTTGCTGAACCGACACGGGGACGTGCGGCCCGGGACCCTGCTCGCCCTGTTGAGCGGTGCCGACCGTCTGGAAGTCCTCCTGCCGGATGACGGTCGTGTTCACGTACTCGGTCGTGTTGTTCCGTTCGACCTCATGGTACGCCGCGATCTGGACCGTCCCGCGGGAGTTCACCAGGTCGCGAACCTCGCTCAGGTCGTCGTTGGGGACCTCGATGAGCACGAAGTCGCCGTCGCCGATCGTCCGGACCGTCCCCCCGGAGAGGCCGGCGGCGTTGATCTTCGATTCGAGGACCTCGATCGTCTGCTGGCGGGTCTCGTCGGTGACGCCGTCGCGGACGGTCTCGTACTCGTAGCCGGCCGCATCGAGCGCGCTCCGGAGGTCCGCCT
The DNA here is from genome assembly GCF_019880245.1 of Halobaculum roseum. NCBI lineage: Archaea > Methanobacteriati > Methanobacteriota > Halobacteria > Halobacteriales > Haloferacaceae > Halobaculum > Halobaculum roseum. The sequence continues at coordinate 1,443,171 of NZ_CP082286.1, forward strand.
GCGTCGCGTTCTCGCTGACGAGCTCGACGGTGCCGCTGGTGTTCGTCGAGAACCGCGCGATCACGTCGGAGCTGTCGCCGGTTTCCAGCTCCGCGGCGACCTCGCGTTCGACCTCGGCGGTGTCGTCGCCTCCGAACTGCACCTCCTCGGCGGTGACGCCGACGAGGGGCGCGCGGATCCGCGACCCGCCCGACAGCTCAAGCCCGTACTGGAGGTTCGTTGCGCTCTCTTGAGCGGCCGGCCCCTGGTTCCCGGACGGCTCGAACGCCGGCGCGAACAGGAACAGCGACGAGAGCACGAGCATGAACACCAGCAGGACGACCCGCCAGTTGTCCTTGGCCGTCTCCCAGGCGCTCATCGTGCCACCCCCTCGTACTTGTACCAGCGAAGCAGCGACACGTTCAGCAGGTACGTGTTCATCAGGTCGGCGACGAGCCCGAACACGAGGATAGTCCCGATGCTCGCGAGCAGCCCGATGCCGAAGAACGACGCGACGATCGCCATCACGGCCATCGCCGCGATCGAGGTGAGCGTCATCGTGACGCCGGTGCGCATCGCCCGGTAGGTCGACTCGTAGAAGTCGCCCGAGCGCCGGAGCACGCTGTTGTTCAACAGGATGTCGGAGTCGACGGAGTACCCGATGAGCATCAACAGCGCCGCGACCGTCCCGAGGGTGAGTTCGATCCCGAGGGCGTTCATCAGCGCGACCGGGATGACGATGTCCGAGAACGCCGAGATCACGACGGCGATGCTGGGGACGAACGTCCGGAACAGCGCGAACACGAGCGCGGCCATCCCGGCGAACGCGGCGACGACGCCGATCAGCGCGCGCTGTTGGGTCTCCGACCCGAACGCTGCCCCGACACCCTCGATCGAGCGCACGTCGAAGCCGGCCTCGCCGGCCTCGGATTCGAGCTGTCGAGTGAACTCGTTCTGTGCGGTCTCAGTTCCCTCGGTCTGGAAGGTGACGATGTACACGTCGCTGGTTCCGACCCGCTGGATGCTGTCGGGCGTCGCGGTGAACGCCGCACGGATGTCCTCGCGTGCCTGTGCGTCGCTCGGAGCGTCGACGGCGACCCGGAGTTCCGTCCCGCCGGTGAAGTCGAGCCCGGGGTCGACCGGCGCGCCCGTCGTCGCGTACGCGCCGCCGATGACGAGGAGGGCCACGGTCAACACCACGAGCGGGATCGCGGCGAGTTGCCGGTTGGAGTACCGGGTGTAATCGACCTCCGGTACCTCGAATCGAGCCATGGGTTCCGGTCCCCCCGCGCCCCGAATAAGCCTTCTTCTTCACGGCTACCGCCGTTTCAGCGGGATCCGCCGTTCACGGTGCCGAACCCGCGCGATCCGGGGGTGTGCCTCCCCCGCGATCCTCGCCGGTCGGATTCCCCTCGGCGGTGAACACGCCGGACAGCGAACCCACGCCATACAGTGAATTACGCGATATCGAATCCGGCGTTCGCCGGACGACCCCGGAGTTCGGCTGCGGGGGCTCCGGTCCGACGCCGCGCGGGCACGCCGGCGACAGGTCGATGTACCGACGGCCCGTATCCGCGGGTATGAGCGACGACGCGGCGCGCGTGGTGCTCTCGTTCCCGGACGGCCTGAGCGAGTGGGGCCGCGACCAGATCCGGACGGACCGCTACCGCAACTACCTCCGGCGGATGCTCGACGAGCCGCGCGTCGGCGACGAGCGCGAGGAGTTCGTCGATATCGGCTGCTGCGGCGACTCGCTGGATCTCACCTTCCGCGTGGAGGCCGTCGAGGACGGGACCCGCGTCGGCGACGGGACGGTCGTCGAGTTGGTCGAGCGCGCCGGCGACGTGGAGGGCGGCTGGCGCGTGCAGTCGGCCGCCGGGCCGACCGAGTGAGCGGCGCGCGCAGAGCCTGAGAGCGAGCCGGGAGCGGATCCGGAGCCAAACTACCGATTTATCCCGCCAGCGACGCCCGCACCGGCGGATACGGCCGGACGGCTGATCCGCCCGAGCCGACATTGAATATCGCGGTATGAGATTTATCGGCTGATGCGGCGAGGGAACGGTCCGGGGAGGATATCGATCCGAACGGGCCGAGAAGTGTCGATCTCGAGGCGTTAGGGCATGTAGCGCACGACGACGACGCCGGGGGCCGACCGGATCTCCACGCGGTTCACGCCGAGGCGGGCCGCGCGGGTTCGGCTGGCGTCGGCGTCGTCGCGCACGTCGGCGACGGCCCGGTCGGTGTCGTCCTCGGGGACGGAGATGACGTGGATCTCGCCGGTGCCCGCGCGCTCGGTTCGCGTGAGGTCGCCGACGGGCTGGTCGGCCGCGAGATCGAGCGAGTGCTGGGTCGGCGGCTCCTCGCTCTCCTCGACAGGGATGTGGCGGCGCTCCTCGACCTCGACGAGCTGCCAGGAGACGTTCATCGGCGGGTCGGGGGCGACGACGCCCTCGACGGCCTCGCCCTCGGCGACGCCGGGATTCGACGAGAGCGTGTGTACCTGGCCGGAGGCGACGTCGCGGAGCACGGCCGAGCCGTCGTCGGCGTGGGTGACGAGGAACGTGCCGTCCTTCTCGCCGTCGTCGGTGTCGGCGGGGCCGGCGTCGCCGGCGGCGGCCGCCAGCGCGTCGCGGACGGCGTCCAACTCGGATCCGTCGGATTCGGGGTCGCGATCGGTCATGAAGCGGGGTAGGCGGCCGAGACTTTTGCCCGTGTCGCTCCGCGGATACGGCGGCGACGGGGAGTAGAACCGGTCGAACCGGCTATCGTCGGAGGTAGTGCGCGGCGGCGATCAACAGACAGCCGACGGCGGGAAACGCCAGCCCCAGCGACGGCGGGAGGGGCGTGATTTCGGCGCCGACGGCCGCGCCCGCGTACAGCGAGGCGAGGAAGGCGTAGCCCGCGAGCGCGAGACCGGCGTCGTAGCCGGCCGCACGTCCCTCCCCGCGGCGCCGCGAGCGGGCGACGAGGAGCACGGGCGCGATGGTCGGGCCGACGGCGCCGAGCCCGACCAGCACGTAGAACGCGCGGACGACGGAGAACCGCGCCTCGGCGGTCACGCCGAACAGCACCACGAGCGCCAGCCCGAACAGGACCGTGAGCAACAGGGCGGCGAGTCCGCCGAGGGCGACGTACGACTTGCAGATCAGCGAGTCGGTCGCGCGGAACGCGTACGGGAACGCCCCGAACACCCCCCGATAGCCGGCGTCGGCGTCGGTCATCGCCCGTCGTTGGACCGCGCCGGGGTTAAGCCCCCCGTCCGCCGTCCGTCGTTCACGGATCGCCGTTCGACGTTCGCTGTCCGTCGACCGCCGCCGACGGGCGGGCCCGGCGAGCGCTCGCACGTGGACGGCAGGGTTTTGCCGGCGGCGCACGGCGGTTCCCGCATGAACGTCGACATCGGCAACGCCCTCGACGGCGATCTCGGGCTCACGCGCGGCGACCTCGACGCGCTCGACGAGCGCGTCGCCGACGCCCACGACCGGATCGAGCGCGGACGCGCCGAGGCCGAGCACGGCTACGCCGCGTTGAACCTCCCCGAGACGTGCGACCCCGACGCGGTCCGGCGGGCCGCCGACGGCTTCGACCCGGACCACCTCCTCACCGTCGGCATCGGCGGGAGCGCGCTCGGGGCGGCGACGCTCACCGACGCGCTGGGGTCGGGCGTCGACTGCCGCTACCTCGACAACGTCGACCCCGCGTGGGTTCGGGCGATCCTCGACGACGTGGACCTCTCCGGGACCGTCGTCAACGTCGTCTCCCGGTCGGGGACGACCGCCGAGACGCTCTCGAACTTCCTCGTCGTCCGCGAGGCGATGGAGTCGGCCGGCGTCGACTGGACCGATCGGACGGTCGTCACCACCGGCGAGGCGGGCAACCTCCGGTCGATGGCCGACCGGCACGACCTCCCCGCCCTGAAGGTTCCCGAGGGCGTCCCGGGGCGGTTCTCGGCGCTGTCGACGGTCGGGCTGTTCGCCGCCGAGATCGCCGGCGTCGACCTCGACGCCCTGCTCGCGGGCGCCGCCGACGAGGCCGAGCGCCTCGCCGGGTCGCTGTTCGAGTCGCCCGCGTACGCCTACGGCGCGACGACGTACGCGCTGGCCGAGCGCGGCGCGGCGACGAACGCCGTGATGCCGTACGCCGAGTCGCTGGAGCGGTTCGCCGAGTGGTTCGCCCAGCTGTGGGCCGAGTCGCTCGGGAAGGACGGGCGCGGACAGACGCCCGCGCGGGCGCTCGGCGCGACCGACCAGCACAGCCAGCTCCAGTTGTACCGTGCGGGTCCGGCGGACAAGCTCATCACGCTCGTGCGACCGCGCGAGGCGGACGACGTGGACATCCCCGAGACCGATCTGGAGGGGCTGTCGTACCTCGGCGGGTCGTCCCTCGGGGAGCTGCTGGACGCGGAGTTCCGCGCGACCGAGGCGAGCCTCGCGGCCGCCGGCCGCGAGAACGTCCGTATCGAGATCGACCGCGTCGACGCACGCGGGCTCGGCGAACTCCTGTACGCGATGGAGGCCGCGTGCGTGCTGTACGGCGAACTCGCGGGCGTCTCGACGTTCACCCAGCCCGCCGTCGAGTGGGGGAAGAACGCCGCGCGGGGGCTGCTCGGCGGCGGGGAGTTCCCCGAGGCCGACGCCGTCACGGAGAAGCGGCGCCTGGAGGTGGAGTGACGTGAACGTCGACCTCGGCCCGCCCGGGGGGACGATCGAGGCCCGTGCGGTCGCGATCCGGGGCGGTCAGGCGTTGCTCGCGGTGTTCGCGGGCGTCATCGCCGCCGGCGCCGTGGTGCCGGCGTTCGAGTGGGCGGCCCTGACGCTCGGGTTCGGCGCCGACTCGGCGGCGACGGCCGTGTTCACCACCGTCGGCAACGCCGCCGGCTTCGCGGCCGCGGCGCTGTTGTTCCTGCTGTACGCCGGCGACCTCGACGTGCTTCGCGTCCGGCGGCCGACGCCCCGCGACGCCGCCGTCGCCGTCGCCGGCGCGGTCGGGCTCATCGTCGCCGGCTACGGGATCCTCCTGGCGTTCGCCGCCGCGGGACTGTCCCCGAGCACGAACGAGGCGCTCACCAACCCGCCGGCGTACTTCCTCGCGATGATCCCCCTGTCGTTTCTCACGGTCGCCGTCGGCGAGGAACTGCTCTTTCGGGGCGTCGTGCAGGGGGAGCTGCGGCGCGCGCTCGGCCCGGCGGGCGCCATCGCGGGCGCGTCGCTGCTGTTCGGGCTGCTCCACTACGTCGCCGGGGCGGGGACGCCGGCCGAGAAGCTCGTCTACGTCGCCGTCGCGGCGACCCTCGCGATCGGGTTGGGCGCGCTGTACGAGTACACCGACACCATCGTCGTCCCGATCTTCGTACACGGCGCGTACAACGCCGTGCAGTTCGCGATCCAGTACGTGGAGGCGATCGGGATCTGAGGTCGATCCGGAAGCGACCGGGAGCCGAGGCTACGCCGGGTTCTTCCGGGAGAGGTCGCTCCCGCAGATCGGACAGCGATCGCGGTTCTCGTCGAACGTGCGCCCGCAGCCGGTACACTGGAACTGCCAGTCGCGCTCCTCCGAGATGCCCTCGCGGGCGATGACGCGGACGCGAACGTCCATGCGCTCGGCGACGTTCTGCATGGCGTAGTCGTCGGTGACGAGCGTCGCGTCGAGCTCGAACGCCGCCGCCAGCAGGCGCAGGTCCGTGTCTGACAGCTCCGTGAGGTCGCCGGTCTCCTCGGCGGCGCTGCGGACGCGCCCGATGGCCCCCTCGCCGGGGACGTGGATGTGCATCCCGGCGCCCTCCTCGGCGTCGAACCGGAGAGCGGTCTCGCCGGTGAGCTCGGCCTGCACCGCGGGGATCGAGGCGGTCTCGTCGTCGCCGTCGTAGCCGTGGATGAACGCGGACGAATCGAGGACTTCCATTACGTGCGGACGACGATGTAGTCCTTCACGGCCTGCACGTCCGCGACCGGGACGTGGAAGCGCCCGGACTCGTCGCGGTCGAACGGCACCTGCGCCGGCGAGAGCTCCTCGTTCGGCGTGACGAGGAGGTCCGACAGCGACCCCGTCTTCAGGTCCATCGTGATGTTGTACAGCATGCCCAGCTCGGTGCCGTCCGAGCCCATGACGGCCTTCCCCGAGAGGTTCTCGGCGAGGATATCTGCCATACCTGCGCTCACTGACGCGACGGGCATAAACGCCACGCTGGCGTCGGACGCGGGGCGGACACGCCGCACCGACGGACGGCGTCCGCCGAGAGAAACCCGCAGACTGCGGCGGGAATCGGAGCACTCGATGTCGCCGTCGCGGGCGCGCCGTAGACGGAGTCGAAGCCCTTACTTCACGCGACCGTCCAGTACAGACAAGACCCGTTCTTCGCCGCAGGGAGGATCTCACCCATGTCAGACACGAATTCCGACCCCGACACCGAGGAGACGTTCGACGCCGGCTCGCTGCGCACCCCCATCGTCGCGGTGCTCGGCCACGTCGACCACGGGAAGACGACGCTGCTCGACCGCATCCGCGGCTCCGCCGTCCAGGAGGGCGAGGCGGGCGCGATCACCCAGCACATCGGCGCGACCGCCGTTCCGCTGTCGACCATCTCGGAGATGGCCGGCGCGCTCGTCGACCCGACCGACTTCGACCTGCCCGGCCTGCTGTTCATCGACACGCCCGGCCACCACTCCTTCTCGACGCTGCGCTCGCGCGGCGGCGCCCTAGCCGACATCGCGGTGCTGGTCGTCGACGTGAACGACGGCTTCCAGCCGCAGACCGAGGAGGCGATCGACATCCTCAAACGCACCGGCACGCCGTTCGTCGTCGCCGCCAACAAGGTCGACACGACGCCCGGCTGGAACCCGCAGGAGGGCCAGCCCATCCAGCAGTCGCTGGAGACGCAGTCCGATCGCGCGAGCTCCCGCCTGAACGAGAACCTCTACGAGCTCATCGGCGACCTCTCGGGCAAGGGCTTCTCGGCGGACTTCTACTGGCGCGTACAGGACTTCCAGTCCAACATCGGGGTCGTCCCCCTCTCGGCGATGACCGGCGAGGGGATCCCCGACCTGCTCACCGTCCTCATGGGCCTGTCCCAGCGGTACATGAAGGAGGAGATGTCCGTCGACGTCGCCGGCCCCGGCGTCGGGACGGTGCTGGAGGTGAAAGACGAGCAGGGGTTCGGCGCGACGCTGGACGTGGTCCTGTACGACGGCGTCGTCCGCGAGGGCGACACGGTCGTCGTCGGCGGCCGCGACGAGCCGATCGTGACGGAGGTGCGCGCGCTGTTGCAGCCGCGTCCCAACGCCGAGATCCGCGCCGAGAAGCAGTTCGAGCGCGTCGAGGAGGTCCGCGCGGCCGCGGGTGTCAAGATCGCCGCGCCCGACCTGGACGAGGCGATGTCGGGCGCGCCCGTCCGCGTCGTCCGCGGCGACGACGAGGCGGCGCTGGAGGCGGTCAAGCGGGAGGTCCGCGAGGAGCTCGCGAGGATCGAGGTCGACACCGCCGAGGACGGCGTCGTCGTCAAGGCCGACACGCTCGGGAGCCTGGAGGCGATGGCGAACGCCCTGGAGGAGGCCGAGATCCCGATCCTCCGCGCGGAGGTCGGCGACATCGCCCCGCGGGACGTGACCGTCGCCCAGACCGCCAAGGAGGACACCCACAAGGTGATCCTCGGGTTCAACGTCGACGTGCTGCCGGACGCCGAGGAGGCGCTCGAACACGCCGACGTGCGCCTGTTCGACGACGACGTGATCTACCAGCTCGTCGAGGAGTACGAGGCGTACGTCGAGGAGCTGGAGCGCGCCCAACAGGAGACGGTGCTCGACAAGATCACCAAGCCCGCGCGCTTCCGCATCCTCCAGGACCACACCTTCCGCCAGAACGACCCCGCCGTCGTCGGCGTCGAGATCCTCTCGGGAACGGTCCAGAACAACCGGGCGGTCGCGAAGTTCGAGGGCAGCGAGCCGAACCGCGTCGGCACCCTCTCGGGCATCCAACACCAGGGCGACGACGTGGACTCCGCGCAGGCGGGCGAGCGCGTCTCCGTCGCCATCGACGGCCCGACGGTCGGCCGCCAGATCGAGGAGGGCGACGAACTGTGGATCGAGCTGCCCGAGAAGCACGCGAAGATCCTCGAACAGGAGCTCGCCTCGGAGATCCGCGCCGACGAGATCGAGGCGCTGAAGGCGTACCTGGAGAAGCGCCGGAAGACGGACCCGTTCTGGGGGAAGTAGCGCGCGCTCGCCGTCCCCGTCGAGCGTTCGTCGTCCGCGACGCCGTCGATTCCCTCGATCGACGTGATTTCGTGGTCACTTGACACCCCGAAGGACCGCACGTGTCACCTACGAAAATAATTCTCGTATTATTTCATCCGTAACAGATTTTACGGACGATAGAGAACCCCTAAGACGGTGAGAGTCGATGAGTGTCCGAGACCCTTCCAGCGACGATCTTCCCTCCGGGGCCGGCCCCGCCGGCCTCGTATCGCCGTCGAAGTACGACCTGTTGCTCGCGGCCGTGCCGGCCCTCCTGCTGGGCGGCACGGTCGCGGCCGCGCGGTTGGCGCTGCCCGTGTCGGTCGGGACGGGACTCGGCTCGCTGTTCGCGGCGCTGCTCGTCGGCTACGGCCTGTTCGTCGAGCCGCCCGTCGGCGGCCGCGACGCCTGACCGCGCGGGCGACGCGCCGAGCGCGGCGCCGCGGGCGGTGATCCTCCGGTTCGCCGTTTCGTCGGGTGGTTTTGAAAATATCGTATCCTACAGAGAAATCGCTAGACAGGAGACTGGATCGGAAGATACGGGTGGTCCACTTTCGACCGGTCGATGAACGCACGGACCGGCGGGTACTCCCGCTGGCGGTCCGGAGAACGGAGGCGGCGCGTGCGACTATCGCGCGGTCGGTTCGAGGTCGTCGCCGACGGCGGACATGACCTGGACGGCCGCGCTGGCGGCGAGCCCGCGGGCGACCTCCTCGCGGTCCTCGTCGTCGAGGCCGGCCTCGATGTCCTCCAGGTCCGGCGAGAAGCCCGCGCTGACCGCGTGACCGATCGGCGGCTGGACCGCGACGGTGGCCTGCGGCCCGTTCGCGCCGTAGGAGAGTTCCGAGCCGACGGCGTAGCCGTCGGGGAGATACGATTCGGTTCGCGTGACGATGGTGGCGACCGCCTGCCGGAGCGCGTCCTTCTGGTCGGCCGTCAGGTCGACCTCCTCGGGACGGCCCGCCTCGACGACGCCAGGGGCCCCCGCATAGGGGTTGTTGCCGTTCATTAGGGTCGGCGATGGTATGCGCGGTCCGCGTAAAAAGGCGTCGGCGACCTGTCGGACGAATACACTCCCACGGCGCTACGACCGTCCCACGGGCGGTGACGGAACGACGCCGAGGGGATCAGGCGATCGGCTCGCTCTCGCCGTAGGCGGCGACGACGACCGCGGCGACGTACGCCGAGTCGTCGGTCTCGACGGTCGCACAACGCGTCTCCTCGCGCTCGAACGTCCAGTCGCGCAGGTCGCGACCCGCGTCGAGGCCGGTCGCCACCGTCTCGCGGACCGCGTCGGCGTCGCTGCCGTCGGCCTCGTAGAACAGCCCCGGGCCGGGGCCGGTCGCCCACCCGAGGCAGGCGGTGACGGTCTCGGTCTCGTGGGCGTCCTCGGGGGAGGCGGCCGCGTGCGCCTGCACGACGGTGAGGCGGTCGCCGGCGGGACCGAGATCCGGCGCGGTGTCGACGGCGCGCACCTCGGCGTCGGCGGGGACGACCGACGAGACGGTGACGAGGTTGAAGTCGCCGACGCCGGCGTCGGCGAGGGCGGCGTCGTAGGCGGCCAGCTCGGTCGGTCCCCGGCCGACGCCGTCGGCGACGTGGATGTCCATGTCGAGGGTGGCGGACGCTCGGAAAAGTGGGTGTCGATAGCGAGGCGTGAGGGAGTGAGCGAAGCGAACGACCGAACGCCTTCGGCAATCGGCGGTGAGCTTGCGGGCGAACCGCCCGGAAAATAGCGAGGCGTGAGGGAGTGAGCGAAGCGAACGACCGAACGCCTCGGCGGCCCGAGCGACCGAACGCTTCAGCCCGCTACCGGCGACACTACCGAACACGGAGTGACGAAGGAAAACCGCCAGACGCAACCGCGGATCGGAGCCCGATTCAGTACTGGTAGCGACCGAACTCGCCGTCGTTGAACACCGGGCCCTCGTTGCTCGTCTCGATCTTCTCGCGGGCGTCCTCGAAGTCGGCGCGGCGGACGGTCGTCCGCTCGTCGCGGATGGCGAACATCCCCGCCTCGGTGGTGAGCGCGGCGATGTCGGCGCCGGAGTAGTCGTCGAGGTCCGCGGCGAGGTCGGCGAAGTCCACGTCGTCGGCGACGGCCATGTCCGCCGTGTGGATCTCGAGGATGCGCTCGCGGCCCTCGGGGCCGGGCTTGGGGACCTCGATGAGGCGGTCGAACCGGCCCGGGCGGAGGATCGCGTCGTCGAGCATGTCGAAGCGGTTCGTCGCCGCGATGATCCGCACCTCGCCGCGGTCGTCGAAGCCGTCCATCTCGCTCAGGAGCTGCATCATCGTGCGCTGGACCTCGGCGTCGCCGGAGGTCTTCGAGTCGGTGCGCTTGGCGGCGACGGCGTCGATCTCGTCGATGAAGATGACGGCGGGTTCGCGCTCGCCAGCCAGATCGAACAGGTCGCGCACGAGGCGGGCGCCCTCGCCGATGAACTTCCGAACCAGTTCCGAGCCGGCCATCTTGATGAACGTCGCGTCGGTCTCGTTGGCGACGGCCTTCGCGAGCATCGTCTTCCCGGTGCCGGGCGGGCCGTGCAGGAGGACGCCGCTGGGCGGCGTGATGCCGACCTCGCGGAACGCGTCGGCGTTGATGAGGGGGTCCTCGACGGCCTCGCGTACCTCGCGGACCTGCTCGTCGATGCCGCCGATGTCGTCGTAGGTGACCTCCGGGTCGGCGTCGACCTCCATCGCCTGCGCGCGGGCGTCGGTCTCGTCGTCGAGCACCGTCTGGACGCTGAAGGAGTCGTTGATGGCGACGCGGTCGCCCGCCTCCAACTCGTCCTCCAGCTGGGGCGAGAGGTCGGTGAGCACCTCCTGGTTGTTGCCGTGCTGTTTGATCACCGCGCCGTCCTCGGTGAGCTCCTCGACGGTCGCGATGTACAGCGACGCGGTCTTCAGCGCCTCGTTGCGGCGCTTGAGCTCGTCGACCTCCTCGCGGAGGTCCGCGCGGCGGCTCTGGGCCTCGTCGAGGCGGTCGTCCAACTCGTCGTTGACCTGGACGATCCGCTCGAAGTGTTTGCGAAGCGCCTCCAGCCGCTCGGCCTCGTTCATGTCGGGATCCAGATCGAGCCGGGGCCGGTCGGGGAGGGACGGACTCCGAGACATTTCTCGCCCGTGCTTAGGTACCGCCCGTAAAGGGGCTTTGGGTGGCGGGAGCGTTCGCCTCCGCCGGGGATCGGCGCCGCGGCGACCGAATCGCGGCGCGATCGCGGTACGGCACCGGCAGCGGCTCGACTTCGGCGCCGCCTTACAGGTCCAGCAGCGTCTCGGCCTCGTCGAGGTAGTCGTCGTACACGCCGATGGCCGACTCGATGGGGTCGGACTCGGTCATGTCGATGCCGGCGATCTCCAGCACGTCGATCGGGTACTCGGCGCCGCCGGCGCGCAGGGCCGCGCGGTACTCCTCGGCGGCGACCTCGCCCTCGTCCTCGATCCGGTCGACGATGGCCGCGGCCGCCGAGATGCCCGTCGAGTACTGGTAGACGTAGAAATTGTAGTAGAAATGAGGAATACGCATCCACTCGCGGCGGATGTGCTCGTCGACGGTCGCGTCGACGTGACCGTAGAACTCCGCCTTCAGGTCGCCGTACAGTTCGTCGAACACGTCGGGCGTGAGCGGCTTGCCCGCCTCGTCGTGCTCGTGGATCGCCTGCTCGAACGCCGCGAACATCGTCTGACGGAAGAGGGTCGAGCGGAAGCGTTCGAGGTACTGGTCGAGCGCGTGGACCCGAAGCTCGTCGGACTCGGCGTTCTCCAGCAGGTGCCTCGTCAGCAGCGTCTCGTTGACGGTGGAGGCGACCTCGGCGACGAAGATCTCGTAGTCGGCGTACTGCCACGGCTGGGCCTCCTTCGCCAGCTCCGAGTGCATGGAGTGGCCCAGTTCGTGGGCCAGCGTGTACATCGAGGACACGTCGTCCTGGTAGTTCATCATGATGAACGGCTGGGTGTCGTACGTGCCCGCCGAGTAGGCGCCCGAGCGCTTCCCGCGGTTCTCGTACACGTCGACCCAGCGCGACTCCAGCCCCTCGGCCATGCGCTGTTGGTACTCCTCGCCGAGCGGCGCGACCGCCTCGATCACGTGTTCCTTCGCCTCCTCGTAGCTGATCTCGGGGCCCTCGTCGCCCGTCAGCGACATGTAGAGGTCCCACATCTCCAGCGTGTCAACGTCGAGCGCGCGCCGCTTCAGGTCGGCGTGGCGACCCAGCGAGTCGAGGTTGTCGCGGACGGTGTCGACGAGCGTGTCGTACACCTCGACCGGGACGTTCGGCCCGTCGAGCGCCGCCTCGCGGGCGGTGTCGTAGTTTCGGGCCTCGGCCATCTTCACGTCCTTCTTCACGCTCTTGGCGAGCGTCGTGCCGACGGTGTTGCGGACGGTCTCCCACTCCGAGTAGAACTCCTCGTGGACGCGTCGTCGGAACTCGCGGTCCGGCTTCTGGAGGAGGGTGGTGAAGTTGCCCTGGGAGATCTCGACCTCGTCGCCGTCGGGGTCCTCGACGGTCGGGAACGTCATGTCCGCGTTCGACAGCATCGAGTACGCCTCGCTCGCGGCGCCGGTGACCTCGCTCAGGTCCGCGAGCAGCTCCTCGACCTCCGCCGAGCGCGTGTGCGGCTTCATCCGGAGCACGTCGTCGAAGAAGTGCTCGTACTCCGCGAGCGCGGGCTCCTCGTCGATCATGTCCCGGATGTCGCTCCGGTCGAGCTCCTGGAGCTCGGGTTCGAGGTAGCTGGACGCGCTCGACGCCTCCGCCGACAGCGCCTGCGCCTTCGAGGACATCGCCTGATACCCCTGGTCGCGGGTGTCCTCGTTCGAGCGAAGCTGCGCGTAGGAGGTGACCTTCGACACCTCGCGGAACACCGCCTCGTAGGTGTCGAGCAGTTCGCGAAGCGTCGCCGCGCTCTCGGTCGCGCGGCCCTCGTACGCGCGGAGGTCGTCGAGGCGCTCCTCGACGTCCGCGTACGCCTCCTCCCACGCCTCGTCGTCCGCGTAGATGGAGTCGATGCTCCACTTGTACTCCTCGTCGATCTCCGAGCGCTCGGGAACCGAACTCATGCACGGTTCTCGCCCGTGGGCGGTGGTAAGTCTTGCCAAGCAGATCCGGCAGAATCGCCCGCCTACGGCCACGTCCTCGGCACTAGCCGTGGCATCGGGCGCGACGAGCGTACCGCCGGGACTCGGGAGCCGGAACCGGAACCGGAACCGCAACCGGATCGGAACTGGAACCGAAACCGGATCGGAACCGAGAGAGCCGACGGCCGCGGCCGACGAGTCGGCCGGTTCTCGCGGCTCAGTTCCGGTCGGGATACGGTGCCTCGACGCGGAGTAACTTGACGCCGGGCGCCCGTCGGAAGGTCCTCGTCTCGACGGCGGACAGCCCCGCGTCGCCGAGCCGGCGGTTCACCGCGTCGGCGTCGAGTGTGCCGCCGCCGAGGGTGATCAGGTACGTGAGATCGATCAGCGCGACGCCGACATCGGCGAGCGACGATCTCCCGCCGCGCCCGAACTGGTCGAGGATCGCGAGCTTCCCGCCGTGCGCGAGGGCGGCCGCGGCGCGGTCGAGCAGCGTCGCCGCCTCCGCCGGGGAGTGACCGTGGAGGACGTTGAACAGGAGGACGAGATCGTAGCCCGCGTCCGCGTCGTCGGCGCCGTCGGGACCGGTGTCGGGATCGAAGTCCGAGTCGAGATCCGGATCGACGAGTCGACGCCACAGGTCGTCGGTGAGGTAGTCGCCGCCGACGAACCGCACGTCGACGCCCGCCTCGGCGGCGGCCTCGCGCGCCGGCTCCAGCGCGGGCGGGCGGTCGACCAGCGTCACCGACGCCCCGCGGCGCGCGAGTTCGACCGCGTAGGCGCCGTGGCCGCCGCCGAGGTCGAGGACGCGAGCGCCGGACACGTCGCCGAGGGCGTCGGCGACCGGGTCGACCAGCAGCGACGCCGCCGCGCGGAAGCCGGCCTGCGTCGTCGCCCACGCCGCCTCGTCGTCGCCGAGCCACTCGTACAGCGACCCGCCGGGGTCGCCCTCGCGGACGGCGCGTGCGGCGTGCTCGCGCCAGTACGGGAGGACGACCTCGACCCAGAAGCGCGCGAACGGCGCGAGGTTCGCGTCGCCGCCCTCGGTGAGCCACCGCTCGGTCGTCCGCGTCCGCCAGTACTCGTCGCCCGAACGGTCGGCGTACCCGACCGCGACGAGCGCGTCGAGCAACCGGCGCAGCGCGTCCTCCTCACACGCGAGCGCGGCCGCGAGGCTCGACACCGACTGCGGCCCGTCGAGGGCGGCGAGCACGCCGAGCTCGTCGGCGAGGGCGACGGCGTGCAGCGAGGCCGCGCCGTGCACGTCGAGGATAGCCGACGGCGCGAGGTTCGCGCGGAAGGCGAGGCGTTCGAGGAACCCCGGAACGACCGGCATCAGCCGATCACCGGTGACAGCACGTTCATACCGGAGGGTCGGCGCCGACGGGGATAACCACCCGGGAACGCTCCATGAATCAAATAACGCGATATGAAATGGCCGATCTCGCACGCGGTCGGGAGTTCGCGCGATTCGACAGACGGACACGGAGGACGCGCACCCGCGGGTTTTTGCCGCCGCTGACCGATCCCGTCGGCATGGATCTCGACGACACCCTCGCCGCGGCGGTCGGTCGCGCCTGGACCGACACCGCGCCGTGGGAGTTCATCACCGAGCTGACGGCGCTGGGGGGTCGAATGGGCGCGAGCGAGGGCGAGGCGCGCGCGGCGGAGGTCGTCGCCGACGCGTTCGAGGAGATCGGACTCGACCGCGTCCGGAGACAGCCGTTCGACGCGCCCGAGTGGCGCCGCGGCGACACGACGTTGCGGCTCACCGCGCCCGCCGATCGCGCGTTCGACGCCATCGCGCTGCCGTACAGCCCCGCGGGCGAGGCGTCGGGCGAGCTCGTCGACGTGGGGTACGGCACGCCCGCGGAGATCGCCGAGGTCGACGTGGAGGGACGGATCGCCGTCGCCTCGACGACGACTCCCGGGGACTCGCGGTTCATCCACCGGATGGAGAAGTTCGGCGCCGCCGCGGAGGCGGGCGCGGAGGCGTTCGTCTTCGTCAACCACGTCCCCGGGCAGCTGCCGCCGACGGGGTCGCTCACCTTCGGCGAGGAGGCCGCGATCCCGGCGGTCGGCGTGAGCAAGGAGACGGGCGCGTGGCTCACCGAGTACGCGAGCGGGGGCGGGGAGGCCGACCTGTCGGTCGACGCCGAGACGGTTCCGAGCGAGTCACAGAACGTGCTCGCGCGCACCGGCCCGGCGACCGACGAGGAGGTGCTCGTGCTCGCCCACTACGACGGCCACGACATCGCGGAGGGCGCGCTGGACAACGGCTGCGGCGTCGCGACGCTGCTCGCGGCCGCGCGGGTGCTCGCGGCCGCCGACCTCGACATCGGGGTCCGGTTCGCCGCCGTCGGCTGCGAGGAGACGGGGCTGCTCGGTTCCGAGCACCTCGCGGCGACGACGGACCTGGACGGGGTGAAGGCCGTCGTGAACCTCGACGGAGCCGGTCGGTTCCGGGACCTCGTCGCGATGACCCACACCTCCGAGTCGACCGCCCGGGTCGCGCGGCGCGTGGGCGAGCGGACGCGCCAGCCGATCGAGGTGCGCGAGGAGCCGCATCCCTTCTCCGACCAGTGGCCGTTCGTCCGGCGCGGGACGGCGGCGCTCCAACTGCACTCGGACTCCGGCGAGCGCGGGCGGGGGTGGGGCCACACCCACGCCGACACGCGCGACAAGGTCGACGACCGCTGCGTCCGCGAGCACGGCGTCCTCGCGGCGCTCATGGTCCGCGAACTCGCGAACGAGGGGACCGAGGTCCCGGTGCTCGACCCCTACGAGCTGGAGGCGGCGTTCCGCGAGGCCGACTTCGAGCCGGGGATGAAGGCCGCCGGGCTGTGGCCCGAGGAGTGGGAGTAAGGAGAGGTCACTCCGGTATCGAGTCGAGCACGTCGCCGAACACCCGGCCCCGGGCGAGCGCGTCGACGCGGCGCTCGGCGAACACGTCCCGGAGCGACTCGACCGCCGCCGGATCGGGCTCGAACACGACGCCCGGATAGGACACGTCCGCGAGCACGAGGGGGTCGGGCGCGGCGGGCGCGACGCCGCGGGCGCCCGACAGCGGCTCCTCGCCGAGAACCTCGTCGACCCGGTCGAGGCCGGTGTCGCCGACGGCGACGCCGCGGACGACCGTCGCGACCCGCCGGACGAACTCGCGAGGGAAGCCGCCGGCGGCGACGGTGAGGGTCAGGAAGTCGTCGCCGGCGGCGGCGACCGAGACCGAGAGGTCGCGTCGGGTTTTCCGCCCGCGCGGCTCGCTGGTGAGGTTGTGGACGTCGTGCTCGCCGGACAGCGCCGCGGCGGCGTCGCGGGCGCGGTCACGGTCGGCCCCGGGCGCGTGGAGGTGGTAGCGGTACGTCCGCCGGGCGGCGTCGTGGGTCGCGTGGAAGTCGGCTGGCACGTCGGCGGCGGCCCACACGCGGACGCCGGCCGGGAGTTCGCTGGAGAACGCCCGCGGCGTGAGCCACTCGGGCGCGTCGAGGGCGACGGTCTGGCGGACCGCCGAGACGCCGCGGTCGGTGCGGCCGGCGGCGGCGTAGCCGGGCGGAGTGTCCGCGTCGTGCCCGAACACGTCGAGCGCCCGGAGCGCGTCGAGCAGGGCGTCCTCGACGGTCGGCACGTCCGGCTGGCGCTGGAAGCCGAAGAAGGGGCGGCCGTCGTAGGCGACGCGGTACGCCCGGCGGGTCGCCATTACGCGAAGTCGTCGAACGTCGGCCGGTCGAGCCCGCCCGGGAACTCGTCGACGGGCGCGGTCGTCTGGTCGCCGGAGGCCATGTCCTTCAGCGTCACCTCGTCGTTCGCGAGGTCCTGCTCGCCGACGATGACGACCGTCTCGGCGTTGATCGAGTCGGCGTAGTTGAGCTGCGCGCCGAAGCTGCGGTCGGAGACGTCGGACTCGACGACGTGTCCCCGCGCCCGGAGGTCGCGGGCGATCCGGGCGGCCGTCGGCCGGGTGTCGCCCACCTGCAGCACGTAGTAGTCCGTCTCGATCGTCGCGTCGGGGGCGACGCCCGCGCGTTCGAGCAGGAGGCCGAGGGGCGCGTGCCCCGGGGCGACGCCGACGGCGGGGGTGGGCTGGCCGCCGAACTCCTCGATGAGGTCGTCGTAGCGGCCGCCGCCGAAGACGGAGCGACCGATCTCGCCGGTCGCGTCGAAGCACTCGAAGACGGCGCCGGTGTAGTAGTCCAGCCCGCGGGCGGTGCGAAGCGAGAGGTCGCAGTGCTCGCCGACGCCGAAGTCGTCCGCCGCCGCGAGGACCTCACGGAGGTTCCCGACCGCGTCAGCGAGCCCCTCGCTGTTGGGCGCGAAGTCGGTGAGTTCGTCCAGGTCGGCGGGGTCGTCGACGCCCAGCAGGTCGTCGAACTCGCGGGCCCGGTCGAATTCGAGGCCGGCGTCGTGGAGCAGATCGAGGTACTCGGCCTCGTCGACCTTCTCCGATTTGTCGACCGCGCGGATCGCCGCGCGCACGTCCACGTCGGCGTCGAACGAGCGCAGCAGCGACCCGAGGATGTCGCGGTGGCTGACGCGGAACTCGAAGTCGTCGGCCGACAGCCCCAGGTCGGTCAGCGCGTCGGCGGCGGTCGCGAGCACCTCGGCGTCGGCCTCGGGTTCGGCCGAACCGAAGACGTCGATGTTCGTCTGGTAGAACTCGCGGAAGCGACCCTGCTGGACGGCCTCGTAGCGCCAGAAGGGGCGCGTCGAGAACCACTTGACGGGCTTGGACAGCTCCTGGGCCTTCGCGGCGTACATCCGCGCGACGGTCGGCGTCAGCTCCGGCGAGAGCGTGACGTGGCGGCCGCCGTGGTCCTCGAAGGCGTACAGCTCGTCGACGATGTCGTCGCCGGACTTGTCGGTCCACATCTCCGCCGGCTCCAGCCGGGGCGTGTCGATCTCGCGGAAGCCGTAGCGCCGGGCGACCGACTCCAGCGTGTCGGTCACCTCCCGGCGGACGGCCATCTCGGGGGGGTAGAAGTCGCGGAACCCCTTCAGGCGGTCGTAGGTGGGCATTACCGGCTAGGTCTCGCGTCCGGGAGTTTAACCCCGTGGTTCGTCGCCGCCGGCGGAGCGGTCTCCCGGCCGCTTCGCGCTCACACCGCGAGGAACCCGACGCCGACGACCGCGAGCGCGGCGGCGACGAGCCGGGCGCCCAGGCGTCGCTCCTTGAGGATCACGCCCCCGAGCACCACCGCGACGACCGCCTGCGTGTTGACGACCGGCGAGGCGATGCTCGCGGGGAGCGCGGCGAACGCGACGCTCGTGAGGTGTTCGGCTACCGCGACGACCAGCCCGAGCGCGAGGAACGTCGGAACCGGCGTCTCCCACGACCTGTCGACTTCCCAATCGCGAACGGCGAGCGGGAGGAGCACGAGCAACACGCCGCCGAGCACGACGATCACGAGCGCCTCCGGCGGGAGGCCGACGCGGTCGAGCACCGCGCGCTTCGCCACGTCGCCGACGGCGTACGCGACCGCCGACAGCAGCGCGAGCTGTGCGGGGCGGGCCGTGACGGCCCGGCGGAGGGGTTCGACCGGGTCGCCGCCGCGGTAGTTCGCGACGTACACCGCGGCGGTGACGACGGCGATGCCGACGAACGCCAGCGCCGGGAGGTCGGCGCCCAGCAGGAGCAGCTCCAGCGGGAGGACGAACACGGGGACGACCTTGTTGATCGGCGTGACGTACGACACCTCGCCGAGCGCGAGCGCGTTCACGAACAGGACGAAGCCGACGCCGACGCCGAGGACGGCCCCGACGAGCGCGAGCACGGCGGGCGCGCCGAGCGTCGCGGGATCGGGGAGCGCCGACGGCGACAGCCGGGTGACGGCGACGGGGGCGTACCACGCCAGCGCGCAGACGTTGACGAGGACCGTGAGCACCGTGGCGGGGACGCCGGAGACGTAGCGCTTCAACGCGAAGAGGTAGACGCCCCACAGCACCGCCGCGGCGACGGCGACGGCGATGCCGGGAGAGACGAGTGCGGACACGCTTCGGGGTCGACGGTCGGGGGTGAAAACGGCGTGGATGACGGCGAACGCGGCGGGCGGTTGTCGCCGACGGTAGCGATAGCGAGGTGGTCGCGGCGGTGCGAGCCGCCCGCGACTCAGGGACCCGACCGCGACTCAGCGTGTCCCGCGCACGTACGTCTGTTCGTGCTCGGGGAACACCTCGCGGACGGCGTCGTCGCCGGCCTCCTCGCGGAGGAGGGCGCGGAGTTCGCCCTCGTAGTCGGCCTTCGGCACCTCCTCGGAGGGGCCCGACTCCACGTCGAGCGTCTCGTCGACGAGGCGGTCGACGGCGCCGCGGCCGAACCCCGAGAGGGGAGAGATGTAGTCGACGCCGTGGCGGTCCTCCAGCGACTGGGCGAACGCCCGGGAGATGGATGGGACGCGGTCGTCGCGGCGGGTGCCGTCGGCGACGGCGTCCACGTCGCGTTCGGCGACCGACTCCAGGGCGTGCTCGTGGACGCGCTGGATCCCGTTGCGGGGGAAGCCGTCGGCGCGCATCGCCTCGACGGCCTCGCGGGCGACCTCGGGGTCGAGGTCGTGGGTCTCGAACGGGAAGCCGAGCGCCTCGGCGGCCCGGCGCGCGTGCTCGTGGTCGTCGGTCACGCCGAAGTGGGCGGTGACGAGCGTCACGTCGTAGAAGCGGTCGAGGACGAGCGCGGCGAGCGATGAGTCCTTCCCGCCGCTGTAGCACAGTGCGAGCTCCACGCGTCCGTCAGCGGCGGCGGATGTCGAAGCTCTTCTGGTCCGGCTGCAGCTCGCGCAGCAGCTCCTTCATCTGGTCCTCGTCGATGCGGCCGTTCACCCGGCCGCTCTTCGCCAGCGCCGTGACCTGCTGTTTCACCTGGGCGGCGAAGTCGGGTTTGCTCATCTCGACGGCGTTGAGCCGCTGGCGCGCGCCGTCGGTGAGGTACTGCTTGAGCAGCGCCTCCTGCTGACGCTCGGCCTGCTCCTGGGCCGCCTGCTGTGCCTCCGCGTCGCCCTGTCCCTGGCCCTGTGCCTGCTCCTGGAGCTCCTGCATCTTCTGCTCGCGCAGCTCCTCCAATCGCTCGTCGTCGGGGGTCTCGCTCATGTCGGATCGAAGTTGCCGGCGAGCGGTCAAAACGATTGTGGGTGCGCGAGCGACGCCGGCGCCCGGCCGGCGGGAACCGCGGCGACGACGGCGATAGCGACGGCGCCGCCGCCGGTACTACCCGAACGAACCGACATCGACGGCGCCGCCGCTGGCGACGCGAACATCGAAGAACTCGTCGGCGCGAACGGCTGCTTACGCGTAGCGCTCGAGCTCGGGGCGGTCGAGCTCCTCGAGTACGTCGCCGGCGACCTCGTCCAGGAACGAGCGACCCTCGTCGGTGACGCGGCGGCCCTCGCCCTGGGCCGTCTCGACGAAGCCCTCCTCCTCGAGCTGCTGGAGCGCGACGCGAATGATCTTGCGCGAGCCGCCCTCGTGCTCGGGCGGGCTGACGACGTAGCGGTTCGAGCCGTTCTTGGCGCCGCCGTACTCGGTGGCGAGGCGCTCGACGCCGACGGGGCCGCGGTCGGCGACCTTGCGCAGCAGCGAGGCCGCACGGCGGAACCAGAAGTCCTCCTGCTGGGGCGGGAGCTCCCGGTCCTGACCGGACTTGGCGAACTGCACCCACTCCGGCTGTTCGATGCGATCCTCCAGTCGAGCGGCGACCTCGTCGTTGAGGTCCGCCGCCGGGACGTCGTAGAGGGTAACCATACGGGCGATTTCACCGTCGTTCCGTTTAAAGCCGTCGTATCACCCCTCGCGTGTGAGGCGTCCCCGCGGTCGGTTCCTCGGCTCCGCCTCGGAGCCGCGACCGGCGTCACCCGACGCTGTCGGCGCCGATCACGCTCACGACGACCCCGCCGATGATCACCGGCACCCAGAAGACCGCGCCGCGGTAGATGACGACGGCGCCCAGCGCCGCCGTCGCGGAGACGGAGACCGACGGGAGCGCCGCGAGCACGGCGACGAGCACCGCCTCGATGCCGCCCGCGCCGCCCGGCAACGGCGTGACCCCCGCGATCGCGCCCATCGGAACGACGAACAGCATCGCCGAGAACGGGACCGGCTGGTCGATCGCAAGGAACGCGAGATAGAGGGCGACCATCTGGAGGATCCAGCCGAGCGTCGAGGCCGCAAGCGAGACGGCGATCCCGGTTCGGTCGGTGGCGACGCGCTCGATGGCGCCGAAGAAGTGGCCGATCCGCGACTCCACCGACTGCTCGGTCGGCGCGGAGAACACCGGCAGGATCCCGGCGACCCGGCGGATCAGCGGGACGAACGCCCCGACGACCCGCGTTTCGAGCGCGTACCGGTTCTGCCACCCGAGGTAGACGAGTCCGGGGACGACGAGCGCGAGCGCGACGACGACGCCGGTCGCAAGCTGGAGCCGGGTTCCGAACGTCGTCTCGGTGGCGAAGTACGCCGCGCCGACGAGCGCGAGCGTGATCGAGGGGACGAAGTTGAGCGTGTCCACGCTGGCGATGGCTGCGAGGCCGCGCTCGTACTCCGTGTCGGCGACCGTCGCGATGAGCAGGGCGGTGACGGGTTCGCCCCCGGCCTGGCCGAACGGCGTGACGTTGTTGGAGAACATCGCGCCGTTGAACACGAGAAACGACCGAAAGACCGAGAGTCGGATGCCCAGCACCCCGAGCACGGTTCTGAGCGCGACCGCCCAGGCGACGAGCCAGCCGAGGGTGACGAGCACGACGAGCCCGACCGTCCCGGCCGAGGCTCCCCGGAGCACGTCGAGGAGGTCGCCGACGCCGACGAGATACAGCAACGCGCCGAGGACCGCGAACGCGCCGAGAAACCCGACGACGGTGGCGCGTAGCTGGTCCGAATCCATGCCCGGACGGTCGCCGGGCGTCCGCTTCAAGCCTCCGAAACCGCGGGCACTGACGAGCGGCGGCCGTCGCGTCCGCGGCCGCCCCGGCCCGGCCCGGCTCGACGCGTCGCCGCGAAGGGAAACACCGTAGGTGTCGGGGGCGAAACCGGACGGCGATGGACGAACGCGAGGCGCTCGCGCGACTGGCCGACACCCTGCCGGGCGCGGGCGACGACTGCGCGGTCGTCGGCGACCGGGTGCTCACGACCGACATGCTCCACGAGACGACGGACTTCCCCGCCGGCGTCGACCGCTACACCGCGGGCTGGCGGGCCGTCGGCGCGTCGCTGTCGGACGTGGCCGCGATGGGCGCCGACGCGGAGGCGGCCGTCGCGGCCTACGGGGCGCCGGAGTTCGACCCCGGCGAGGTCGACGACTTCGTGCGCGGCGCACGCGAGGTCTGTGCGGCGGTCGACGCCGAGTACGTGGGCGGCGACCTCGACCGTCACGACGAGTTCACCGTCGCGACGACCGCGCTCGGCGAGACCGACGACCCGATCCGTCGCGGCGGCGCCGACCGCGGCGACGCGGTGTGCGTGACGGGCGCGCTCGGCCGCAGCGCCGCCGCCGTCCGCGCGTTCGAGGACGGCGACGCCGAGCGCGGGAACGAGCTGTTCCGCTTCACCCCGCGCGTCGCCGCCGGCGTCGCGCTCCGACCGTACGCGACGGCGATGATGGACTCCAGCGACGGGCTCGCGCGCTCGCTGCACCAGCTCGTCGAGGCGAGCGACGTGAGCGACCTCGGGATGGACATCACCGAGTCGTACGTCCCCGTCGACGACGCGGTTCGGGAGGTGTTCGACGACGCCGAGGCGCGCCGGGAGGCGGCGCTGTTCTTCGGCGAGGACTTCGAGCTGGTGTTCACGCTCCCGAGCGACGCCGTCGACGACGCCCGCGAGGCCTCGCCGACGCCGATCTCGGTGATCGGAAACGTGACCTGGGACGGCGTCAGGATGGACGGCGAGCCGCTCCCGGACCGCGGCTACGAGCACGCGGGCGAGTGACCGCGACGGCGGCGGCGGTCGCTGACGACGCCGCGGTCGCGCGTCCCAGGCCGGTCGATCAGATCGTCGTCACCTGGATCGGCACGAGCATGAAACACAGGAGGCCGAGGGCGAACGTGAACACGCCGACGGCGATGCGTTTCGGGCCGAGCGCGGTGTCGTCGATCGGCTCCGCGGGGCCGCGGTAGGCGATGAACGCCGAGAACAGCCCCCAGAAGGCCCACAGCCCGACGGACTCGTTGAGCCCGAGGCCGCGAACGAAATAGAGGTACGCGGCGATGCCGAACAGCGCGGTGGGCACGAACGCCGCGACCGTCTCCTGACGCCGGCCGACCATCGCGCGGACGATGTGGCCGCCGTCGAGCTGGCCGACCGGGAGGAGGTTGAGCACCGTGAAGAACATCCCGACCCACGCGCCCATGACCACCGGGTGAGCGGTTTTCGTCGGGTCGGTGTAGCCGGTCGGCTGGTTCAACGCGGCGGCGATCAGGTCCAACAGCGGCGGGTTGTTGAACACGATGACCTGGCCGCCCCCGCCCAGCACCGACTGCGGGACCGTGAACGGCCCGAGGAGGAGGCCGACCACCGTGACGACGATCGTGGCGGCCAGGCCCGCGAGCGGGCCGGCGACGCCGATGTCGAACAGCGCCTCCCGGTCGGGCATCTGCCCGCGCATTCGGATGATCGCGCCCATCGTCCCGAACGGGAGGATGAAGGGGATCACGTACGGGAGCGACACGTCGACGCCGTGGTAACGACCGAGCGCGTAGTGGCCGAGTTCGTGCGTCAACAGCACGCCGAGGACGGCCGCGGTGAAGGGCCACGCCTGTAACACGGAGAGGGGGTTCTCCTGGATCGTCGAGAAGGGGACGTAGTACCACGCCGTGGCACCGACGAGCAGCGTCGTCACCACCGTGGCGACGAACAGCCCGACGTTGAGCCAGGGAACGCCGTCGAGGCCGTCGGCGTACGGGCGGGCGACGATCACGTCCAGCCCGGAGTCGGTGGTGACGACCTGCACCTCGTAGCCGGCCTCCCGGAACGCCGGCCAGACGCGACGGACGAGCTCGCGCTCGCCCACGTCGCTGATCCCGTAGTAGAGGATCCGATCGTCGTCCCGTCGGATCTCCGAACAATGGAAGACGGCGTCCAGTTCGGGGGGACGGGGATAGTCGGCTTCGGCCGTCTCACTCATCGACGGCAGTTCGCCGCGAACGGGCATAAGTCCTCGGCGACGGGAGCGTCGTCGCCGACGGCATGACCGACGGGCGGGAGCCGGCGTCGGCGCTCCGGGTTCGGACTGGAACGGATCGGGGCGGGAGAATCGAGTCGACGGGAGAGACGCCGGATCGGCGCGGGGACCACCCGTGCGCGGGGACCGGTTCGGGGCCGTCGGGTCTGCGTCGTCAGTTCGCCGGCTCGATGCGCCAGGTGGTCGCGGACGTGTACGACCACTTCTCGATGGAGAGCCCGCAGGCGGAGTCCTTGAGCTTCACCATCAGGGCGCCGATCTCCTTCGGCGAGAGGCCGACTTCCTCGGCGATGAACTTGCTCTTGAAGTAGAGCTCGCCGTCCTCGGCCTTCTCACGCAGGAACGTCGCGAGACGCTCCTCCTTGGAGGGGGTGTCGGTCGAGGCGCGGTCGGTGTCGGAGGGTTGCACGGTTGCGCTCATTGTGTCACCTCGATTCACCCTACGGACAGCCGGGGGGATATAAAGTCGAGTCCGTTGAGTGCGATTCGGCTCCGTTCAGGGGATTTCTGCCGTGAAACGTGGTGTCGCCGACCGTTCACGACTCTTTTGAATTCGTTTAGAATGTTTATCGCCGATTCTGAGGTCGTTTGATAGATGCTTCAGGGTACTGTCCAGATAGGTCCATCGGCGATTGATTCCGGTTTCGAGAGGCGGAATATATCGTCCGCCGCGGTCGCGCGCGCCGTCGTCGGACGACGCGGGATCGCGGTTGTGGGTCGCGACAGGTCGGTCGACGGGGTGAAGATTGCCGTCAACGCCGTCGGATCCGTGGGCGTCGCGCGGTCGCCGAGGGAGTGAGTCCCCACGGCAAGTAGGTCGCGGAGCTACTGAGACCGCTCGTGTACCCAGAACTCGTCGTTCTCGGTCGTCTCCTTCTTGAATATCGGGACCTCGTCCTTGAGCCGGTTGATGCCGTCCTCGACGGTCCGGAACGCCTCGGTCCGGTGGCCCGCGAGCACGACGACGAAGACGATGTCCTCGCCGTCTGCGACGACGCCGACGCGGTGGTGCATCCGCACGTCGAAGACCCCCTCCCGCGCCTCGAGCTCGCGCTCGATGCGGGCCATCCGATCGGCGGCGACGCCCTCGTACTTCTCGAACTCCAGCGCCTCGGTCCGGTCGTCGTCCGGGGCGTCCTTCGCGCGGACGCGGCCGGTGAACGTCGCGATGGCGCCCGACCGGTCGGCGCCCTCGCTGGCTTTCGCTTCGTCGATGAGCGCCTCCAGGGTGACGTGCGGCTCCGCGTCCTCGATGTGGTCGACGAGATCCTCGACCGACAGCTCGTCCGCGTCGCCGACGCGAGCGACAACGTCGCCCGGGACGGCCTCGTCGCCGACGACGACCGTCGGCAGGCGGAGCCGGGAGAACCCCGCGACGAGGGCGTAGTCGAAGTCGGGGGCCAGCCGGTCGAGCAGATCGGGGAACGTCTCGCCGGCGCCGGCGCCGGTCCACCCGCCGTCGTCGCCGAGGCGGTAGGCGGCGCCGGGGCCGCGATCCGTGTCTCCGGGCCCGCCAGCCGAGCCGGCCGCCGATTCGTCCGCCGGTTCGTCCGCGTCGGCCGGTCGACCGGCCGATCCGGCGGCGGTCCCGCCGTCACCGTCGTCGCGGCGGATGGTCGCCACGCGGCCGTCGAGCCGCGCCGACAGGGGGGCCAGGAGGTCGGCCGCGCCGGGGCCGACAAGCGAGAGCGTGCGCATGTCAGGGAGAGGGCGAGCGACCGGCTTAGGCCTTCGGCCCGCGGGGACGGTTCGGGCGGCTCGGCGCCTGACAGTCGGTACCGAGCCGGGATCGCTCCGGGAGCCTTAAGAGCGAAACGGGGGTAGGCGAGTGCAATGAGAGTAGTCCTGTCGCTCGGCGGGAGCGTCCTCGCGCCGGAACTCGACTCCGGACGCGTGGCGGCGTACGCGAACGCCATCGAGCGGTTGGTCGACGAGGGCTGTGAGCTGGGGGTCGTCGTCGGCGGCGGCGGCGTCGCGCGCGACTACATCAGCGCGGCCCGAGATCTGGACGCCAACGAGGTCCAGCTCGACCAGCTGGGCATCGACGTGACGCGGGTGAACGCCCGGCTGCTCATCACCGCGCTGGGCCCGTCGGTCGACCCCTCCCCCGCGCATGACTACGACGAGGCGGCCGACGCCATCCGCCGCGGCGACGTGTCGGTGATGGGCGGCGTCACGCCGGGACAGACCACCGACGCCGTCGCGGCCGCCCTCGGGGAGTACGTCGACGCCGACCTCCTCGTGTACGCCACGGGCGCGGACGGCATCTACGACGCCGACCCGAACGTCGACGAGTCGGCCACGCAGTTCGCGGAGATGACGCCCGAGGAACTGGTCGAGGTCATCGTGCCGATGAGCCGCGACGCCGGCGCCTCCGCGCCGGTCGACCTGCTGGCGGCGAAGCTCATCCAGCGCGCCGGGATGCGGACGGTCGTCCTCGACGGCCACGACCCCGAGGCCGTCGAGAACGCGGTACTGTACGGCGAACACACCGGGACCGACGTGGTTCCCGCCGGCGGCGACGAGCCGACGTACTGGGCGCAACGATGAGTAGCGAGGACGAACGCAGTGAGTCCTCGGACCGAACGGGGAGCGCAGCGACCCGTGAGGACGACGATCCCGCCGTCGACCCGCACGCGGTCGGCGGCCGCGGCGACGGGGACGGCGACGCACACCACGCCTTCTGGGCCGACGAGGTCGCCGACGAGATCGAGGCGCGCGACCCCGACGAGCCGATCGTGATCAAGGGCGGCGTCTCGCCCTCGGGCATCGCCCACATCGGCAACTTCAACGAGATCATCCGGGGCTACTTCGTCGCGGCGGTGCTTCGCGAGCGGGGCCACGAGG
The DNA here is from genome assembly GCF_019880245.1 of Halobaculum roseum. Taxonomy (NCBI): domain Archaea; kingdom Methanobacteriati; phylum Methanobacteriota; class Halobacteria; order Halobacteriales; family Haloferacaceae; genus Halobaculum; species Halobaculum roseum. Next base: position 1,470,463 of record NZ_CP082286.1, read on the forward strand.
TCCGGCAGGTGTTCACCAGCGACGACAAGGACGCCCTCCGGAAGCTCCCCCGGAAGCTGGCGGACACCGACGGCGACATCGTCGAGCTGGGCGACGTGAACGCCGGCGCGCTCGGCCAGAACCTCGGGAAGCCGTACACGGACATCCCGGACCCGTTCGAGGACGGCCACGATTCCTACGCCGCCCACTTCGCGGCGCTGTTGTCGGCCGACGCCGAGGCCCTCGACATCCCGGTCGAGATGGTGTCGAACACGGAGCTGTACGCCGACGGCGCCTTCGACGACGTGGTCGAACGCGTGCTGCGCAACGCCGACGCGGCCCGCGAGACGCTGGGGAAGTACCAGGACAAGGTCGACGAGGACTACGTCCCGTTCATGCCGCAGTGCTCGGAGTGCGGCATGCTGACGCAGGACGTGACCGAGGTGGATCTCGACGCCCGCGAGGTCCACTACCGCTGTTCGGGGATCGAGGCGGGCGAGCGGTTCATGGAGGGATGCGGCCACGAGGGCGTCGCCACCTTCCGCGAGGGGAAGCTCCCGTGGCGCTTCGAGTGGCCCGCCCAGTGGGAGGTGCTCGGGGTCGACTTCGAGCCGTTCGGCAAGGACCACGCGGAGGGCTCCTGGCCCAGCGGCGTCGACATCGCCCGGAACGTCCTCGGCATCGAGCCGCCCGTCCCGATGGTGTACGAGTGGTTCACGCTCAACGGCGAGTCGCTGTCCTCCTCGGAGGGACACGTCGTCACCGTCCAGGAGGTGCTCGACCTCATCGAGCCGGAGGTGCTTCGCTACTTCTTCGTCCGGAACCCGAAGAAGGCGAAGGACTTCGACGTCGAGCGCCTGGACCAGTTGGTCAACGAGTTCGACCGCTTCGAGCGCGCGTACTTCGGCGATGCGGACCCCGACGAGCGCTTCGCGGCGTTCGCCGAGCGGGCGTACCCGTTCGTCGTCGACGAGGTGCGGGAGGGGCGCGTTCGGCTCCCGTACACCTTCGCGGCGGTGCTGGGCATGGTCGACGACCGCGAGTTCCGGATCCAACTCGCGCGCGACGAGGGACACTTCGCCGACGACACGCCCGAGTGGGCCATCGAGGACGCCCTGGAACGCGTCGAGCGCGCCCGCCGGTGGGCCGAGCGCTGCGACAACGAGTACAACTACCGCCTCCAGTCCGAACTGCCGGAACACGACTTCGAACCCGCCGTCGAGGCCGCCCTCGACGACCTGGCCGACTTCGTCGCCGCGGGCAACGACGGCGAGGCGATCCAGGGCGAGATCTACGAGACCGCCCGGCGCCACGACGTGGAGGTCGGCGACTTCTTCGCCGCCGGCTACCGGCTGTTCTTCGACGAGACGCAGGGGCCGCGGCTGGGCGAGTTCCTCGGCGAGCTGGAGCGCGAGTTCGTCGTTTCGCGGTTGCGCCGGGAATCGTAACCGGAAGCGACGCGGGACGCCGGCTCCCGGCGTCAGCCGCGGGCGACGGGTACGCCCGTTCGAAATCCCGTGATCCGGATCGGCCGCGAGACGAACTGACTGGACAGTCAGTGACGGTTTCGGCGACCGAAACCCTTAGTGAGCGACGGCGAAACCCTCGGGTAATGCGGAAGAGCGGCCCGCCGCGTGGCCTCATCTCGTACATCGTGCTGGAGCTTCTCGAGGAGAAACCGCGGTACGGCTACGAGATCCTCAAGGAGATAACCGACATCAGCGGCGGCCACTGGGAACCGTCCTACGGCTCCGTCTACCCCATCCTCTACAAGTTCGAGGACGAGGGCTACGCCGAGCGGATCGAGCGCGAGGACGAGCCCGACCGGAAGTACTTCGCGCTGACCGACGAGGGCCGCGACCACCTGACCGAGAAACGTCGCGAGGTCGGCGGGAAGGCGCGCGACTTCGCGGACGTAATCTTAGGCTTCTATCACATGTACGTCGCGTTCGCGACCGACGAACGCTTCGACGTGGACCCGTCGGACGACGACTGGCACTTCGACGGCGAGTACTCCGGGTGGATCGCCGAGCAGGTGATCCGCCACCACGAGCGGGACTTCGGCGAGTTCGAGCGCATCGGGGACACGCCCGAGGAGTTCCACGCCCGGCAGGGCGACGCCGACGCGCCCGAGGGCGACACTGGCGAGAACGCGGACGCGAGCGGGGACGGCGACGGCAATCGCTCGGAGGAGGCGGCCGCCGACGGCGGGACGAACGCCTGACCGGTCCGGACCGGTCACAGTACCCGGCTCAGAGGAACTGCGGCGCGAACACGACGACCAGCAGCGCCGTCAGCATCGTGAGCCCGACGGAGGTGGTGAGCGTCGTGACCAGCCGGTCGCGGTTCGACACCGGGAGCCGGGAGACGAGCCCCTCGGCGCCCATGCGGAGGATGCGGCCGCCGTCGAGCGGGTAGCCGGGGATGCAGTTGAAGATCCCCAGCTGGATGTTGATCCAGCCGGTCCAGAACAGCACGTTCGCGAGCAGGAACACCGGCCACTCCCCGAACGCGGCGAGCGGGCCGGTCACGTCGTAAAAGCCCGCGAACTCGCCGTAGAAGCCCGCGAAGTTGTACGGCAGCGCCGCGGAGACGGCGCTGGCGAGCGGGAGCAACAGCGCGGCGTACACGAGCCCGAGCGGCGTCCCCGCGAGCCCGCCCAGTCCGGGCGGCGCGCCGCCGGAATCGCCGCCGAGCAGCGCGAGGTACGCCTCGGCGGGGTACCGCTGGATCCCGAGGTCGTCGACGACGACGCCGGAGACCCCTTGCGTCACGACGACGCCCACCCGCGGATCGTCGTCCGTGCCGCCGAGCTCGACGTCGACCTCGCGGAACTGCCCGTCGGCGTACACCCGCAGCGTCACCGTGTCGCCGGGGTCGTACTCGTCGCCCGAGAGGGTGCGGTCGAGGTCGTCGTACGCGAGGATCCGTTCCCCGTCGATCCGAGTGACGGTGAGCGTGCCCGAGAGGTCGGTCTGGGAGCCGAGGGGCCCGTCGGCGGAGACGTTCGTGACGTACGCGCCAAGCGGCGCGGTGACCTCGCCCTCGGAGGTGGACACGCGCGCGAGCTCGTGTTCGCTGGCGACCTCACGGAACGCCGCGGCGGTGCGGACTTCGGTCCCGTTGACGGCAGTGATCTGCGGGGCGTCGCCCTCTGGATCGACCGAGAGTCCGAGTGGGTTCCCCTCGACGGCGCCGACGACGGTGACGCGCCTGTCGACGGTGACCGTCTCCTCGCCGTTGACGGTCATCTCGACGGACGGGTCCTCGGTCGCCGACAGCGCCGACTCGAAGGCCGCGGGGTCCGCGACCTCCGTCCCGCCGACGGCGGTGATCCGGTCCCCGCCCTCGATGCCGGCGTCGGACGCCGGCGCGCCCGCGTACGCGCCGCCGACCGCGAGCCCCGCGGCGGGGGTGATCGAGGCGATGACCGGGCCGAACAGCAGCGCGAACGCGACGGCGGTGACGGCGAAGTTGTTCGTGACGCCGGCGGCGAACATCCGGCTGCGCGCGCCGCGGTCGGCGTTCGACTGGCTCTCCTCGTCGGGTTCGACGAACGCGCCGACGGGGATGACCGTGAGGAGGACGAGTCCGAGCGAGTCGATGTCGATGTCCTCGACGCGACACAGCAGGCCGTGACCGCCCTCGTGGACGACGAGGGCGATCAGCAGCCCGAGGACGATCTCCGGCGCGACCGCCAGCGGGAGGAAGTCGTTGACGCCGGGGATGATGAGGAAGTTCGAGGGCTGGTTCGCCTGCGTCTGGACGGGGCGTTGGAGGGTTGCGAGCGCCGACCACACGAGGAACGCGAACATCGCGACCATGACGACGACGGCGATGCCGACGCCGAGGTTGCTCCAGGCCCGCCAGAACCGCCGGGGGCCCGCGAGCCAGTTGAGGAACGCGCGACCGCGCTTGGTGTGGATCGTCGTCAGCGGTCCCTGGACGCGAACGGCGTCCGGGAGATACCCGCGCGTGTACAGCGCCATGAGGACGACGGAGTACGCGAGGGCTCCCACGAGGACCCACAGGAGCGTGTTCATTACCGGTGGAAGTCGGCGAGCGGCCAAAGGGGTTCGGGTCTCGCAACGGGCGGCGGCGGCGCGGGGACACGACGGCACGCGCAGTCGGGTCGACGGCGACGACGGCGGCGCCGCCGCCGGCGGCGACCGCGGGCCGCGGCTCGGTGACGCAAGCCACAAGCCCCTTCCGTTCGAACTGCGCGCATGGCGAAGCCCCCACGCACCGAAGAGGGTTGGTACGCGCTGCACGACTTCCGAACCGTCGACTGGGACGCGTGGCGTGCGGCCCCGGAGCGCGAGCGCGAGGCGGCCGTCGAGGAGGGGGTCGCATATCTCGAGGAACACGAACGCGTCGTCGACGCCGAGGAGGGCGCCTCGGCCGTGTTCTCGGTGCTCGGCCACAAGGCCGACCTCATGATCGTCCACTTCCGGCCGACGCTGGACGCGCTGTCGGCGGCCGAGCGCCGCTTCGAGTCGACGGCGCTGGCGGAGTTCACCGACCAGCCGACCTCGTACGTCTCGGTGACGGAGGTCTCCGACTACGTCTCGGACAGCTACTTCGACGACGGCGAGGAGGAGACCGACGAGGGCATCCGTCGGTACATCGAGGGGAAGCTGAAGCCGGACATCCCGGACACGGAGTACGTCTCCTTCTACCCGATGAGCCGCAAGCGGGAGGCCGAGCAGAACTGGTACACCCTCGAGTACGAGGAGCGCTCGGACCTCCTGTCGGCCCACGGCGAGATCGGCCGCGAGTACGCCGGCAAGATCAAGCAGGTGATCGCCTCGTCGGTCGGCCTCGACGACTACGAGTGGGGCGTCACCCTGTTCGGCGGCGACCCCGCCGACATCAAGGACATCGTCTACGAGATGCGCTTCGACGAGGCCTCCGCCGAGTACGGCGAGTTCGGCCCGTTCTACGTCGGCCGGCGCTTCCCGCCGACGGACCTGAGCGCGTATCTCGACGGCGAGCAGGTGCCGACGGGCGAGCACGAGTCCGGCGGCCACCGCCACGGCGACGCGGACGCCCACGGCGAGGGCGGACACCACCACGGCGGTCACGGCGACGGCGACGGCAGCCATCACGGCGGCGGCGAGGGTGGGCACCACAGCGGCGACGGCGACGGCGGCCATCACGGCGGCGACGCGGACGACGGGAGCGGCGACGCCGCCGAAGAGGAGAGCATCCGGGCGGAGCTGGAGGACCTCGACATCTACGCCGGCAAGCCCCACGGCGAGGACGTGTTCGCGACGGTCCTCTACTCCGAGGCGGACGCCGACGAACTCTTCGAGGAGGTCGACGGGCTGCGGAAGAACTTCGACCACTACGGCACCCACGTGAAGACGGCGGTGTACGAGGGCAACGAGACCGACCGCGCGGCGGTCGTGAGCATCTGGGAGACCGCCAGCGCGGCCGAAACGGCCGCCGGGTTCCTCTCGGAGCTGCCGGGGATCGTCGAGCGCGCCGGCGAGGAGTCCGGCTTCGGGACGATGGGGATGTTCTACACGGTCAAGCCTGAGCACCGGGGAGACTTCGTCGAGAAGTTCGGCGTCGTCGGCGACACCCTCGAGGACCTGGACGGCCACTACGAGACGGACCTGATGGTGAACCGCGAGGACGAGAACGACATGTTCATCGCCAGCCAGTGGGCCTCCCGCGAGGACGCGATGGACTTCTTCCGCTCGGACGCCTTCCGCGACACCGTCTCGTGGGGCCGTGACGTGCTCGCCGACCGGCCGCGCCACGTGTTCCTGGCGTGATACTGGCGCCGGTTCCCGCCGGGAACCGCACGACTGCGTAGCCTCGATCGCCCCCTCCGAATATCCGAGTTGATGCTTGCGGACAGGGGTTTATGTCGGCGGTTGTGAGACGGATCGGTAATGACGGCCGACGAGGCCGCGGGCCCCGCCGACGACCGGCTCCGGTCGCTGTACGCGGCGACGCGGGAACTCATGAGCGCGACGACCCGTGCGGAGCTGTGTCGCGTCGTCGTGGACGTGAGCGAGCGCGTGCTCGGCTACCCGCTGACCGGCGTTCACCTCCAGGGGGACGACGGACACGGGCTCGTCCCGATGGCGTACCCGGCGCCGGTCCGCGAGCGCTTTGAGGGGGAGCCGCCGACGTACGCCCCCGGCGACGACGTGTACGAGGTGTACGAACGCGAGGAGCCGCTTCGCCTGGGCGCCGTGGCCGACCGACGGTCGGCGGCCCACCGCGGGATCGTGGTTCCCATCCCGGATCACGGCGTGTTGATCGCGGGGACCGAGCCGCCGGAGGAGCCGGACGACGCCCGTCTCGACTTCGTCGAGACGTTGGGCGAACACGCCGCCGTCGCGCTCGACGGCCTCGAGCGTGAGTCGCGGCTGAACGGCCTCCACGAGACGACGCGGGAGCTGATGGAAGCGCGCGACAGCGCCGCCGTCGCCGCGTCGGCGACGAACACCGCCCACGAGGTGCTCGATCTCCGGCTGAACGCCGTGTACCTCAGGGCGAGCGACGGCGAGCGGCTCGTCCCGGTGAGCGTGACGAGCGAGACGCGGGAACTGTACGGCGACGTGCCCGACATCACGCCCGGGAGCGTCGGCTGGACGGTGTACGACGCCGGCGAGCAGCGAGTGCTTCCGGACGTCCGGCGGTCGCCGGACGTCGACGATCCGGCGTCGGCGATCCGCAGCCTGCTCGTGATGCCGCTGGGCGACCACGGCGTCTTTCTCGCGGGAAGCGAGCGCCCCGGACGGTTCGACGACGGCGACGTGGCGCTGACGCAGCTGTTCGCCGACACGGTCGAGGCCGCCCTCGATCGGGCCGAACGAGAGGCGCTCGTCAGACGGCGCGAGGGCGAACTCACCCGACAGAACGAACGGCTCGACGAGTTCGCGAGCGTCGTCTCACACGACCTCCGCAACCCGCTCAACGTCGCCCAGGGCCGCCTCGAACTGCTCGCCGACGACTGCGACAGCCCGCACATCGCCCGGATGGAGACCGCCCACGAGCGGATGGGCGCGCTCATCGACGACCTGCTGGCGCTCGCGCGCACCGGGCGATCCGTCGGCGACACCGAGCCGGTGTCGCTGGAGCGGACCGTCCTCGACGTGTGGAACACGGTCGACGGCGGCGGGTCGCTGTCGGTCGCCGACGACGTGGGGTACGTCGACGCCGACGCCTCCCGGCTGCGGGAGCTGTTGGAGAACCTCGTCCGCAACGCCGTCGACCACGCCGGCGACGACGTGACCGTGACGGTCGGCCGGATCGACGGGGTCGGCCGTTCGGGCTTCTACGTCGCCGACGACGGGCCGGGGATCCCCCCGGACCGCCGCGAGACCGTGTTCGAACGGGGACACACGACCGCCGACGACGGCACCGGCTTCGGCCTCGCGATCGTCGCGGAGATCGCCGGCGCCCACGGCTGGTCGGTCCGCGCGACCGACGCGGACGCCGGCGGCGCGCGGTTCGAGGTCGTCGTCGCCGATACCGCGGAGTGAATGTGAACAGTTCACGGGGGACCCCCGCACCGTACCCGGGTTTCGAGCTGAAGCGAGGGGGTCGAGAATCGAGCGCGCTCGTGGCGTCGAACGGGCTGTCCGACGACAACCGAGCGGTCAGCGGTGCGCCGGCGACGACCGGCAGTTGCCGACGGACTGCGATGGTGGGATCGTCACCGGCGACGGAGGTACCCGGCGAGGCCGAAGAGCCCGCCGACAAGGGTGATCGCGGCCCACAGCGCCCCGGACACGTCGCGGTCGGCGGCGTCGCGGTAGACGAACCACGCGAGCGCGACGTGGACGGCGGCGGTGGCGCCGGCGAGGCGGGCGAGCCGGCGGGCGTACCTCCGGGTTCGGTCGTCGGTCACGGGAGCCCCCTCAGTCGGCGGGCTCCGGCGGGAGCACGCCGGCGCTGCGGAGGTCCTCGCCGCCGACGGACGTCCGGAAGTTCTCCGGGCTCATGCCGTCGTCGCGGTCGATCCCGAAGTTCTCGGCGTACAGCTCGTCGACGCGGCGGCGCTCCTCGTCGCTGAGGCGGGGCGTGTCGGGCGCGGCGGCCCACTCGTCGATGTCGTCGAGCGAACGGAACGTGGGGACGACGCTGGCGACCTCCTCGTCGTCGAGGAGGTACTGGATCGACGCCTGGCCCATCGTGCGCTCGCCGTCCCGTTCGAGGAACTCGATGGTCTCGATCTTCTCCCAGCCCGTCTCGAACCACGCGTCCGGGCGGTGGGCACGGTGGTCGCCCTTCCCCAACTCGGTGTCCGGGGTGACCTGCTTGTTGAGCAGGCCCGAGGAGTGGGGAACGCGCGCGATGAGGCTCGTGTCGGCGCCCTCCTCGCGGATCGTGTCGAGGAAGTGGCGGCCGGGCGTCTGCTCGAAGAGGTTGTAGACGGTCTGGACCGCGTCGAAGTCGAGTTCGATCGCGCGGTCGCCCTCCGCGAGCCAGCCGATCGAGGGGCCCAGCGCCCACCCGAGCGCGTCGTACAGTCCCTCCTCGCGCATCGTGTACAGCTCCTCCAGCGCCTCGTCGGTCACCTCGTCGACGTTCGCGTTGTGGAGGAACAGCACGTCGAGGTATTCCATGTCGAGTCGGTCGAGGCTCTGCTCGACGGCGTTCCGGAGGTACTCCGGCGAGATGTCCTTCGGGATCTCGCCGTGGCCGGCCTGCGCGTTGTTGTAGAAGTCGTAGCCGACCTTCGTGCCGACGGTTACCTCGTCGCGGTACTCGCCGAGCGCCTCCCCGATGAGCTCCTCGGAGCGCCCGTGGCCGTACACGTCGCCGGTGTCGAAGAACGTGACGCCCTCGTCCAGCGCGTGCTGAACCATGTCGACGGCGTCCTCGTCGGAGCGGTCGCCCCACCAATCGGTGCCGACGACCCACGCACCGAAGGCGACCTCGCTCACTTCGACGCCCGAGTTGCCGAGTTCTCGGTACTGCATGCGCTCGCGTTGGTGCGGACGCCACTTATCGGGCCCGGTTGTCGCGTGGCAGACCGGTTGCCGCGTCGCCGGCACCCGGCGCCCGCGACGCGAACGCTTTTTCGCTCGCGAGTTATTTCGTCGAACCATGCACACGGCCCCGGTTCACGTTGGGGTGCTCGCGGCCGACGAGCACAGCGCGGAACGACGCTCCGCGCGGTCGGTCGCCGAGCGGGTCGCCGCGTCGGTCGAGTCGGTGTCGCTGTCGGCCGTCGCCGCCGGCGAGGTCGACCTCGACGCGTTCGACGCGCTCTGGTGGCACCGCGACGCCCCGTTCGACGACTGCGACGCGCCCGTCGCCGACGCCGGCCCCGCGATCCGCGCGTATCTCGACGCGGGCGGCGGACTCGTCCTCAGCGCGCGGGCGCTCCCGGCGGTCGTGCCCCTCGGGATCGACTCGGTCGCGCCGGACGCGACCGGCGCGACCCACTCGGACGACGTTGCCGGCTACCGCGTCCGCGAGATCCACCGCGACCACCCGCTGTTCGAGGGGTTCGGCGACCCGGACGCCGGCGGGCCGCCGCGGATCTCCGTCGTCGGCCCCGGCGGCGAGGCGGCGTACGCACGGTACGACGACCTCCTGCCGGCGAACGGCGACGTGCTCGCGTGTGCGACCCACGGCGGCCACGACATCCACCCTGAGAAGGCCGTGATCGAGTGGCGCGTCGGCGGCGACGCGGACGGCGGGGACGGTGACAGACCTGGCGCCGCCGGCGGCGCCGTCCTCGGTCTCGGCGGCACGCTCCGGTTCGACGGCCCGGACGACGGACACGGGTACGAGCGCGAGCGCCTGCTGCGGAACGCGTTCGCGACGCTCGGGCGCGGGACGCTGCCGGCGTTCACCGGACGCCCGACGACGCCCGAGGGGTTCGTCGCGCTGCGCGAGCGCCTCGCGGACGACCACCACCGGCCCGCCTACCACCTCTCGCCGCCGGCGAACTGGCTCAACGACCCGAACGGGCTGATCGAGTACGAGGGCGAGTACCACGTCTTCTACCAGTACAACCCGGGCGGGCCGTTCCACAACGCGATCCACTGGGGCCACGCCGTCAGCGACGACCTCGTTCACTGGGAGGATCGACCCGTCGCGCTGGCGCCCGACCCCGACGGCCCCGACCGCGACGGCTGCTGGTCCGGCTGCACCGTGATCGACACGGACGGGACCCCTACGCTGCTGTACACCGGCGGCCGCGGCCGCGACCAGCTCCCGTGTCTCGCGACGACCGACGACCCCGGCCTCGACTCGTGGGAGAAACACGCCGGCAACCCCGTGATCGAGTCGGCGCCCGAGGGGCTGAACGTGTACGAGACGGCCGACTGGGCCGCCGAGTTCCGCGACCACAACGTCTGGCGCGAGAACGGCGTCTGGTACCACCTGATCGGCTCCGGCGTCACCGAGACGGCGGACCGACGCGCCGCCGCCGACGGCGGCGACGGCGGCGACGGCGAAGCCGTGGTCGACGGCTCGGACGACGCCGGTTCGGGGGGGCCGGACGGGCCGGTCGGGATCGACGACGCCCACGAGGGCGACGGGGCGGCGCTGTTGTACCGCGGCGAGACGCTCGACGAGTGGGAGTACGTCGGCGTGTTCCACGCGGGCGAGGGGCCCCGCGGCGCCCCCGTCTGGGAGTGCCCCGAACTCCTGACGTTCGAGGACGCACGGCTGCTACACGTCTCCGACGACGACCGGGTGGCGTACTACCTCGGCGACGCGGACCTCGGGAGCGAGGGCGAGCGGAGTGAGCCCTCGGAGCGAACGGGGAGCGTAGCGACCCGTGAGCAGTCGGCGCCCGCCGGGAGCGACGCCGCAGCGCCGGAGTTCCACGTGCGCGAGGCCGGCCTGCTCGACCACGGCGACTTCTACGCGCCGCAGTCGCTGTGGGACGAGGAACACGACCGCTACCTCACGTGGGGATGGCTCCCCGAGACGCGCGACGGGAGCGCCCAGTGGGACGCCGGTTGGTCCGGAACGATGTCGCTCCCGCGGGTGATCGACACCGACGGGGACGGTCGCCTGCGACAGCGCCCGGCGCCGGAGGTGACTGAGGCCCGCGAGGACCACGCGCTGTCGGCGGCGCTCGCGCTCGACGGGGAGGAACGGCCGCTCGACGCCCGCGGCGCCGCGCTCGAACTCGACTGCACGCTCCGCCTCGGCGACGCCGAGGCGGTCGGCCTCTCGGTGCTCGAGTCGCCCGCGGCGACCGAGCGCACCGTGATCCGCTACGACGGCGAGACCGTGACCGTCGATCGAAGCGAGAGCGGCGGCGACGAGCGCGTGAACCGCGCGCCCCGCGGGATGCCAGTCGACGGCGGGGACGATTCCGAGCGGTCCGTCTCGCTTCGCGTCTTCGTCGACGGGTCGACGCTAGAGCTGTTCGCGAACGAACGCCGCTGTCTCACGACCCGGGTGTACCCGACGCGGGCGGACGCCGACCGCGTGTCGGCGTTCGCGGTCGGCGGCGACGCGGAGGTCGAGATCGACGCGTGGACGATGGCCGGCACGTGGCCCACGTCGACCGGGCGGTAGGCGGGGCGAGGGTGCGTGGGGGACGGATTCGGTCCGACCGCCGTTACTGCGAGCCGCCGTAGCCGCCGCGGCCGGCGTCCACGTCGCGGGTGACGAGTTCGGGCAGCTCCTCGGAGGGGAGCGGGATGTGCCCGTGTGCGAGCTTCCCGAGCACCCGGGTTCGGTCGCCGTCGAGGTCGATCCGGATCGTCGGCGAGAGCGTGCCGCCGAAGCGGCGGAACTGCTCCTCGGGCGGCAACTCTGCGACCTGATCCAGCGTCCGGCCCTCAAGGTCGTAGTAGTTGAAGAAGGAGGTGACGAGCAGCTCCTCCTCGTGAGGGAACGCGAGCCAGGAGTACGTCTGGAACGGCGCGTTCCCGGGGTTCGTGAGCACGAGTCCGGTGTCGTTGAGCGGGCGGTACTCGCCGTGCAGTTCGTCGGCGACGAAGCCGTACAGCGCGTCGAACCCGTCGATCCCCGGCGCGAAGGTGTGCTCGTGGCTGGAAACGAACAGGTAGTAGCGACCGTCGCGGACGACGACGTGCGGGCGTTCGAGCTCCTGGTTGACGCACGTGGAGTGCAGGAGGGGGTCGCGAAGCTCCCACTCGGTCGGGTCGCCGGTCGGCGAGTCGGCGATCCCGACGGCGCCGTTGAACTCCTGGCCGACGGCGTCGCCGTCGCAGGCGTCGCTGTCCTCGGGGACGGGGACGTTCGCCTCGAAGAGGAGATGGGTGTCGCCGGTCGCGGGGTCCTCGAAGAACCACGGGTCGCGGAAGGTGTAGATCATCCCCCGGGACTGCTCCTCGGTCTCGTAGCGGACGCCGTCCGGGTGCAGCAGGGACTCGTGGGTGAAGGTGCCCTCGACGCGGAGGCCGTCTCCGGCGGTTTCACCGCCTCCGTTCGAGTCGCTCCGCGACTCGCCGTCGGCGACGAGGGTGCCGCCGGTGGCGAGCGCGAGGTGCTGGCTGTAGCTCAGGTCCTCCTCGTCTGCCTCGCCGGCGGCGGTGTAGTAGCAGTACAGGTCAGAGGGCCCCTCGCCGTCGGGGTCCCACAGCGCGCAGCCGGCCCACTGGCGCGAGCCGAGCGGCTCGCTTCCCTCGAAGACGGGCCCGGCCGACGCCCACGACTCGCCGTCGGCGGAGTAGAAACAGCGGATGGTCGCCACGTCGTGGCGCTTGCCGGGGAGGAGGTCCCGCGGCGCGGTGAGCGCGAAGGCGACGCGGTAGCCGCCCACGTCGGCGATGGCGCCGTCGCGCTCGCGCAACAGCCAGGTGTCCCACAGGTACACCTCGTCGCTGACGGGGTCGCTCGGGGGGTAGATCACCGGCTTCACGGCGTCGTCGACGCGGGCGAGTCCGCCCGCCTGCTCGCGGGTCCACGCGGGCGTTCGCGACCGGATCGACTCCGCGTCGGCGTCCGCGCCGGCGTTGGACGTGCCCTCGGGGTCGGTCATTGTCGGTCGCAGGGAAGGCGGGGCCTAACCGCTGTCGCTTCCGCGTGCGCGGCGGCAGGGTGTTCGTTCTCGGCGGGTTGGCGCCGACTTCGCATATCCGAACTCCTATGACTCGTCACGGCGAATCGAGGCGGTATGACCAAGCGCCACGTGTCCCTCCCGGCGGAGGCGGACGAGGGGGTCACGGCCTTCATCGAGCAGGTGGACGACCGGCTATCGTCGGACGAGGACACCTGCGAGGTCGTCCGCGACACGCTCGTGGACCTGTTCGGCGACCGCGACGCCTACGAGCGGTGGCAGGCCGGCGGCGACGTGACGCCCGCCGAGCGCGTCCGACTCCAGGGGTACGATCCGTGTAACGCGACGCTGGAGTCGGAGTACTACGCCGAGAAGGACGAGGAGACGTACACCCGCTCGAAGCACCTCCAGTGGCTGTGGCGCCAGTTCGACGCGACGCCGATGGCCGACAACATCGCGTTCGCGCTGCGTTTCCGGCAGATGCTCGCGAACCACCTGTTCGCCGACGCCGGGGACGACCTCCGGCTGTTCAAGGGGATCACGTTCACCTACGGCCACAACATCGAGATCGGCGACAACACCGTCGTCCACGACGACGTGCACCTCGACGACCGCGGGAAGCTCACGATCGGCGACCGCGTCTCCATCTCGGATTCTGCGCACCTGTACAGCCACGACCACGACATCGTCGACCAGACGCACGTCGACAACTACCACACCATCGTCGACGACGACGCGCGCGTCACCTACGACTCGATGGTCTCCGCCGGCTGTCGCGTCGGGAAGAACGCCGTCGTCGGCGCGAAAGCCACCGTCCAGGGCGACGTACCGGACCACCACATCGCGGTCGGGTCGCCCGCCCGCAGCATCCGCGTGAAGCCCGGCTGGGAGTCCGTCGCCGACCCCGTCGAGGACAAGCTGACGAACCGCGCCGACGAGCGCGCGATCGAGTTCGACCTGCCCGACGACCTCGACGTCTTCGACGAGTTCCAGCGCGACCTCACGCCGCCGGACGGCGTCGACGCGCCCGGAGCCGAGTAGTCCGCGCTCGCTCCGTCCTCGGTCGCCTTCTCACTCACGGACGACGATCACGCCCGCGGATCGCGGTCCGGTCCCGGATACTCCCCCGCCGCGACCGCCGGATACAGCTTCTCCGCGTCGAACAGCGTCGCGAACGCCCGCGGCTCGCGCACGCTCACCGGGAACCGATCGGTGAGTCCCGCGCCCGCGCCGGGGGCGGTGAGCCGCTCGTCGAACGACAGCACGTGCATCGCGCCGCCGCGGTAGGCCGACGCCAGCGCCGGGTGATCGCCCGGCGGCTGAGTCACGGGATCGCGCCACGCCTCCACTCGCTCGCGCCAGTCGGCCGCGATATCGGGGTCCGCGAGATCGGCGATCACCGCCTCCGCGTCGGCGACGAGATCGTCGCTGGCGACGAGCGTCGTCCACGAGTGGCTTCGGAGCCCGTCGAGTGCGTCGCGAGCGTCGCCGCCGACCAGCAGATCCGCCGCGAGCACGTCCGCGTCGGCGACGACGCGGGCGGGCGAGGGGTCGTCGCTCGGCGGGTCCGGCGACGGATCGTCGTCGCGGTCGCCGGTGTCGGCATCGTCGCCCGTGCCGTCGCCGGCGCGGGTCCCCTCCCTGCGTGCCGCGAGCGCCGACCGGATCTCCGCCTCGTCGACGACGAACGCCTCCGCCCGCTCGAACAGCGCGGTCCACGTCTCCATACGCTATCCGGGATGCCGCATCGCAAAAAGCCGGGTCGTTCGGCGCGGGTCGCGCTCACGCCGCCGCGAGCCGCTTGCGGGCCGCGTCGGCGACGAGACCGACGAGGAACGCCGCGCCGACGTTCCACAGGAGGCCGACGCAGCCGACGAGCGCGACCAGCGCGAGCGCGCGGCGGCCGTCCACGTCGACCGCGCGGCGACCGAGGTGGACCGCGACCACGACGAGCAGGACGCCGAGCACGGCCATCGGGAACGCGGCGACGACGCCCGCGAACGGGACGGCCGCGAGGTACAGCCCCCCGAGCACGAGGTTCGCGCCGCCGGTGCGGGCGCCGAAGGCGTGCTTGCCCGCGAGGCCGCCCGAGCCGTGACACATCGGGATCCCGCCCAGCGGGACCGCCGAGAGACACATCGCGCCCATGCTTCCCGAGAGCCGGTCGGCCGAGACGTCGGCGTCGAACAGATCCGACAGGAGGAGGCTCGTCGCGACGGCTGCGTTGCCGACGGTCATCGCGAGTTGCCCCGTCGTCGCCGACAGCGCGTTCGTCGTGACCGCGGGCGCGGCCGCCGGGAAGACCGCGAGCGCGGGTAGGTCGGCGGCTGGAACTCCGGCGTCCGCGACCGCGAGCGCGAGGCCGACGCCCAGTACCGCCAGCGACGCGCCCCGGCGGAACCCCGCCAGCGCGACGACGCCCGCGACGCCGGCGGCGACGACCGCGAGCGTCGGGTTCGCCAGCCCCAGATCGAGCCCCGAGCGGACGAGCACCAGCGCGACCGCAAGCTGGATGCCGCGGATCACCGGCTCGCTCACGTACCGCTGGAGTCGCCCGAGCGCCCCCGTCGCCGCCGCGAGGAGGAGGACGGCGCCCGCAAGCAGGCCCGCGGCGACGTACTCGCCGGCGGAGACCGTGCCCGCCAGCGCCAACCCCGCGAGCGCCTTCATCGGCTCCACCGAGAGGGGAAGCCCGTAGACGAGCCCCCACACGACCTGGAAGACGCCGAAGAACAGCAGGGCGTGCGCCAGCGAGACGGGCGTCAGCGCCGCCAGCCCGACGACTATCGGGAGAACCGTAACCGAATCCCCCAACGCGCCGGTCCACTCGCCGGCGTCGAATCGGACCCCGTAGTCGGTCGCCAATCGCTCCGAGATCGCCACGATCGAGTGTTGCTAGCGGCGTACTTGAGGCTGTCCGGAAACCGGATCGATCAACACCGAACGTGTTCGGTAATTGAATTCGATTACACCGATCGAAGTCGATCGGTGTCAGTACACCAGCTCCCCGGAGATGAACTTGCGGGTGCGCTCGTCGCTCGGGTCCTCGAAGATCGTCTCGGTGGGGCCGACCTCGGTGAACCCGTCCCCGAGCAGGACGCCGACGCGGTCTGCGATCCGTTCGGCCTGGTGCATGTCGTGGGTCGCGACGACGACGCCGAGGCCGCGGTCGCGGGCCTCGAGGATCGCCTCCTCGATCAGTCCGGTGTTGCGCGGGTCGAGGTCGGAGGTGGGCTCGTCGAGCAGCAGGTACGTCGGGTCGTACGCGAGCGACCGCGCGAACGAGACCCGCTGGGCCTCGCCGCCCGACAGCGAGTCGGCCTCCTGGCCGAGCTTGTCGTCGAGCCCGACCACGTCGAGCGCCCCCTCGACGGCCTCGGGCGTCCCGTTCGACCCCAGGATCGACCGGAGCCCGTCGCGGAGCCGGTCGTCCCACCCCCGGCGGACCCGCAGCCCGTACTCGACGTTCCGGGCGACGGAGGCGTCGAACAGGCTGGCTTCCTGAAACACCATGCCGACCCGTCGACGGAGCTCCAGGCGGGTGTCATCGTCGGCCTCCCAGACCGAGGTTCCGTCGAGCTCGACGGTTCCCTCGTCCGGGCGGAGGAACAGCGCGAGGACCCGCAACAGGGTCGTCTTCCCGACGCCCGACGGGCCGATGATCGCGACGACCTCCCCCGGTTCGACCGACAGCGACGCGTCGTCGACGACGGTCTCGTCGCCGTAGGCCTTCGAGACGTTCGAGAGCCGGATCACTGCCTCGTCACCCCGTCGGAACCGAGCCGGACGACGACCGCGTTGACCAGCAGCACGAGCGCCACCAGGACCGCCCCGAGGATCATCGCGGTACCGTACTGCCCCTGTCGAGCCTCGAGTTGGATGGCGGTCGTCAGCGTCCGGGTCTTCGAGATCCCGTCGGCGCTCGTGATGTTCCCGCCGACGATGAGGACGGAGCCGACCTCGCTGATCGCGCGGCCGAAGCCGGCGAGGACCGCCGTCGCGATCCCGTATCGCGCCTCCTTGATCACCACCAGCGCAACGTCGATCCGGGTGCCGCCGAGGGCGTGTGCGGCGTCGCGGACGTTGTCGCTCACGCCGGAGATGGCGGCGAGGCTGATCGCCGTGATCGGCGGCGTCGCGAGCACGAACTGCGACATGATCATCGCCTCCTTGGTGAAGATGAGGTCGAACGTTCCGAGCGGCCCCTGGTTGGAGACCGCGAACAGCACCAGCAGGCCGACGACGACGCTGGGGAACCCCATCCCCGTGTTGATCACAGACTTCACGAACTGCTGGCCGGGGAAGTCGGTGAACCCCATCACCAGCGCGACCGGGATGCTGAACAGCGTGCTCAGCGTCACCGCGATGAGACTCACGTACAGCGAGACGAAGATGACGCTCGAGACGTATCCCTCCTCGAACGGGAGCCCGGCGACCGCCGGAAGCAGCTGTACGACCGGATCGAGCGGCATGCTCACCCGTCGGTCGAGTTGCTACTCCAGCCTTCCGGAACGTACTGCTGGAAGTCGGGGTCCTCGGAGACCGCCCTGGGGAAGAACAGCTGCTCCCCGTTGACCTGATACTCCGAGATGGCCTGCTGCGTCTCGGGGCTGGTGATCCAGCCGATGTACGCCATCGAGAGGTCGTAGTTGGCGTTGTCGTGGACGCCGGGGTTGACCGCCATGATCCCGTACGGGTTCGCGAGGATCTCCGGGCCGTCCTCGATGGGACCCTGCACCAGGATCACGAGGTCGAGCTCCGAGCGCTGAGAGATGAACGTCCCGCGGTCCGAGAGCGTGTACCCGTCCTGCTGGTTGGCGACGTTCAGCGCCTCGCCCATCCCCGTGCCGGTCTCCTGGTACCAGTCGCCGCCCGGCTCGGTGCCGGCGGCCTCCCAGAGGTTGAGCTCCTTCGTGTGGGTCCCGGAGTTGTCCCCGCGGGAGACGAACGTCGCCTCCGCATCGGCGATGGCGGTCAGCGCCTCGGTCGCCGAGTCCATGCCCCGGATCCCGGCGGGGTCGCTCTCGGGGCCGACGATCACGAAGTCGTTGAACATGAGGTCGCGGCGGTTGACCCCGTAGCCGTTGCGCAGGAACTCGTCCTCGAGCCCGCGGGCGTGGACCATCACCACGTCCGAGTCGCCGTTGCGCGCCGACTCGAGGGCCGCGCCCGTCCCCTGCGCGACCGCGTCGACGGACACGCCGTACATCTCCTCGAAGTCCGGGTGGATCGCGTCGAGCAGCCCCGTGTCGTACGTGCTCGTCGTCGTCGTGAGCGTCAGCGTCTCGCCGGAAACGCCGGCCGACTCCTCCTGTCCCCCGCCGATGCCCGCACAGCCCGCGAGCGCGCCGGTGACGCCCGTCGCCGCCGCCGCCAGGAACGCCCGCCTGCTGGCCGTTCCGTCGTGCCCGTCGTTCCGTTGTTTCGACATAGGAACAACGATCGGTCACGGACACATATAGCTATGGGAACCAGTTACCTCGAAGGCAGATACCGCTGATTCGAAACGGGGAACCGTTTCGTGTCGGAGCGCGCACCCGCGAACGGCTACCGGACGGCGCGCGCAACGGTTTTCCGGCGGGTCGCCGAACCCGAGGCCGATGGGATCGAACGGCGCGACGGGGTCGAACGGGGCGGCGGGGCCGAACGGCGACGAGGGGACCGCGGGGTTCGAGGCGAGTCTCACCGCCGGCGAGGCGACGTTCGAGGGACATGACGCCGCGTTGTTGCGCGCCATCGCGGCCGCGGGGTCGGTCAGCGGCGCCGCGAGCGACCTGGGCCGGTCGCGGGCGCGGGCGCTCTCGCGATTGGAGGCGCTGGAGTCGGCCTTCGGCGACCTGGTCGACCGGCGCCGCGGCGGCGCCGACGGCGGCGGGAGCAGCCTGACCGCGAACGCCGAGTCGCTGCTGGCGCGCTTCGAGCGGCTGACGGCCGCGCTGGCGGGCACCGCCGGCGCCGCGGAGTCGGTGTTCGACGGGGGCGTGACGGGGCGCGAGGGCGAGCTCGCGGTCGTCGACACCGACGCCGGGCCGCTGCGGGCGCTCGCCGTGGGCGACCCGGAGCCGGCCGACGGCGACGCGGTGCAGGTGAGCGTCCGGGCCGACGCCGTGACGCTGCACGAGCCGAGCGGGACGCCCTCGCCCGACGCGACGAGCGCCAGGAACCGGTTCCCGGGCGTCGCCGCGGCGGTCGACCGCGGCGACGCGGTCGTCGAGGTGCGGATCGACGTGGGGGCCGGCGAACCGCTTTCGGCGCTGATCACGGTCGACAGCGCGGACCGGCTGGGCCTGCACGAGGGGAGCGAGGTGGTCGCCTCGTTCAAGGCGACGGCGACGCGGGCGACCCGCACGAACGCCGCCGGCGACGGGGACGACCGGAAGGAGTAGCGGGAGGTGTAGCGGGGAGGAGTAGGCAGGGAGGTTCGACCGGCGCCGCCTCAGAGGCCGCCGCGCAGGTCCTCGAAGTCGTCGAGGAGGTCGTCGAGCGCCGCCTTCGCCTCCGCGTCGACCGGGCGGTGGGGCGAGCGAGCGTGTCCCGCGGGCGCCCCGCGCCGGCGCATCGCGTACTTCAGCCCGGGGATGCCGTACTCGGCGGTGATCGCGTGGTTCAACTCGACGCAGGCGGCGGTGAGTTCGCGGGCGCAGTCGTCGTCGCCGGCCGCGTGTGCCTCGTAGATCGCGGTCGTCGCCTCCGGCGCGAGGTTGGCGAGCGCGAGCACGCCGCCGGTTCCGCCGGCCGCGAGCGCCTGCCCGAGGACGCCGCCCGCGCCGACCACGAGATCGAAGTCGGCGTCGGCGGTCCGGTCGAGCGTGCGCTGGAACGCCCCGATGTCCCCCGAGGAGTCCTTCATGCCCGCGACGTTCGGGTGGTCGGCGAGGCGGCCGACCGTCTCCGGCTCCAGCGTCACGTCGGTGAACACCGGCACCGAGTAGAGGTACACCGGGATCGGCGACTCGTCGGCGACCTCGCGGTAGTACGCCGAAAGCGTCGCCTGGTCGTGGCCGTAGTAGAACGGCGTGACCACGAGCGCCGCGTCGGCGCCCGCGTCGGCGGCTGCGTCGGTCGCCGCCAGCGTCTCGCGTTTCCCGGGGCTGCCCGTGCCCGCGAGCACCGGCACCGAGGCCTCCTCGGCGACGACCTCGATCGTCCGGGCGCGCTCCTCGGCGGTCATGAGCTCTGCCTCGCTGTTCGACCCGCAGGGGACGAGGAAGTCGACCCCGCGATCTTCGACCCAGCCGACGAGGTCGCGCAGGGCGGCCTCGTCCAGATCTCCGTCGGCGTCGAACGGCGTGACGAGCGGCGGTCCGGTTCCGTGCATGGCGGATGGGTCGACAGCCCGCGTCAAGAGCGTTCCCGTCGATCGGCGAGGCGGCGCGGGGCGCGAACGAGGTGCATCCGTCGAAATCGGGTCGTACGGGCGTCTGACGGACCGCTCACGTCTGACGCGGCTTTATACTGGGGCGGTCGGACCCGTCGAACGGGCGCGGGACCGTACACCGCTGCGACCGTCGACCGCGGGACGCCGACGGCGGCGGGCCGGCCTCGCGCGCCGCACACGCTCGGCCCGGTATCCGCGTCGCAGGCTCGCGGCCCCCCGACCACGCCTGCCAGGGCATCGCCCTGCCTCTTTCCCCACGCGCTCGTCAGTCGCCCAGGAGCGCCGCGCGCACGTCGCCGACGCGGTCGGTCTCCGCGAGCACGGCGATCCGGTCGCCGGACCGGACGGTGGTGCCGGGCAACGGGATCGTCAGCGGCTCCCTGGCGCGGCCGTGGGCGTACACCCGGGCGCCGTCGACCGAGAGCTCGTTGACGTGGCCGCCGATCACGGGGGCGTCGTCGTCGACCGCGACCGTCACGAGCTGGAGCCGCTCGGTGAGGTCGCCGATCGCGTTGAAATCCCCGCCGAGCATGGCGGTCTTCGCGCCCGCGGCGCCGAGCCGCTCGGGGTAGATGATCTCGTCGACGGCGCGCTCGAACTCGTCGTAGATCTCCTCGTGGAAGTCCTCGGAGACGCGCATCACCGTTCGGCAGTCGCCCAGCTCCTTCGCCTCCATGCAGATGTCGAAGTTCAGCTTCGGGTCGCCCGTGATCGCGCCGACGGCGTCGCTGTGGGCGACGCCCGCGTCGGCGAGCACCGACGGGTTCGACCCGTCGCCCTCGATGACCCGGAAGCCGCGCTCTCGCGCGCGCTCGACTTTCGTGTGGTCGTTGTCGACGACGACCACGTCGTGTCCCTCCTCGTCGAGGACCCGGGCGGTCCGGGACCCGACCCGACCGTACCCCACGATGACGATCTTCATACAGTGGTATGCCACGGCATACCACAAAGCGCTATCGCCGATTCGGCGCCGCCGCGGTCGCGGAGGCGGGACGGTAGCACGGATCACGGCCGGCTTTTCCGGCCCCGTCGCCTCGGATCGGCCATGATGGCGACGACCCACGTCCTCGCGGGCGTGGCCGTCGGGCTCGGGACGCTCGCGCTCGCGCCGGAGGCCGGACCGGCCGTCCTCGCGGGGGCAGTGGGCGGACTGGCGCCCGACCTCGACCTGCTCGGCGACCACCGGAAGGACCTCCACTTCCCCGCGTACGGCACCGTCGCGGCCGCGGTCGCGGTCGCGGCGGCGGCGGTCGCCCCGTCGCCGGCGACGCTGTCGCTCGCGACCTTCCTCGTCGCGGCGGCGCTGCACGCCGTCTCGGACATCGGCGGCGGCGACCTCACCCTCCGACCGTGGGAGGCGACCGGCGACCGGGCGGTGTACGAGCACATGCGCGGCCGGTGGCACGCCCCCCGCCGGTGGGTGCGGTACGACGGCGCCCCGGAGGACTTCCTGATCGGGGTCGCGCTCGCGCTCCCGGCGCTGGCGGCGCTCGACGGGCCGGCGCGCTGGGCAGTCGCGGGGCTCGTCGTCGTCTCCGCGGGTTACGCCCTCACTCGCCGGACGCTCGTGGACGCGGGGGAGCGCATCGTCGCTGCCGCGCCCGATCCCGTGCTCGCGGCGGTTCCGGAGACGCTGATCGAGGACCTGCGGTAGGCCAATGGATCGCCGACGGGCCGACGAACCGACGGCGGGGTGACGAACCGACGACAGGGCGACGGCTTTTCTCCGGGCGGTACTCAGGGTCCGGCATGGAGAAGGTATCGCTCGCGGACGGCTTCGACTCCGTCGAGGAGCCGTGGTCGCCGCGGCTGGCGGCGGAGTTGAACGGACAGGCGGTGAAGCTCGCCCGCCTCGACGGCGAGTTCGTCTGGCACAGCCACCCCGACGCGGACGAGCTGTTCTGGGTGATCGAGGGCGGCCCGCTGGACATCGAGTTCCGCGAGGAGCCGACGGCGACCCTGTCGGCCGGCGAACTACTGGTGGTCCCTGCGGGCGTCGAGCACCGCCCGGTCGCACACGAGGAGACGAAGGTCGCGCTGTTCGAGCCCGCGGGCACCGAGAACACCGGCGACGCCGGCGACACGGGCGACGAGCGGACGAACGCCGTGCGGGAGCTGGAGACGGGCGTGAGCCGCGGCCGCGTCGGCGTCGACGACGCGGGCGGGACCACTGACGGCGGTGGCGCGGACGAGTCGACGGACGGCGACGACCGCGACGACGAGCGCGGGACCGGCGGCGAGGGGCGTCGGGAGTAGCGGGTGACACCGATGTCAGCGAGCGGCTAAGTGGCCCGAGGACGTACCGGGAGTATGGCCAGAGACGACATCGACGGCGAGGTTCCCGCCGACCAGTCGGACGTCCCCGTGACCGCCGAGCGCCCCGAGGACAGCGTGCTGCGGACGACCGGCACCGACCACATCACGCTCATCGGGAGCAACGAGGAGGCGACGGTGGCGTTCTACCGCGACGTGCTCGGGATGCCGCTGGTGATGCGCCAGCCGAACCTCGACGCGCCGGAGGTGACGCACCTGTTCTTCGACAGCGGCGACGGCCGCATCATCACGTTCTTCGTCGAGGAGAGCCGGGATAACGCCCCCGGCCAGCGCCCCGGCGTCGGCGCCGTCCACCACCTCGCGTTCTCCATCGAGGCCGAGGAGCTGCCCGAGATCAAGGAGGCGCTCTCCGAGCACGGCCACCGGTACAGCGAGTTCGACCGCGGCGCGTTCCACTCGCTGTACACCCGCGATCACAACGGGCTCACCATCGAGCTCGTCGTCGACAAGTACGAGCTCCCCGACGACCGCCGCGGCGAGGTGATGGCGCTCGCGCAGTCGAAGCGGGTCGCCGCCGGCGCCAACTACGTCGACGACGAGCACATGGAAGCCGCCATCGAGGAACTCGGCCTCGACGTGGTGCGAAACGAGGTTCCCGACGCCGCGACGGGCACCGGATTCGACGACTGAGGTCGACGCCGACCCGCCGCCCGTCGACCCCGTTCCCGACTTCTGCCCGAGCGACTGACCGCTCTGCTGCTCCGAGTCGTCCCCGGTTCGCCGCCCCGGCGAACGCTTAAATACCTCAGCTATCGCCAGCGATTTCTATACGGTCGTACCCGGACTCAATTCAGTGTCATATACACCAGAATTTTTATGATAGTGAGGTGGTGGTACCCCCAAGGGTCCGCCGGCGTCCATCCGCCGGCCGCTCCGTCGAACACACATGTCCCACGAATCAAACTACGCGTCGGACGGACACGACGCGACCGGGAGATCGGGTCGGATCGTCGAGCTGCTGACCACGTACGGCGAGCGCGCCGGCAACGCGCTCGTGTACAGTTCCGCGTATCTGGCGGCGATCGCGATGGCCGAGGTGGCGATCGCGATGGTGCTGCTGTCGTTGCCCCCGAACCCGGCGCCGGTGGTCGTCGGGCTGGTGACGTTCGCGGTGTACACGAACGACCGGGTCGCCGACGTGGACACCGACGCCGTCTCCGACCCCGACCGTGCGGCGTTCGTCCGGCGCCACCGCGACAGCCTGTACGTGTTGGCGTCGATGTCGTACGGGCTCGCGGTCGCGGTCGCCGTGCTCGGCGGTCCCGTCGCGTTGGCCGTGACGCTGCTCCCCGGCGTGTTCTGGGTGGCGTACGCCGCCGACTGGGTGCCGAGCCTCGCTCCGAGGCTCCGCCGCCTGAAGGAGGTGCTCGTCGTCAACTCCCTCGTCGTCGCGCTCGCGTGGGCGACGACGCTGACCGCGCTCCCGGTCGCGTTCACCGACGCGGCGGTCACCCCGGCGACCGCGGTCGTGTTCGCGTACTTCCTGCTCCGGTCGTTCGTCGACACCGAGATCCCGAACGTCGGCGACGTCGAGGCCGACCGCGCGATCGACGTGTCGACGCTGCCGGTCGCGTTCGGCGTGCCGACGACGCGTCGGATCCTCTACGGCGTCGATCTGCTCACGGCCGGGATCGTGGCCGCCGCGGCGACGGTCGGAGTTCTCGGGGCGGGCCCCGCGCTCGCGCTCGGCGCGGGCCTGGCGTACTCGCTGGTCGTCACGGGGCTGCTCGGGCGCGTCGACAGCGACACGCTGGCGCTGGCTGCGGAGTCCGGCTACCTCGTCGTCGCGGCCGCGCTGATCGGGCCGCTGCTTCTCGCGTAGGCGGGCCGTCGGTCGATCTGTCAGATCGTCGCGCCGCGCGCGACGGCGGAATTTATTACGGTGCTCCCCCGAGCAGGAGGGTACGTGCTCCCGCCCGGAACGCTGACGGCGGTGATGTTGCTCACCGTCGTCGTGGGGACGACCGCCGCGCTCCTCGCGTGGCGCGAGCGACAGGAACCCGGCGCGGTTCCGCTGACGGCTATGCTGGCCGGACAGGTGTGGTGGTCGGTGTTCTTCGTCTTCGAGTACCGCGCCGGGACCCTCGCGGGGAAGGTGTTCTACTCGGACGTCCAGTGGGTGGGAGTGGTGGTGATCCCGGTCGCGTGGCTCCTGTTCGCGCTGGAGTACACGGGCCGCGATCGCTACGTCCGGCCGCGGTACGTGGCGCTTCTGTCGGTCGTTCCGGTCGTCACGGTCGTGCTCGCGGCGACGAACGCGTATCACGACCTGCTGTATCTCGACACGGACCTCGTCACCGAGGCCGGGAGGCAGGTGCTCCACCGAACGGGCGGCCCCTGGTACTGGGTCGTCACGGGCTACACATACCTGCTCGGGTTGCTCGGATCGATCCCCCTGCTGGGGCTGGTCCGCAGCGACTCGCTCCCGTTCCGCGGCCAGAGCCTCGGGCTGCTCGTCGGGACGCTCGCGCCGTGGGCGAGCAACGTGTTGTTCCTGGCCGGCGCGGTCCCGGTCCCGAGCCTCGACCCGACGCCGGTGTTCTTCGCGGTGTCGGGCGTCGCGTACCTCGGCGCTATCACCCGCTTTCGGCTGCTCGGGACGAGCCCGTCGGCGAACCACCGCGCGCGGCGGCTGGTGTTCGAGCGCATGCGCGAGGGCGCGGTCGTCGTCGACAGACACGACTACGTCGTCGACATGAACGAGCAGGCGGCCGAGATCCTCGACGTCGACCCGCGGGACGTGCTGGGCGACCCGGCCGCCGAGGTGATCCCCCGATACGAGCACCTGCCCGAGGAGGGGCGCGCCTCCCGACACCTCACGCTCGGCGAGGGGCTCCAGAGCCGCCAGTACGACGCGACGGTGACCGCGGTCGCGGACTTCCACGGCCGCTCGCTGGGCGGCGTCATCTCCTTTCACGACGTGAGCGACCACCTCCGGCGCCAACAGCGACTGGAGGTGCTCAACCGCGTGCTCCGGCACAACATCCGCACGGAGACGAACCTCATCTACGGCAACGCGGACCTCATGGACGCCGAGGGCGCCCACGTGGAGGCGGTGAAGGAGGGCGCGATGCGCATCGAGGCGATCAGCGACAAGGCGCGCGACGTGATCGACATCTTCGAGCGGGGCCGCCAGCCCGGCCGGGCGCTGACGCTGTCGACCGTACTCGACGAGTGCGTCGAGGAGGTCCGCGAGGAGTATCCGTCGGTCGCGGTCGACCTCGAGGTGGCCCCGGACGGCGGCTGCGGTGACGGCTCGGACGTCGCGGTGTCGCCGGTGCTCACGTCGGTCGTGCGCAACGTCGTCGAGAACGCCGCCGAACACAACGACGACGACCCGTGGGTTCGCGTGCGGGCGACCTGCGCCGACGACACGGTCGAGATCCGCGTCGCGGACAACGGCCCCGGGATCAACGACCACGAACGGACCGCCCTCGAACGGGGCAACGAGACGCCGCTGGACCACGGCAGCGGCCTCGGCCTGTGGCTCATCGCCTGGGGCACCGAGATGGCCGACGGCGACCTCGAGATCGACGACCGGGAGGACGGCGGCACCGTGGTGACGGTGCGTGTTCCCCGGCTCGCGGCGGCGGAGGAGTGACGGCGTCGCCGGCGGTGTGAGGACGGAACCGCCGCTGGCGGTGTGAGAACGGGAAAAGCCTAGGGCGGGATTTGAACCCGCGCTCTCGTCCTTACCAAGGACGCGCTTTACCGCTAAGCTACCCAGGCGCGAATAGGGATAGCCGGGAGTCGTCTTTAGGCGTTACGATCAGACGCCACGAGGGACACGCAGTATCACGGGACGACGACCGGGTCGAAGCGGCAGCCGGCACGTCGGCCGCTGCCCGCGACCGAGTCAAGAGTCGGCGGACGAGGCCACGCGGTCCTCGTCGGCGAGGGAGGCGATGCGGTCCCCCGTCGAGTCGGGAAGCGCGCCCACGGCGGGCATGCGGTCGTCGTCGCCGGCGGCCAGCTCGGCGGCGTACGACAGCAGGTCGGCGGGCGCGCTGGCGCCGACGGCGGCGGTGCCGGCGACGACCGCGAGCTCGAACACGTCGGCCTCCAGGTTTCGGTCCAGCGCCGCCGCCTCCTCGGGGCCCGTGTCGCGCCGGAGCGTCTGATCCCGGCCGAACGCCCGGACCGTCTCGACGGCCTTCCCGGCGGCCGCCGTCCGGGCGAGCAGGTAGAAGCCGCGCGAGACGGACACGTCCGCCGCGAGCACGTCGAGGTCGGCGTCGATGTCGCCGTCGACGTCGAGGTCCGCGGCCGCCCACGGCTCCGTCTGGGAGAGTTCCCGGGTGAGCCGCAGGCCCTCGTAAATGAGCTGGACGCCGGCGGCGTGGTCCTCGACGCCCGCCAGGTCCACGTCGGGGTCGAGCGCGCGGGCCGACAGCAACGTGAGCGCTCCGGGCGTCATCTCCGCGTCGTCGAAGCGGTCGGTCAGCGCGCTCCGGAGCGCCGCCGGCTCGACGTCGCCGACCGACCGCTCCGCGGCGGCCCGAGTCCGCGCGGCGTCATCCATCGACACGCGATAGGCCGGGCACACGCAAAGACCTTTGGAAACGGGGGGCTATCCCGTCCCGTGATACGCGCCGAACGGGCCGCCGACGGGGAGTACCGGACCGTGACGATCGACCGCCCCGAGGCCCGGAACGCGCTCACCCCCGACGCCCTCGACGCGCTGGAGGCGGCCGTCGTCGAGGCCGACGAGCCGGTCGTGCTGCTCCGGGGCGCCGGCTCCGCCTTCTGCGCCGGCGCCGACCTCGACGTGGTCGAGTCGCTGGCGGACCCCGCCGCGTTCGCGGAACACGGCCAGCGGGTCGCCGACGCGATCGAATCGGCCGACGCGGTCGTGATCGCCGGCGTCGACGGCGCGGCCCGCGGCGGCGGCGTCGAGCTGGCGCTCGCGTGTGACATCCGGGTCGCGACGCCGGCGGCGACGTTCGCGGAGACGGGCGTCTCCTTCGGGCTGTTCGGCGCGTGGGGCGGCACCGCCCGGCTCCCCCGGATCGTCGGCGAGGGCGTCGCCCTCGACATCGCCTGCTCGGCGCGGGTCGTCGACGCCGAGGAGGCGCGGGAGATGGGGCTCGTCTCCCGCGTCGTCCCGGACCCGACGACCGTCGCGCGGGAGGTGGCCGACAACGACCCCGGGGCGCTTTCGGCCGTGAAGCGGCTCGTTCGCGCCGGCGCCCGCGGCGCGGAGACCGCGGCCGACGAGCGGGCGGCGTTCGCGCGCCTGCACGACGAGCGGTTCGGGGAGTGAGGACGGCCGGCCGGGAGTGAGAACGACCGACCGAGGAGCGAGCACGACACCACAACAGTTGAATCCTCGCGGCCGCGTACCTCGGGTATGACCGACGGACACGACCTCGCGGATCGTTCCTCGCTTTCCCGACGCCGGACCCTCGGTGTCGTCGGCGCCGGCGCGGTCGCCGCGCTCGCCGGCTGTCTCGGCGGCGGTGGCGGCGACACCTCGCTGCCGGAGAACGGCGACCCCGAACTCCTCGATGACGTGGAGTCGTTCCCCAGCGAGGGCGTCGAGCACGTCGAGCGCGGCACCGAGGTCGACTACGACACGCAACCGCCCACCTCGGGGCCCCACTACTCGGGCGTCGTCGAGGCGGGGTTCTACGAGGAACCGCAGACGATGGGCGATCTCGTCCACACGCTCGAACACGGCGCAGTCGTCGCCTACTACGTTCCCGACGCCCTGACTGACGAGGCGCGGTCGTCGCTGGAGACGTGGGCGAACAGCCACACCGGCACGTGGCAGAGCTTCGTCGCCGTCCCGAACCCCTACGACGACCCGCAGGCGCCGTACACGCTCACCGCGTGGCGACACCTCCTCCGGATGGACGAGTACGACGAGGACGTCGTGCGGGCGTTCGCCGCCGAGTACATCGGCCGCGGTCCCGAGAATCCGGTCCGATAGCGGAACGGGTCTCCGAGCCGGTCGCCGACCCGGTCACCGATCCGGTTCGCGTCCAGGCAGGCGCTACAGCGACAACTCGGCGGGCGCCGGCGGCATCGCGCGCTTGTGTTTCGAGGACTCGTACAGCTCCTCGACGCGGGCGATCTCCTCGGCGGTCACGTCGAGCGCGCGGACGGTCGCGGCCGTCGACAGCGGGCCGTCGACGTGGAGCGCGAGCACTGCATCGAGGGTGTCGTAGTCGAGCCCCATCTCCTCCTCGTCGGTCTGGCCGGTCCACATCTCCGCCGAGGGCGTCTTCATCACCAGGTCGTGCGGGACGCCGGCGTGGGCCGCGAGCTGGCGGACCTGCTGTTTGTAGAGGTTCCCGAGCGGGTTGCAGTCGACAGCGCCGTCGCCGTACTTCGTGAAGTAGCCCGTGAGCGCCTCGCTGCGGTTGCCCGTCCCGAGGACGAGGCGGTCGTCGGCGTTGGCGGCGAAGTAGTTGCAGACGGCTCGCACGCGAACGCGGACGTTGCTCTCGGCCATTTTCTCGTCGGCCGCCTCCGGGAGCGCGTCGTAGAACGCCTCGGCGATGGGCTCGATCTCGATCACGTCGTAGGCGATCCCGAGGTCCTCGGCGACGCGCTCGGCGTCGCTCATGTTCTCTGCGGTGTTCACCGACCCGGGCATCACCAAGCCCCGAACGCTGTCGGCGCCGAGGGCGTCGACCGCGAGGTACGCGACCGTCGTCGAGTCGATCCCGCCCGACAGCCCGAGCACCGCCCCGTCGGCGCCGGCGGCGTCGACCTGGTCGGCGATGAAGTCGGTGAGGTGCGCGTGTACCCGGTCGAGTTCGGCGTCGGACAGGCGCAGGTCCAACGGGGTCGATTCCTCGTCCAACAGGACGGATTCGCTCATCGGACACGGGTAGGTCGGCGCCGAACTAATAGCTCCCTCGTGTCCGCGGATCGTGGACGTGCGTCCAGTTCCGTGGCGACGCCGGCGACCGATTAGTTGAAGTGTTGCGATGGGGAACGTGGATGTACACGCGAGCGCCACGTCGCCCGTGGGACGGCGAGCGAGCGCCGTTGGTGAGCGATTCCGGAGGAATCGCGAGCCTCGGGGCGCGAGCGAACGAAGTGAGTGAGCGCGCCGTTGCGTTACGGAGTGAAGCGACGTAACGCTCGGGGCGAACGAGCAAAGCGAGTGAGCGCCGTTGGTCCAGTGGTAGGACAAAGCCTTCCCAAGGCTTTAGCCCGGGTTCAATTCCCGGACGGCGCACTACTCTTTCACTCGGTCGGCCCATACCAGAATCTCCCGAGCCAATGGAGCGGCAGGTAAACGGGAATTGATGTGTGCAATTTCTCACCCGCCGCGTAAATCTAACTCGCAATTACTGTTACCGTTTTGTAATTAACTAGCCCTCATATATAAAGAGAAGCAGGAATCCGCCGTTTGAGATAGTCGGCTACGATATGGATTTGGCCAGTGTGTGCAATTCCTAGTCGTGCGAATCCGCACCGACGGTAACAAATCGTATCGAACCCGGCTATACGACCGAGCGGCTAGATCGTGGGGAGTAGCGACCCGAGCGGATGCGATTGACAAGTCATGTCGGTTTTCTAGTCAACTAATCCCGGCGCTGGCGGAAGCGAATAGTCACCCGGACATGACCGACGACTTGCGTGAAGTGTTATCTAACCCGATCATCGAATTGACCAGAACGACCCGGTCTGAATATTCGGTGATTCTCCCCAACGGGAAAGAGATCACACGGGAACAAGCAGATATCCAACCAAACAAGTGACTGAATGCTACACTATCAGCATAAAGATAGACGGCTATGTTGCAACCCTATTTTCAACAGTATTGAGGTGAAATGGCCGATAGAAAGGGACTGCGTATTTCACAGCGGTAGTGTGACGAGACCCTTCAGTATTCAGTTTCGGTACTACATCCCATCGCTGTTGAAACGAACGAATGTTCAACTCCTTCATCGGGCTGTACATACACACCGGTTGCAGAATCGTTACAATCGAATGCCGATTGCGGTACGGTGAGTCCAGTTGTTTCATCTGAGACAGTAATAGAGGTCTCATACGCTGAAGGTGCCATAATCCCGATTTGGGCGATCCCCTGAGATGGGAACTGTAGTTCAGTGTCGATAGCAGGTTGGGAAGCTTTCTCGTCTTGGACTCGGAGTGCAATCTGTCGCCCACTATTTTGCTGATTCTCGACCACAACGTAGTGCGGGCGAATCTCGCTTGGGAGGTCCTCCCGATCTCCAACGCGAAACGTGACGAAGGGTCCTTTTGTTGACTTTACCTCTAATGGTACTTCCCACTCGCGAGAACCGCCCTCCTTTCTAGTTGCATCCGTCACTCTGGAGTGAGGCGATTGAACCGTCCCACCGGTCTTCTGTTCGCTAGTAGTCGGACTTTGAGTATCGGTCAATTCATCAGATGAACCGTTCTCTGTCGGCGTAGTAGCGCACCCGGCAAGTGTACAGACCACTGCTCCCCCAACCAATCGGAGAGCCGAACGTCGAGATTGGACCATATGTCTGATAGCTATCTAATTGGTAAGTGCTTTCTCTGTAGTCAACAGTTAATTCTGTGTTCGTCAAGGTCTGCTTCGCTAAGGCGAGGAGAGAGCGACAATAATTCTCTCACACTGTCCTCCGTCTCGGGAGCTGCTGACTGAGTCATCGTGGGTGGTGCTTCTGGTGTGAATGTTCGCTGTTCTGTGCCTGTACTTGCCGCAATTGCGTACCTATCAATGGCGATCGCTATCTGCCAACCCGCACAAGCCAAACTCCGCGCGTTACCTTCTGAGAATCCTTCCTCCGAATCCATCACCACGAACTCGTAGGAATACCCGTCTGGCCCTTGGTACTGACCGATAGCACCGTCAGTCGCTCCCAATGGTGACCAAGCCGGTTCGTGTTCCTGAGTGCCGTGAAACTCCCACGAATCGGTTGAATCTGGCAGGTAGGACTCAGGGCCAGATTCAGCCACTGCTCTCGGAGTCGAACCTGTATCTCTGCCTGAGCAGCCCGAAACAGCTGTAAGAACAGCAGTTACTCCAAGACAGAACTGTCGGCGATTCATAAATTACGCAGATGCCGTCTTAGGTAAATGCTTTCTCCGTATCGGTCAATCGAGAGTAGTGTTAATTACGTGCCCTGTATCTAACGGACTGATTCCAGGCGACTGTCCGTTAGTTGCTGTGGTCGGAATCAGTTCAGTTTTCACCCGAATCGATCTTTGCCAGTCATAGATCCAATTCCTCCTTAACGTCGGCCATCAACTCATCTTTTAATTCGCTAAGGACCGCCTCCTTCGCACCGGGGTTTTCGAGAACTTCCTTAGCGACATTCACCCCTTTGTCCTCAGACGGAGAACCTTCCCCGCGACTATCCCATAACCGCGACTCCGCGACCCGCTCCATTTGGTCCGAATCGTGTTTCAATGCGAGGCCACACGACGGACAGAAAGACGCCCCGGTTAGATCGGAGATCGGAGTATCACAGGCCGGGCAATTCTCGAATAGGTGTTTCTCCTCATCCGCTTCTTCTTCTATACCATAGTGTAGCTCAATGTCCCTAGCTTTCGATTCGTCCGAAAGACTCCCGTAGCGCGCTAGCTGTGGCGAATCCTCTCCCCACCCGACCATGTATTTAATCCACTGATCGGAAAGTCCATCCCGAATCATCCGGCGAATCGCGGTGTGTCGTAGCCGGTGCGTCTTTTGTTTGTGTTTGTCAATCCCGGCACGGTCGCCCGCCCGCTTTAGCGCCTTAGTGATACCAGATACGCCAAGAGCATCACCAAGGTCGTAGCCGTTTCCGGACCGTTGACAGACAAATAGCGCCGCCTCTGGATCCTCGGGCCATGTGGGATGTTCGTTAATCCACCGAGCGACGTAGGGCGTCGCCCATAGAAGCGGACGGTAGCCCTCCGCGCCTTTTAGTCCGATAGCTTCGGGATTTAAGTGGAATCCGCCGCTGTTTCCCTCGATTTTCACGTCTTTACATAAGACGGAACCCATAGCGGATCGCCTCTGTCCGGTGGCGAGCCACATAGCCCACATGGCGGAATCGCGGGTATTTGAGACGCCAATCAGCCGGGAGGTTTCCGAAGCCGTGAAACAATCCGCTTCGGTGATTTTGCCGTCCGAGGGTTGACCGACCCTAATATCCTCATTCCATTCTTTGCCTAAGTGGTTGAGGTAGATCGAAAGACACCGTTTGATATTACCGACGTAGCTTTCGGAATATCCGCCCGCGGGCGCACCGTCGAGTGTCCCGTTCTGCAACCCAAGGACGAAATCAGTATGGTCGGAACCATATTCGGAGTGTTCCCAGTCAACGACCGGTTTCTCGGCTAGCTCACAAGCACGACGAAGGTTGGTTAGTAGATTCGCCTGCGTCGAAGGCTCAAAATCCCCCGACGCTTCCCTCATGCCGTATAGTGCGAGGATCGCTTTGCGGTCCCGTTCGTCCACCCCGTCGGACTCACGTAGGTTTTTCTCGGCGCGGTTCTTCTTCTTGACGGAGCCCGAGGGGTCGGTTGCTTCGGCCATCCGGTTGAGTAGCCGCGTGGTGCTAGCATCAAGCTAACTGTTCTACTCACCCGCTAGCTTCCCAAGCTAATAGCCCGGGTTCAATTCCCGGACGGCGCATGTCTCGAACGCCGGTGAGAGACATCGCCGACGGGAATTGAAGTAGATCGGACGCGCGCAGCGGCGCGAGCACGTCCGAGCGTGGTTCAATTCCCGGACGGCGCACTTCCGGCGAACTCGAACGAAACAGCCACGGCGCCGCCGACCGCGTCGTCGGGTATGCGCACCGTCTTCCACGTCTCCACCGTCGATCAACTCTCGTACGTCGACGCGAAGGTCCGGAACCTTCTCGGCGACGACACGGTGTCGGTCACGTCCGTCGCGGTCGTCGTCGACAGCCCCGCGGTCATCGACGCGGCCGCCGAGGATGAGGGTCGCGAGCGCGTCGAGGCCGTCCTCGCCGCGGGCGAGAGCGAGGACGGCGCCGCCGGCGAGGACGCGGACACCGCGTTCCGCGTCTGCTCGAACGCCCTGCGGGGCGCGACGGCGACGCTCGACGACCTCCCCGCGGGCGTCGAGTCGGCGTCCTCCGGCGTCGGCGAACTCACCCGGCTCCAGGGCGACGGCTGGGCGTACATCCGCCCGTAGGCTCGCGTACGTTCACCGGCGCCAACATATATCACCCCGACGCGACGACAGCGACGTATGCCCCACCGAACCGGTATCTCGCACGCCGTCGCCGCGTTGGCGGCGATGGTGTCGGCCTCGTATCTGAAGGACGTCCTGAAACACCTCGTGAGCGCGCCCGAACTCGTCGCGTACGCCAACGCGGCGGGCGTCCATCTGGTCGACCGTGTCGGCGCGGCGGCCGCGACCGACACGGTGGCGGGCGTGGCCGCCGCCGGGCTCCTCGTCGTCCTCACGTTCGTGTGGGGGTGGGCGTACCACCACCGCGTTATCGGGTGATCACGCCGGCCAGTCGGCCGGGTCCGCGTCGATCCGCTCGCGCAACGTCGCGGTCGCGTCGGCGTCGTACCGGAGGACGCGCCGCCACCACGGGCCCTTCCCCGAATCGGCCGAGAGATCGGTGACCAGCCGGTTCGCGTCGGCGCCGCCGGCGGGCGTCGACAGGGGGACCGCGCGGTCGAACAGCCGCGAGCCGTCGGGGTCGCCGCGGACGAGCACCGCGGCGTCGAACGACTCGCGGCGGGCGTGGGCGTTCGAGGCGAACCGCGCCCGGGTCGCCGCGTCGGCCTCGCGGTACCCGTCGCCGGCGAGCACCTCCGCGACGCGGAACTCGCCGATCAGGAAACAGCCCCACTCCTGCGGCAGCCAGTCGACGCGATCAGCTCGGGCGGGGTGGTCTGCACGGTTGGAGCGGTCGGCGTCCCCCTCGCGGACGGTCAACGTCGCGTAAAACAGGAGGGAGTCGCCGGGCTCCAGCGCGGAGATCGGTCGGGCCTTGACGCCGTGGGGATCGCCGTAGGTGTACGCCTCGCGACCGAGCGCGTCAGCGAACTCCGGATCGAGGTGGACCGGGCGGTCGACCGCGTCGTCGGGGACGTACGCGGCGAGGTCGAGGTCGGCGTAGGTGGGGACCGGCTCGGCGGTCGGCTCGCGCTCGGGGATCGGGACGTAGACGAACGAGCCGTCCGGGTACACCGGCCCGCGGCGACCCGGGAGGTTCGTGTTGGCGGCGACGTTGATGGCGACCGCGCGGGGCATGCGATCGCGTTGCGGCGGCCACGGCTTAGCGTCGGCGACCGCGGCGCGTGTCGGCCGCCGTTCGCCTCGCACGACCGTCAGCCGTGGTTCGCTTCGCTATCGCTCAGCGAACCACACCCCGAACTTCTCCAACGCCCGCCCGCGGTGGGAGATCGCGTTCTTCTCTGCGGCGTCCATCTCGGCGAACGTCGACCCGTCGTACTCGAATATCGGGTCGTAGCCGAAGCCGCCGTCGCCGCGCGCCTCGACGATCTCGCCGCGGACGACGCCCTCGAACAGCTTGACTGGGAGGGGCTCGGTCTCCGCGTCGTCGCGCTCGGCCCCCGTCGCGGCCGCGGCGACGCGGTCGTCGCGGTCGATCGGATCCGGGGAGGCGTCGAACGGCTCGCCGTCGCAGTACGCGAGCACGCAGCGGAACGAGGCGCGGCGGTCGTCGAGTTCGGCGTCGACGAGCCGACGGACGGCCTCGACGCCGATCGTGTCCTCGACGTACGCGGAGTACGGGCCGGGGAAGCCGTCGAACCCGCGGACGAACAGGCCGGCGTCGTCGACGAGCACCGGCTCGCCGGCGTGGCGGTACGCCTCGCGGGCGCCGCGGGCGGCGATCGGCGCGAGATCGTCGGCCTGGATCTCCGTGTAGTCGAAGTCGAGCTGGGAGACCTCGTCGCCGAGGTACTCGCGGGCCTCGCGGACCTTCCCGGGGTTCGTCGTGACGTAGCGGAGCATACCCGCGCTCGGGGCGGCCCCGGCAAAGCGGCGTCGATGTGGCGGGCCTCGGCAACGCGGCGACACCCCGGCCGTCACAGGTCACGGCAGGGACGGCCACCCCCGGGAGCCTTTTGACGCGGCGGAGCCGACGAGTGGACGATGAGTCACGATCGCCCCGGCGACGGCCGTGACGACGAGGACCGCGCCCGGGGGCGGGGTCGACCGCTCGGAACCCGTCGCGCGGACCGCGAGGCGGAGGTCGGCGAGCCCGTGGTCCGGGGCGACCCCGCGGTCACGGGCGAGCGCGCCGAGCGCGCGGCCCGGTTCGACCCCGACGACGACGAGAGCCTCGCCGAGGCCGCCGAGACCGTCCGCCGGTTCGCCAGCGAGGCCGTCGCCGGCGACGACAACGTCGTCATGCTCCGGGGAGCAGCCGCCTGTGCGGCGCTCGTGCGCGGCCACGGCTCGTACAAGGCCGCCGCCGAGGCCGCCGGCGACGGCGTCCAGGTGTCGTTCATCCGCAAGTGGGCCCGCGTGCACGACCTTCCCGAATCGGTCCGCCGGCACGTCGCCCGCGGCCACATCGCGCCGACGGCCGCGAAACACATCGCGCGCGTCGCCGGCGACGCGCGCTTCGACCTCGCGTGGGCGGTCCTCGACGGCGGCCTCACCGTCCGCGAGGTGCGGCGCGCGGCCAGCGCGATCAACGACGGCACCGCCCCCGAGGCGGCGCTCCGGGCCGAAGGTGTCGCACCCGGAACCCTCAGCGTCGACCTGCCGCTCGACGTCTACCGCCGGCTGCGTGACCGCGCGTCGCTGGAGAACCGCGAGCCCGGCGACGTGATCGCCGACTCGCTCGACGCCGCCCGGAAGGACTGACCGGCCGAGGCCGGTCGATTCCGTCGCGGTCGCGTCGTCGTCTTCGCCGTCGCCGTCACCTACGACGGCTCAGTCGCCCGCGAGGAACCCCGCGGCGGCGTCACGGATCACCCCCCGAGCCGTCTCCACCTCCGCCCAGCGGACCGTCTCGTCCGGGAAGTGCGCCCGCTCGACGCTCCCGGGCCCGAACACGACCGTCGGGACCCCCGCGGCGACGTAGTGGCGGTTGTCCGCGCCGTACGTCGCGCCAACGGGTGCGGTGTCGGACAGCCCCGCGTCGGTCATCGCCGCCCGCAACGACCGGACCACGGGTTCGTCGGCGTCGATCTCGGCCGGTTCGAACATGATCGAGAACCGGTCGAACTCGGGCGGGTGCTCGCGCAGCCAGTCGTCCTCCGCCACGATCCGTGCGAGCCGTTCCTCGAACTCCGCCTCCACCTCGTCGACCGTCTCGCCGGGGGCGACGCCGATCCGCCACTCGGCGGTCAGCGTTCCCGGCACGGTCGAGGCCCACGACCCCGCCTCGACGCGGCCGCAGACGACGGGCCACGGCACGTCGTACTCCCCGTACAGCGGATGGGTGACGCGCTCGCACCGCTCGGCCTCCAGGTCGGTGAACGCCCGCCTGATCTCCTCGAACAGGGGGAGCGTGTCGACGCCGTTCCACCGCGTCGCGGCGTGGGCGCTCCGGCCCGCGATCTCCAGACGCTTCATCAC
This sequence comes from Halobaculum roseum, assembly GCF_019880245.1. Taxonomy (NCBI): domain Archaea; kingdom Methanobacteriati; phylum Methanobacteriota; class Halobacteria; order Halobacteriales; family Haloferacaceae; genus Halobaculum; species Halobaculum roseum. The sequence goes on from NZ_CP082286.1 coordinate 1,507,621, forward strand.
GGTTCCCTCCGTCGCCGTGACGGCGCGGAGCTCGGTCGGCTCCGCGACGAGGGCGGCGTCGCGGTCGAAGGGGTACGGCGAGTCGAGCGCCGCCGCGGCCGCGCCGATGCCGCCCTCCTCCTCGCCGGCGACCGCCTCGACGACGACCCGGCCGTCGATGCTCAGATCGCCCGACTCGACCGCCTCCCGGAGGTCGAGCGCGGCGTGGACGCAGGCGGCGACGGCGGCCTTCATGTCGACGGCGCCCCGGCAGGTGAGCGTCTCCGCGCCGTCGTCGGCCTCGCCCCACACGGGATCGAAGGGGTCGCTCGTCCAGAGGTCGTCGTCCGCGGGTACCACGTCGAGGTGGCCGTTGAGGACGACCGTTCGGCCGGCGGCGGGGTCGCCGAACGGGAGGACGCCCGCGACGCTCGGACGCCCGGCCGCGTCGATGTCGGCCGGGTCATTCGGGAACGACGAGTGCTCGGCGAGTCGTTCGGGGTCGGCTTCCCACGTGTAGGTCTCGAAGCCGGCGTCGGCGAGGCGGTCGCGGAGCCACTGGGCGGCGGCCGCCTCGTCGCCGTCGGTGGTCTCGAACGAGCACAGCCGGGTCGCGAGGTCCCGCAGATCGGGGACGGTCATGGGTGTCGGTCGGCGGCCGTCGATAAGGTCGTGTGGGTGGCGGCCGGGCCGTCGCCGTCGTTCGTAAACGCTTATGCGCGCACGACGGTATGGTCGGGTGAGGGCTGGTAGCTCAGTTAGGGAGAGCGTCCGGCTTTTAACCCGTTCGGACGGCGCGTGCGTGCGGGGAAGTCACCGGACGGTCGGGGGTTCGAATCCCTCCCAGCCCGCTATTCCTGCGAGCGTCAGCGAGCAGTGAATAGCGCCGGCTGGAGGGATTCGAAGTAGACGGCGGCGAGCGGAGCGAGCCGACGGCGTGGTTCGAATCCCTCCCAGCCCGTTTCTGTGTGCCGCACGCGACGAGCGAAGCGAGGAGCCGCGGTGACGCTCGGGGTCCTATCCCTCGCCGTGGTACGTGCCGTCGTAGTGGCCCTCGTGGTCGGCGGCCGCGAGAACGAACTGCGCCACGCGGGCGCCGGGTTCGATCTCGATCCGGTGGCCCACCTGAAGCAGCCCCTCGCCGCGGCCCTCGTAGCCGGCGTCCCACACCGCGGTGTTCAGCATACAGGAGTTGCGCAGCAGCGTCGACCGCGGGTAGACGAAGCCGACGTGGTCGTCGGGGATCCGCAGGCGCTCGCCGTACTGCAGCACGTACGCGCCGGGGTCGAGGCGGTACAGGCCGTCCTCCGGCTCGATCTCGGCCCGGTCACCGACGCGCTTCCCGTCGCGGGTGATCCGGCCCGCTTCGGCCTGTTCGTACAGGGCGTCGACGGTCAGATCGACGCCGTTCGGCTGGATCTGGTCGTCGTCGACGGGATCGATGTGGTTCGCGACGGCGGCACCCGATTCGAACATACCCGAGGGAGAGACAGGCCGACCGAAAAGCCCGCCGGTCGACAAGCGACCCCGACCACGCGGATGCGACCGTTCAGGAACGCCGGCGACGAGGGATCATTCGACCAGAATGGGAGGCAATACTCGCGTCGACTGTGCAAAAATTACCGGACGGAGCGGCGGTCTATCACGAACGTCGGGGTGGAAACTCGCCGGATTTATATCCGCCGAGCGAGGATACGCGGACGATATGGGACAGACGATTACGGAGCAGATTCTCGACGATCACCTCGTCGAGGGAGAGCTGACACCCGGCGAGGAGATCGGGATCGAGATCGACCAGGTCCTCACGCAGGACACCACGGGGACGATGGTGTGGCTGCAGTTCGAGGCGCTGGACCTCGACGAGGTTCAGACGGAACTGGCCGCGCAGTACTGCGACCACCAGACGTACCAGTTCGACTTCAAGAACACCGACGACCACCGCTTCCTCCGCTCTGCGGCGGGCACCTTCGGCGCGTACTTCTCCCGCCCCGGTAACGGCATCTGCCACCAGGTCCACAAGGAGAACTTCGCCGCGCCCGGCAAGACGCTGCTGGGCTCGGACTCGCACACGCCGACCCCCGGCGGCCTCGGCCAGCTGGCGATCGGCGCGGGCGGCCTCGACATCGCGGTCGCGATGGGCGGCGGGCCCTACTACGTCGAGATGCCGGAGGTCGTGAACGTCCAGCTGACCGGCGAACTCCCCGACTGGGCCACCGCGAAGGACGTCGCGCTCCACCTGCTGGGCGAGCTGACCGTCAAGGGCGGCGTCGGCAAGGTGCTGGAGTACACCGGCCCGGGCGTCGAGGAGCTCACCATCCCCGAGCGGACGACCATCACGAACCTCGGCACCGAGCTGGGCGCCACGTCCTCGATCTTCGGCACCGACGAGAAGACGAAGGACTGGCTGGCGCGCCAGGACCGCGAGGAGGAGTACGTCGACCTCTCGCCCGACGAGGACGCCGAGTACGCCGAGACCATCGAGGTCGACCTCTCGTCGCTGGAGCCGCTCATCGCCAAGCCGTCGATGCCCGACAACGTCGTGCCCGTCCGCGAGGTCGCGGGCGAGGACGTCGAGCAGGTCATCATCGGCTCCTGTACGAACGGCGCCTACGAGGACATCCTCCCCGGCGCGAAGATGCTGGAGGGCCGCGAGGTCGCCAAGAAGACCGAGATGATCGTCGCGCCCGGCTCGAAGCAGGCCTCCGAGATGCTCGCCCGCGAGGGCTGGACGGCCGAGATGATGGCCGCCGGCGTCAACTTCTCCGAGGCGACCTGTGGCGCCTGTATCGGCATCGGCCACGTGCCCGCCTCCGACTCCGTGTCGCTGCGCACCTTCAACCGCAACTTCGAGGGCCGCTCGGGCATCGAGGACGACTCGGTGTACCTGTGCTCGCCCGAGGTCGCGACCGCCGCGGCCATCACCGGCGAGATCGTCGACCCGCGTGACCTCGCCGACGAGCTCGGCGACCTCGAGGCGCCCGGCCTCGAGATGGGCACGAAGTACGGCCCCGGCATGGGCGAGTCCGACCCGGACATCATCAGCCCCGACGAGGCCGTCGACGACGACCTCATCAAGGGCCCGAACATCGGCGACGTGCCCCTGAAGGACGAGCTCGCCTCCGACATCGAGGGCGAGGCGCTCCTGAAGATGGAGGACAACATCACGACCGACCACATCATCCCGGCGACGGCGGACATCCTCAAGTTCCGCTCGAACATCGAGAAGCTCTCGGAGTTCACGCTCTCGCGTGTGGACGACACGTTCGCCCAGCGCGCGCTGGACGCCGACGGCGGCTTCCTCGTGGCCGGCGAGAACTACGGCCAGGGCTCCTCGCGTGAGCACGCGGCCCTGTGCCCGATGTTCCTCGGCGTGGAGGGCGTGCTCGCACAGAGCTTCGCCCGCATCCACAAGGCGAACCTGTTCAACTTCGGTCTCGTGCCCCTCACGATCGACGAGGAGACGTACGAGAACATCGACCAGGGCGACGACGTCGAGATCGTCGACGACGTGGGCGAGGGCGTCCGCAACGGCGCCACCGAGTTCACGGTCCGCGTGAACGACGACTGGGAGGCCACGGCGCACCTCGACGCCTCCGAGCGCGAGCGCAAGATCCTCGCGGCCGGCGGGAAGCTCTCGTGGACGAAGCAGCAGCACGAGTCCGGCAGCGGCGCGGCGCCCGCCGACGACTGAAGCGAGGTCGAGCGGAGCGAGGCCTCGTAGAACGGCGGTGAGGTCCGAACGGCCGAACCGCCAACGAACAGGGCGAGGTCGAGCGGAGCGAGACCTCGTAGAACGGCGGTGAGGTCCGAACGGCCGAACCGCCAACGAACAGGGCGAGGTCGAGCGGAGCGAGACCTCGTAGAACGGCGGTGAGGTCCCGTGCCGCTCCGCCCACGAAACCGACCGTTCGTTCGGCCAACGCGACCGACGACGCCGAGAACCGTCGCGCTCTCGGCCGCTCACAGCGAGACGTCGGCCGATTCGACCGGCCGTGCGGCCCGCCTCGACGCCTCGTTCCGAACCGCCCGCTCGTAGGAGCCGACGAGCGCGAGCGACCACACCACCGACAGCGCCGCCCACAGCGGACTCAATCCTGACATCGTGGGGTTGAACACGGAACTGACGGCGAGCATCGTGGCGAGCAGGGCGGCGGCGTACACCGACGGGCGACCGCGCGTCCCGAACGCGCCGAGCACCGCGAGCGCGACGAGGCTCAGCCCGTAGTAGCTCATCGTCGCGTAGTGGCCGAGCGCCCGGTGTTCGTCGGTCAGGACGGCCCGGAGCGTCAGTTGTCCGGAGACGTACAGGAGCACGGGAACGACGGCGAGGAGTGCGATCCCGAGCACGACGGGCTTGGCGGCGTCGCCGTCGAGTCCGCCCAGCGGGATCAGTTCGGCGCGCGCCGGGTGGAGCGCGGCCGCGAGGTACACCGGCGCGAAGAACAGGAGCACCGAGGGGTCGAACGCGCCCTCGATCGCCGCGAGCGCGAGCGCGAGCCCGAAGTCGATGCTCGTGAGCAGGAGCGCGATCCGCATGGCGGCGACGCGCTTGGCGGGCCGGTACAACTGCACCAGCATCGCGGCACCCCAGATCCACACCCACGTCGCCAAGGCGATGTCGTGGACGAAGTGGATCGTGTCCGCGAGCACCGGGTCGACCCACGCGAGGAACACCCCGCGCAGGACGAAGTCGAACGCGAGCAGCCAGAGGAACACGAACGCGAGCACCGAGAGGGAGAACACGGCGGTGCGAGCGAGGGCGAACACGCTCCGCTCGCGGAGCGACTGTACCGTCGATGCGGCCGCCGACTGTGTTGCCATTGCGGGAGAACGGACGCGACGTGTCTATATCATGATGCGTACTGGAATCCGTTCACGGAGTGAAACGGTCGTACCTCGGACAGGTGTTCGGTTCCTCCGGGGTATTCGCCGTCGGCGCGACCCGATCAGTGTGGCTCCGCGATGCCCTGCACCCACACGATGCCGATGTGGATGGCGACGAGCGTCGTCACCACGAACGGGAGCAGGAACACGTGGACGATGTACATCCGCTGGAGGGTGGCCTGACTGGGCGAGAAGCCCCCGAACAGGAGTTGCGTGACCCACTCGCCGACGAGCGGGATGGAGAGGAACAACTCGACGCCGATCTGACCGGCCCAGAACGCCAGTTGGTCCCACGGGAGCAGGTAGCCCGTGTAGCCGAACAGCATCGTCAACGAGATGAGTACGACGCCGAGCAGCCAATTGAGTTCGCGCGGTTCCTTGTAGGCGCCGGTGAAGTAGACGCGCAGCATGTGCAGGAACACCGCGGCGGTCATCACCTGCGCGGACCACCGGTGGATGGAGCGCAACATGAAGCCGAACTGGAGGTCCTGCATGACGAACGCGATCTGCTCGTACGCGATCGACGCCTCGCCGGGGGCGGCCGATCCGACCGCCGGCACGTAGTAGAATCCGAGTAACGCGCCCGAGACGGCCGCGACGACGTACGAGAGGAGGCTGAAGAAGCCCAGCGAGTACAGCGGATACCAGTACCAGAACTTGTTGTCGAGATCGTACTGCTCCGTGTGGGACTTGGGGAACTGGAGGTTCGACCGGTAGTACAGCGACTCCAGCAGTTCGAGGTAGTCGACGACGCGGAGCCGCCGGTCCACCCATATCAGGATCCGCAGGTAGCCGGACTCGAGCGGCGTGAGGTCCTGTCCCGCGAGCCAGCCCTCGTGGTCGTGATCGCCCTTCCGTTCGAGGCTCATGGCCGATACCGTGCCGGATCGGTCCCGGTGTCCGAGTGCATCGTATCCCTCGTGATCTCCGGGGTCCGAACGGCCATAATGATTCTCAGTGACATGTTTTCAGTCGGGGACGGGATTTCACTCCCTGAAAGGCGGCTCCGTCGCTCGAACCGCCCGCTGTTCCCCGGAAGAACGGCCGTATCGGACGTTCACGGAGACGTAACTATATGCTGTCTCGCGTGAAACACTCACGACTGTATCGGGCCTAGTCGACCGGTCCCTCGGCGAGGGATCGGCCGTGGACGGTCCGGGGAGGCGCGACGTGACACCCGCCACACCGCTCGACGACGTGGAGTTCCTCGCCAGATCCAGCCACCGCGTCGAGGTGCTGCGGACGCTCGCGTCGGGCGCGCGGAGCCGGGCCGACCTCCACGACACGACCGGCATCTCCCAGCCGACGCTGGGGCGCATCCTCGGGGCTTTCGAGGACCGCAACTGGGTGGAGCGTCCGAACGGGGAGTACGCGCTCACGCCGTGCGGCGAGTTGATCCGCGCGGAGTTCGACGGACTGCTCGACACGGTCGACACCGTGCAGCGACTCGGCGACGTGGTCGAGTCGTTGCCGTTCGCGGACCTGGACATCGACGTCGGGGAGTTCGGGGACGCGACCGTGACGAGGCCGGAGAACGGGAACGCGTTCCTGCACCTCCGCCGGATCGAGGAACTGTACTACGGGGCCGACCGCGCCCGGATCCTGAGTCCGACGGTCGCGCCAGGGTCGATCGAGGAGCACCGGAGCCGGATGGCGGAGTTCCTCCACAGCGACAGACACAACGAGGCCATCGTCTCCCCGGAGGCGATGAGTCAGGAACTGACGAACGGGAGCCTGAGTTGGGAGCCGACGGGCGGGCCGTCCGAGGGTCCGCCGCCGGACGAGGAGACCGCCGAGTTGATCCGCGAGGCGCTCGAGACGGGGCGCGTGGGTTCGTACCTGTACGAGGGGGAGATCCCGTTCATGCTGGGGGTGGCCGACGACGTGACCATGATCGCCCCGACGGACGAGCGGGGCGTCCCGACGGCGGTCGTCGAGACGACCAACGCAACGGCCCGCTCGTGGGCGGAAGACCTGCTCGACGACTACCGGGACCGATCGGTGAAGCTGACGGCCGAGACGTTCCTGTAGCTCCGTCGGCGCGTTCGCCATCGGGCTTATCCCTCACAACTTCGTTATGCGAGGCGTGACTACCTCGCGCGGATCCGCCGCCGGCGACGACGCGGACGGCGAGGCGCGGATCCGCCCGGTCGACCGCGCGGACCTGCTCGGCGTGTTCCGCATCGAGAAGGCCGTGTTCACCCAGCCGTGGCCGTACGCGGCCTTCGAGGGGCTGCTCGACGCGCCGGGGTTTCTCGTCGCCGAGGGCGAGCCGGGCGGCGACGGTCGGCCGGACGCGGGCGGGAACGCGATCGACGAGGCCATCGACGCCGGCGACGTGGTCGGCTACGTCGTCGGCGACGTGACGCCGAACCACGGACAGGACATCGGCCACATCAAGGACCTCGCGGTGCGTCCCGACGCGCAGGGACGGGGGCTCGGCCGGCGACTGCTCCGGGCGTCGCTGTCGGAGCTGGCGGCGGCGGGCGCGAGCGTGGTGAAGCTGGAGGTGCGCGAGAGCAACCACCGCGCCCAGGACCTGTACGACGACGAGGGGTTCCGGCCGGGGCGGCGGATCCCGCGGTACTACGGCGACGGCGAGGCGGCGTTCGTGATGCGACTCGACCTGGGCGAGTGGGTCCGCGAGCGCAACGCGGGCGAGTCGTAAGCTGAAGCCACGGGGCGGACGATGACCATGATCCGGGTGAACATTCCTTTGGGTGGTCAGAACTGCTTCAACGACACAATACGGACTAAGTGAAGACCACTTCCACTACGCGTACCTTACGAACCGCGGGTATTTTATCCAACCGAGAAGATTTGTTGGCAATTGAATGGATGCGTTCGGGGATGCATCGGGCGATCTACGTAGTCTGTTGACGAAAGACTGTGATGTGTATGTCGCGGCTGTCGTTTGGGGCGATCGGATGTCATGTGCCAGGTGCGCGAACAAGACAGTCCGGCGGGTAACCGACGTTGCAGAGGCGAAGTGGAGGGATATGAATGATGTCCAGAAGCGGCGGATGATGGGGTGCTTCAGTGATAACGACCATCTGCAGTTCGGATATGCGAAATTCGAGCGTCATCAGCTACAATCCCTCCAGTTAAGCCATCTACTGTATCAGAATGTTTGTCTTCCACCGGACTGGGATCTCGCTCTTGAGGGATTCGCATATGGCGAAGTCTTGTTCGAGATGGGTGCTCCAGAAGAGCAACGCGCGACGTTTACATTCGATCGTGTAGCGTCAACACCTCAGTGTAAAGCGGTCAGAGATCATGTCCTCGAATTCGTGGGGGATGTTGAGGTGTCATATAAAGGCTCACGGAAAGAGGGAGGAATACAAGCTGCAGACTGTTTTGCAGGTGCTGTCGCTGAGGATCTGAAACGAGACACTGATTGGCTATCGTATATCGACGAGAGGCGGATCACTGAGAGTAGTTTCTCTTCACTCGCACAGCTCGAGAATAAGCTTCACGAGTATGAAACCGGACCGTGATTGGCCTCCCACCCGCCAGCCCGACCGGGTGACGTCCCCAAAGTACGGAATGTCTACCCAGCCAGACGAGGTGATTTTCTCACCTATGCGAGGTCATCGCCCTCTCACGGCTTTATCGGTATCATACACTACATTGTGTTGAGTAAAGGGTTTTTTGGTTATTCTGTCAGTAGTGGATATCAAGCGAGTCGCGAGCAACGCGGACGATCAGGTTGCAGCCTACGTCGAAGTCACTCCCAATGATCCTGATAGATCGGATCGCAGTGATGCGGCGACCGCGGACGGCAGTCGTTTTCACGCTCGGCGCCCCAGTCGGCGTATGGGATACGCCTGTCCGGTGTGCGAGACGCCCCAGCGCGACGGCGAGCACCTCGCGAACCACCTGGCGTTCACGGCGATGCTCCACGGCGACGAGCACGAGGACTGGCTGGACGAGCACGTCGACGACTGGGGCGACCGCACGCCCGCGGACCTGGCGTCGGCGGCGACCGAGTTCGCCGAGGAGACCGAGTACGACGAGGTGTTCGAGGATACGACGGGCAATGGGCACGGCCACCACGACCACGCGCACGGCGACCCCGCACGGTCGGACGTGACCGGCGACCCGACGGGCGGCGCCGCCGAGGCGGTCGTCGACGAGGCGGTCGAGTCGGTACTGGAGGAGGCCCAGGAGTTGACCGAGGAGATGTACGGGTTGGACGAGGACGGCGACGCCGACGGCGACGACGGCGGACCCCCGAAGGGAGCAGGCGACGAAGCCGACGACGCGACCGAGGAGTAGCCGGCCGCGGTCCCGGAAGGGAACGACTCTTGGCTCGCACGCCCGCACCGACGGGTATGGATACCGAAGGGACGCTCGCGCCGGCGACGCCCGCGGAGGCCCGCGAGGAGTACGAGACGCTCGTGCCCGCCGCGAAGGTCGCCGTCCGCGAGGCGGCGAAGGCGATGGAGTTCGACCGCGAGGAGTACGCCGACCGCGTCACCGGCGAGGTGATCGAGACGGTTCGCGACGCGCTGTTCGCGTCGCTGCTGGAGGTTCACGTCGGCACGCGCGAGGAGTACGAGGCGTGGCTCGACGACCACCCCGAGTACGAGCCGGACATGGCCGGCAGCGACAACGTCGACAACGTCGTCTGGCACCCGGTCGCGTTCGCGCCCGACAGCGAGGGCGAGCGAAGCGAGTCCTCGGGGCGAGCGGGGAGCGGTGCGGGGCGCGAGCAAAGCGAGCGCCCCGAGAAGTCGAGCGGGGAGCGGGGCGACCCGCGAGACGGAGAAGCGACCCGCGAGCGCACCAAGCCCGTCGTCGCGGCGACGTGGCAGGCCGAGCGCGAGGCCGCGCTCGGAACGCTCCGGCGGCGCGCGTTCGGCCGGGCGTACCGACCCGTCGTCGACGGCGGCGGCGAAACCGGAAGCGACGAGGCATAACGCGTTTGCGCCGTCGTCCCCTACCGCGCCCATGCGACCGGTCACCCGGAAATTCCTCGTCGGCATCGTCGCCGTCGTCCTCCTCCTGCTCGCGCTCGGGGCGCTCCCGTCGTATCTGGGTTCGGGCGACCCGTACTACCTGGAGGCGACCCCCGCGGCCGAGGCCGAGGGCCCCGCCTACGAGCTGAACGCGACCGAGGGCGGCATCGCCGAACAGCGGTTCCGGTACTTCTTCTCGGCGGTCGAGTCGGACGACGGGCGCTCGGAGGCGTACCGCCGGGGGCCGTACGGCCTGAAGGAGGAGTTCAGCCACTCGCCGTTCGACGAGCTGTCGACGTTCCGGGAGTTCGCGCCCGCGGGCGCCGTCGACGGCGACGCCGTCTTCGTCCGGTACAACGATACCCGTTACCGCGTAACCGTCGTCCAACCGTGAACGACGACAGCCGCGACGCCCACGACGGCGCGAACAGCGCGAACGACGCGAACGGTGCAACCGACGCGAGCGGTGCGAACCGGGCGACCGGCTCGGAGGGGGACGCCGACGAGTGGACATCCGACGAACCCGACTTCGGCGACGGCCGCCGCCACGACTGGCCGGGCGAGCCCGAGTGGCCCGTGCTGGAGACGGCGGTGGAGTACGAGACGGGCTGGGTGACGGCCGGCTACGACCTCGTCGAACACCCCGACGGGTCGACGAAGAAGTACTACTGGTCGGAACTGGCGACGGCCGTGGTCGTCGTCGCCCGCGCCGGCGACGACCTCCTCATGGTCGAGCAGTACCGCCCGACCGTCCGCAACACGCAGCTGGAGCTCCCCGCGGGCATCGTCGAGGCCGGCGAGTCGTACACCGGGGCGGGCCGACGGGAACTCCGCGAGGAGACCGGATTCGCGGCCGACTCGCTCTCCGTGCTCGGCGAGGTGCAGTGTACGACCGGGCTGCTTCGCCACACCCGCGGGTTCGTCTTCGCGGAGGGGCTCGAACCCGTCGGACAGGAGCTCGACGACAACGAGTACCTCGTCCCCCGGGCGGTCCCCGTCGACGAGGCGGTCGACGTGGTTCGCTCGCCGCCGACCAACGACGCGACCCTGGAGGGCGTGCTGCTCGCCCGCGAGGAGGGGCTGCTGTAGGGGCGCCGACCGGCGATCGACGGGCTCCGACGGGGTCGCCGACGGCGGAGCGCTTTTCACCCGGCGACGGCTCCCCACGGGCATGGACGGCGAGATCACGCCCGACGAGGTCGAGCGGCTCCTCGCGGAGGACGCGGACGTCCGCGTCGTCGACATCCGCTCGCCGGGGGCGTACGAGCGCGGCCACATCCCCGGCTCCGAGAACGTCCCGTTTCAGGACCTGCCCGACCGGGTGGCGTCGCTGACCGGGAGCGAGCACATCGTGACGGTGTGCCCGCACGGCAAGGCGAGCGTCCAGGCGGCGAACCTCATCACGTCGTTCGAGGGAACGACCGAGGCGCGCGTCGAGAGCATGGCCGGCGGGCTGGAGGCGTGGGACGGCGAGCTCGAAGCCGGCGCCGGCGACGACGAACCCGCGGACGCGCGCGAGGCCGACGAGGGCCCGCAGTCACCCTTCTGACCGGCGCCCCCGCAGGGCCGCCAGCGCGAGCGCGACCGCCAGCGACGCCGCGGCCGCGCCGACGCCGAATCCGGGGGCGGAGACGCCGAGGTCCCCGCCCGCGTCGCCACCGCTCGCGTCGTCTCCCCCGCTCCCTCCGTTCGCCGCCTCGACGGTGAGCGACGCCGTCGCGTCGCCGACCGACACGGTGTAGGTGCCCGGTTCGTCGACGCGGATCGGTACCCGCAGCGTCGCTGCGTCGTCGGGCGCGACGCGGACGCGCTCGGTCGCGACCGTGCGGCCGTCGACGCGGACCGCGAGGTCGCCCGCGGCGGGAACCTCCCCGTCCGCGACGACCTCGGCGCTCACCAGCACCGCGTCGCCGGCGGCGACGGTCGTCCGGTTCAGCGACACCGAGGCGACAGCGGGCGTCGACGGTTCCTCGACGAGCACCTCGTAGGTGTGCCCGCGCACCGTCAGCGCGTACGTCCCGGGCTCGGTCGGCGTCCACGACAGCGACACGGTCGCGTTCTCCCCCGCCGCGAGCGTCCCGTTGGCGACGGCGACCGTCCGGTCGTTCGCCGCGAGCGCGACCCGGTAGTCGCCGTCGGCGCCGCCGTCGTTCGAGACCGACAGCGGGACGGTCAGCGTCTCGCCGACGGCGACCGTGACCGGCGGCGCGAGGCTCGCGTTTCGGTACTCGCCCTCGACGCCGACCTCCGCCGGCGATTCGACCGCGATGCGGGCGACGGGGGTGCCGAACGCCGTCTCGTGGCCCGACGCCGACCACATCTCGGGCGCGGCGTCCGTCCGGACGAACCGCCCGGTCTCGTCGGCGACCGATTCGTCGCCGGCCTCCGCGACGAGCGCGAGGAAGCGGTCTCCGGAGACGGGCTCGGAGTCGGCGTTTAGGCGCGTGAACACCGTGTCGAAGCTGGCGCCGCCGTCGGCGGCCAGCCGGACCCGACGGTCGGTCTCCCCGACGACGAGCGAGCCCTTGCGGTAGGGCGTGGCCGTCGTCCACGTGCGCTGGTCGGCGAGCACGTCGTCGGCGTACGGCGCCTCGGCGCCGCGTTCGAGGTGGTCTGCGAACGCCGGGAAGTCGATCAACCCCTGTCGGAGCGCGAGCAGGGCGGCGTAGTAGTCGGCCGAGCCCTCGATCACCCAGCGCGTCTCGGCGGTCGTCGCGAACGACTGCCGCGTGTGGACGTACTCGTGGAGCCAGGCGCTTCGGGGGTCCGCGAGCGGCTCGTCCGCGCGAACCCACGCGTCGGCGTCGCCCGTCTGGATCCCGGCGACCGCCCAGTCAACGCCGGTCGGCGCGGCGACGAGGAACACCGACTCGTCGCGGTCGCCGACGCGGAGCGTCTTCGAGGCCGACGCCAGCGAGTCGAGCACGCGGTCCGGCGGCGCCCGCATCGCGTCGGCCGACTCGGCGGGGACGACGAGCCGGAACGTCTGTCCGTTCGCGCTGTGCTCGCGGACGGTGTGCTCGCCGAGGAACGCCACGCGCTCGCCGACGGCGCCCGGTCCGTCGGTCGTCGTGTCCCGCGAGAGCCCCACGGTGTCGCCGCGGTAGCGCCACGACACGCCCGTCCCCGGAACCTGTACGAGCGCCCAGGGACCGGGGTCGGCGAACACGTATCCCTCGTCGCCGGCGGCGGAGGCGGAGTCAGTGGTTCCCTCCGGCGATCCACCAGAGTGTAGCTCGGTCCGGGCGAGTCGCCCCGACGTGGTCGTCCGGTTGACCGGGAGGCGATAGCGGATCGTCGGCGACGCCGTCTCGCCGTCCCACTCGTAGGTGTCGCCGTCGGTCGCGTCGAACCCGTCGGTCGTCACCGACTCGGCGTCCGCGGCGAGTTGGGCCTCGATGGCGGTGACGCGGTCGGGGGACTCGAACCGGAGCGTGACCGCGACCGATCCCGGCCGATCGGGGGTGAGCGCGAGCGTCGTCGTGAGCCGGATGTCGTCGCCGGCGGCGGTCGAGGCGGCCGTCGGCGACGACGACGCCGAGGCGGTTCTCGGCGACGACGCGGAGCCGATCGCCGTCGGGGGATCGGAACCGATCGCCGTCGGAGGCTCGACGGGAGCGATAGCTACGGCGTCAGCGTCGGCGTCGCGGCCGGCGTCCGCCGCCGGCGCGGCCGCGACCGCGGGCGCGACGAGCGACGTGACGAGGCAGACGACGACGAGCGCGACGAGGCCTCGCTGCTGCATTGGCTCCCGGTAGCGCGAGGGCGGCTAAAGCCGTTGGCGTCTCGGTGGCGTCGGTCGGCGGATCCCGGACGGGGTCGAGACAGCGGTGTTCCGGCGGTGTTCGACGACGGTGAGCGACGGTTCGCGACGACGCAGTAGCTCGCGGCGTCGAAAACGGGAGAACGGAACGCGACTGCTCGAGTGCGGTGTCAGGTCGGTCCGATGGTCACGCGACGTTGAACCCCTTGTCGCGGAGGAACCCCTCGACGCGGCCGCTGTGGTTCCCCTGCAGTTCGATGGCGCCGTCCTCGACGGTGCCCCCGCAGGCGAACTTGGACTTCAGGTCGCTGGACAGCGAGTCCATGTCCACGTCCTTGGGATCGAATCCTTCGATGACCGTTACCTCCTTCCCGTACCTGCGCTCGTCGATGCGGATCGAGATCTCCTGAGACTCCTTGGCCACGTCCTCGCAGACGCAGAGTTCCTCAGGCAGACCGCACGTCGAGCATACCTCGGACATTTCCGCCCGAACCTACAAGAGCGCCGTATTAAATCCTGTCGGGTGTTCGCATACGGATTTCGACCCACGGGCGCGCGGTCGCCGAGAGTCGGGAGGGACGCGGAGGCGGCGGCCGGATCGTCGATCACGTCGGCTTGCCGGCACCGCCCAAGCGCCGGAGGACCGGGGCGTGGCGGCGGACCAGGTCGTCGGCCGCCTCGACGGCCCGCCGGGCCTCCGCCTCGTCGACGCCGCCCCCGTAGCGGGCGCGCTCGTACGCCTCCGCGACGGTGCGGGCGGACTCGCCGAACCGGTCGCGAGAGAGCGCCCCGACGTACTGCCGGGGCGTCTCGCCCGGGCGACGCGGTCGGTAGACGACCGACGCGAGGTACTCCAGGCGCCGGAACGCCCGCTCGGCGTCCGTGTCGGGGTCGGCGCTGGACTGGTGGAGCAGCCAGACCGTCCGTCGGACCCGCCCCGTCAGGCCGAGGCGGCGCGCGCCGGCGACGACGCCGACCAGCGCGGCGGCGCCGACGACGACGTCCTCGCGGGTGGGCGTCCATCCCTCGTCGCCGTCGCCGCCGCCGGATCCGCCGCCGGCGGGCGTCGCGTTCGCGGTGAGGCCGCCGGGGCCGGCGGTGGCGACCGTCGCGTTGCCGAACTGGTCGATGCCGGGGTCGACCGCCTCGGCGCCGGGGTCCGAGTTGGCGGGAGTGGAGCCGGCGTCGGGTGTCGCGGTCGGCGTCTCGTAGCTCCCGTCCTCCGAGCCCGCGGCGTCGACGTTCTCGGTTCCCTCCTCGCGGGCGGACTCGACGCTCGCCTGTTCGGCGGTCTCGCGCGGGCCCGACGGGGTGGGGTCGAACCGGACCCAGCCGTGGCCGGGGAAGTACACCTCGACCCACGCGTGGGAGTCGAGGCCCCGGACGACCCACTCGTCCTCGGCGACGCGCTGGCCGGACGTGTAGCCGGTGACGAACCGGGCCGGGACGCCCTGGGTTCGCAACATCGCGACCATCGTCGTCGCGTAGTAGACGCAGTAGCCCGCGTCCATCTCGAACAGGAAGCTGTCGGCGGTGTTGCCCTGCGGGGGCGGCACGTCCAGCGAGTACTCCTTCGTCCGTTCGAGGTACCGCTCGACGGCGACGGCCGCCTCGTAGGGGTTCGACGCGTCCGCCCGGTCGATCACCTCGGCGGTGCGCTCGCCGACGCGATCGGGCGTGCTCTCGGGCAACTGCGTGTACCGCGAGGAGACCGACGACGGGTAGTCCGTCCCGGCGCGGCGGAGTTCCCCGGCGGTCGCGTTCGGGCGCTGGCTGACGACGGTGTAGGTGTCGTTCTCCAGCAGCGTCGTCCCGGGCTTGAGCCCGCCGTGGTCGGTCACCTGCGCGGTGTCTGCCGCGCGGCCGCGGAGTTCGACGGGCTTCCACGCCGCCGGCAGCGCGTCCATCTGCCCGCGCGCGGTCACCCGCTGGGTGAGGCGGTCGCTCTCGCCGGCCGGCTCGCCGAGCGATCCGGATCCGGAGTAGGGACTCGTCTCGCCCGTTCTGACCCACCTTCCGCCCGTGTAGCGGTCGTACGAGCCGACGCGCCAGTAGGCGGGCTCGTCGGCCTCGACGGTGAAGCGGACCTCGGGCGAGAGGCGGATGCTCCCGAGCACGCCGACGGAGTCGGTGTTCGCCACCAAGCTCGACTCGACGGTCGGGGAGTCGCCGCCGGGGAGCACGGGGTTCGTCGCGCTCCCGGGGACGACGGTGACGACGGAGGTGACGACGACCATCGCGGCGACGACGACCGCGAGCGTGTCCCACTGGGCGAGCACGCCCGAGCGCCCGGCGGCGGCCAGCTCGGAGAAGCCGATCGCGAGCGTGACCCCGACCGCGGCCGCGAGGGCGACGCCGACGCCGGCGTCGCCGGTGAGGACGAAGAAGCCGGTCGTGGCCGCGCCGACCGTCGCGGCCGCCGGGTAGCGCCGGCGGACGAGGAAGTACGTCGAGAGGAACGTCGGCACGGGGACGAGAAACAGCGCCCACGCGCCGGCGTTGAGCAGCCGCAGCACCGACAGCCCCGTGAGCAGCGCGAGCACGTCGCCGGCGACGCGCCCGGCGGTGAACAGCGCGCGCGCCGACGGCGGCACCGACATGAAGTAGCCGACCAGCGCGAGCGCGAAGCCGACGGCGGCGAGGCCGACGGCGGTCCGCTCGCGGAGGAAGCCCCCGAGCCACGCGGCCGCCGCCGCGACGACCGCCACCTCCATCAGGAGGAACGTCGCGCCCCCGACCACGTCGACGACGTGGTGGAACACCGCGAGAAAGGACGCGACCGCGAGGGCGACGCCGGCAGCCGCCGGAGTTCGGACCGCCGCGGCGACCGAGTAACGGCCGGCGGCGTCCCCGTCGTCGCCTCCGGAACCCCCGCCGCGGTCGGCGGAGCCGTCGCCGGCGGTCCGTCCGGATCCCATCCCGCCGAACCGGTTTCCGACGGGCGTGCTCACGCGATCACCTCCCCGTCGCCGGCGGCCTCGCGACTCCCTCGGGCGCGATCGAGGCGCGGGTCGGGGCGCGAGACGCCGTACGTCGCGGGCCGGTCCGAGCGGAAGTCGGCGAACTCGTGGTCCTCGCCGGCGACGGAGACGCGGACGCCGTCGGCCTCGCCGTAGACGGTGACGTCCGCGTCGGCGTCGGCGACGCGTCCGGGTCCGATCACCGCCAGCCGCTCCAGCAGGCGCACCTGGCTGCCGCGCTCGCCGGTGACGGTGAGCGTTCCGTCGGGGAGGGACACGTCGACCGGGACGCCGTCCTCGACGAGTGCGAGCGCGATGCTCGCGGTCGCCTCGGCCATGCCGTCGGCGGCGCCGGGCGCCGCGGCCGCGCCGGCGGCGACCGAGACCGCCTCCGTCTCCGCCTCCGCGGAGAACTCCTTGACGATGAGGTCGTCGCGCTTGGCGGTCGACTTCCAGTGCACGTCGCGCAGCGAGTCGCCGCGGTCGTACTCGCGGAGGCGGTCGAACTCGCGGCGCTCCTCGTGGACGCCCGTCTCGTGGAGCGCGCGCAGGTCGCGGCGCGCCCAGCCGGCGATGGCGTGGACCGCGGGGTAGACGAGCACCTCGCTCGTCTCCGTCGTCGAGAGGTCGGTCTCCGCGAGCCCGAGCGCGTCGCGGGCGGTCACGCCGGCCGGGCCGAGGCGGTGGCGTCCGCGCGACTCGTAGGTAACGTCGTACTCGACGGGGACGGCGCCGACGACCGTCTCGAAGACGACCCGGTCGGCGTCGACGCCGTCGCCGACCCGCTCGCGGACGCGGCCGGCGAACGGGCGGTCCATTCCCTCGTCGGCGCTCGGGCGGGGGCCGTCGCGGTCGCCGAAGAACAGCCGGACCGGATACGTCCGGCCGACGTGGTCGTCCGGCGGCACGTCGCGCGCGACCGCCGGGGGCTCGACCCAGCGTAGCTGAAGGTAGGCGGCGCTCAACGCGACGATCGCGGGCACGACGACGGCGTTGAGCGATCGCGGGCCGAACGCGAGCCCGGAGGCGACCGCGACGACCGCGACGGCGACGACCGCCTTCCCGCGTCGGGTGAGCCGCATCGCTACTCGACGGGCACCGACGAGAGGGCGTCCTCGACCACGTCGAGGCCGGACTCGCTGCCGGTCCGGGGACGGACGCGGTGGGCGAACACCGACGGCGCCTCCGTCTGCACGTCGTCGGGGACGACGTAGTCGCGGCCGTCGATGACGGCGCGCGCCTGCGAGGCGCGCACGAGGGCGATGCTTCCGCGGGGACTCACGCCGAGCTGGGCGTGATCGCGGGTGTAGGTGGCGAGGTCGGTGACGTACTCGCGGACGGGTTCCGAGACGCCGACCTCGCCGACGGTGGCGCGGGCGCGGCGAAGCTCCTCGGTGGTCGCTACCGGCTCCAGCGACTCGATCGGGTGCTCGCCGGCCGTGCGGTCCAGCATCTCCGTCTCGTCGGCCCGGTCCGGGTAGCCGAGCCGGAGCTTCTTCATGAACCGGTCGATCTCCGCAAGCGGGAGCTCGTAGGTGCGCCCGGGCTCGACGTCGTTCTGGGTCGCGATGACGGTGAAGGGGTCGGGGAGCTCGCGGGTGACGCCGTCGACGGTGACCTGCCCCTCCTCCATCGCCTCCAGCAGCGCCGACTGCGTCTTCGGCGGCGCGCGGTTGATCTCGTCGCCGAGGACGATGTTCGCGAACACCGGCCCCGGGCGGAACTCGAACTCGCCGGTCTTCTGGTTGTACACGTTGATTCCGGTCACGTCCGACGGGAGGAGGTCGGGCGTGAACTGGACGCGCTTGAACTCGCAGTCGACCGAGGTCGCAAGCGAGCGCGCGAGCATCGTCTTGCCGACGCCGGGCACGTCCTCGAGGAGGAGGTGGCCCCGGCCGAGCACGGTCACGAGGATGTGCTCGACGGCGGCGTCGTTGCCGACGATGACGCGGGCGACGTTGTCGGCGACGCGGTCGACGAGGTCGGCCGCCTCCGATACCGGAAGCGGCGCGAGGTCGTGGGGGGTCCCCTCCGGGTCCGCGCCGTCGCGGTCGGTCTCGGGCTCGGCCTCCGCGTCGCTCACGCGTCGTACACCCCGGCGGGAGAATACACCCGGATGCGGGCTGTCTGGGTGTCGTTCACAGACCACGTCAAGGGCCGAACGGACCTAACTCTGCCGCATGCGGACGTACGTCATACCGAACCGTCACGGCGTCGCCGCCGTACCGTTCCGGGGGTCTATCGAGCCGTCCGGATCCGAACTGAGGGGCGACGAGCCGATCGAACGGAACACGAGCCGTGCGGAACGAGCCCGATCGCTTCGGGTGGAACCCGGCCGCCGACCGTCCGGACCGCGGTCGGTCGACTGAGAAAGGATTAGGTAGGTCCGATTTCGAGAGATAGCCGATTCGGGTGCGAGACATGTCAGGTGCCCCACGCGGTTCGTACGGACAGGGCTTCGTTGAGCGCGTCGTCGAGGCGGCCGACCGGGCCGAGGCGACGCTCGGCGCCGACGCCGGCGCCGAGACCGTCGCGGCGACGCTGTGTGCGGCGCTGTTCGGCGACGTGCTGGGGTACGACCCCGACGCGTACGATCTGGACGGTCGCGTCGGGCGGCTCCGCGACGACGACGGCGCCGTGAGCGCGACGTTCGCGGCGGTCGGACGCGACGCCGAGAACGTGGGCGCCGCGGTGGTCGCGGCGTTCGAGGCCGCCAGCGCCGAGCCGACGGCCCGATACGTCGTCGCGGGGGGGTTCGACCGGCTGCTCGTCTTCGAGCGCGTCGACCGCGAGGGAGCCGAGAAGGGAGGGGACGGCGGAAGCGCCGGGGACATCGAGAACGCCGAGGACGGCGAGAGCACAGAGGAGGTCCGGACCGTCGCGGGCGTCTCCGCGGTCACCCACACCGCGATCCCGCTGGCGCGGATCGTCGACGCCGGGCGCCAGGGGCGGCTCTCGCAGACGCTCCGGCCGGCCCAACAGCTCGCCGTCGCGAAGCTGACCGCGTTGCGGCCGGCGGAGCTGTCCGCGGTCGACGACGCGGGGGATGTCGACGACGCCGACGGCGTCGGTACGTCCGGGCGCCACGCCGTCGCCGACGACGACGGGCTCGACACGCTCGTCGGGACGCTGCGCGACTGCCTCGGCGACCTGCTCGCGCCGGCCGTCGAGTCGGCACAGGCGCGGCTCGTCGACGACCTCGACGGGTACGACGAGCGCGCGGCCGACCTCCGGGACGCGGTCCGCGCCGCCCGCCGCGGCGACGGCGACGAGACCGCCGCCGGGCCGGCACGCGCGCGACTGCTCGCCCACGAGCGCGACCACGCCGACGCGCGGGCGCTGCGTGCCGCCTACGGCACGTGGGTCCGCGGCGCCGGCCGGACGGGATTCACGCCCTCGGAGAACCGCCGGGCGTTCGCCCGCGTCGTCGCCTTCCAGCTCGTCGAGGAGGCGCTGCTGGAGCGGGTGTTCGCGGGGATGGACCTCCTCGACGAGGCGCTCACCGGCGACGCACTCGAGCGGTTCGGGGAGTTCGCCGAGGGGATGGGCGTCGAGCGCGACGCGGGCGACCTGCTCGGGCTGGCCCGCGAGCGCCGCGCGGACGCCTACGACCGGCGTGCGCCGGACTTGGCCGGCTGGGCGCTCGACGACGACGGGGTCACGGCGGCGATCTCGCGGACGGTCGGGTACCTCGATCACTTCTCGTTCGAGGGCGACCCCGACCGCGCGGTCGCCGCCTACGACCGCCTGCTTTCTGTCGCGGGCCTGCATGGGATCGAGACGGACCCCGCCGCTCCGGACCCGCTTCCCGAGGCCCTGCTCGATGCGGCCGGCTACGACGCCTCGACGGACGCGGGCCTGCACGGGATCGAGGGCGACCTCCTCGACCCCGCCGTCGGCGACGGGCGGTACCTGCTCGCGGCCGCGGAGCGGCTCCGTTCGGGATTCGCGGACGCCGAGCCGGCCGACCGACTGCGGACCCTCGGCGAGCGGCTGACGGGCGCGAGCCCGGACCCGCTGGCGTGTCGCGTGACCGAGACGCGGCTGTTGCTGCGGCTGCTCGGCGACTACCGCGAGGCGCGGTGGGAGGACCCGACGTTCACGCTCGACTCCCTCCCGGTATACTGCACGAACCCCCTGATCCGAGACGGCCACGAGCCGGCCGCCCTGGCCCGGGAGGACTACGACTACGTGGTCGGCGCGCCGCCGGCGACGCTGCGGCGCGACGTGGCCGACGGCCCGGTCGCCGACGCGTACGCCGACTACGACGCGGCGTACTACACCTACGACACCTCCGCGCTGTACGTCGAGCGCGCGAGCGACTGGCTCGCCGAGAACGGGACGCTCGCGCTCCGGGTCGCCGGCCGGTTCCGCGACACGCGGTTCGGGGAGAAGCTCCGCGAACGCATCCCGCAGTGGTACCGGCTGGAGGCGCTTCGGGAGGTCCCGGGCGAGGCGGCCGGCGGCACCCCGGTCCTGCTGGTCGCGCGGCGCTTCCGGAGGAACGAGTCCTTCGTCGACCCCGACGAGTACGAGCCGCCGACGTACGGCTTCACCTACGCCGAGGGGCTCGCCGACGGGGGCGTGCGGCGCTCGTCGGCCCGGCTGACCGCCGAGCACTGGGAGTGGGACGCCGACGGCGACGACGACGAGATCGGGATCTGATCGGCGGCGCGCTCGGCGAGGCGGTGCGAAACCCTTTCGCCGCTCGCCCGCCCGCTGGCAACCAACGACTATGGTCACGGGAGCGCCGGCGACGATGCTCGACCGCCGCGAGGAGCTGACGCCGATGCTCGCGCAGTACGTCGACGTGGCCGAGCGATACGACGACGCGATAGTCCTCTTCCGCGTCGGCGACTTCTACAAGGCGTTCTGCGAGGCCGCCGACGAGGTGGCGCGCGTCTGCGAACTCACCCGGATCGAACGGGAGGACTCCACCGGCACCTACACCGCCTGCGGCATCCCCGTCGACAACGCCCCGAAGTACCTGAAGCGCCTGCTCGACGCCGAGTACCGCGTCGCCGTCGCCGACCAGGTGGAGGACCCCGAGGAGGCCTCGGGGCTGGTCGAGCGCGCGGTCACGCAGGTGCTCACCCCCGGAACCGTCGTCGAGGAGGAGTTGCTCGCCGAGGGGTCGAACACCTACGTCGCCTGTGTCGCGACCGCGGAGGGAGGATCTGAGGACGAATCCGAAGAGAGCCCCGCCTACGGCGTCGCCTACGTCGACGTGTCGACCGGCGAGTGCGCCGTCACCGCCGGCGACGCGGCCGCCGTCGACGAGGAGCTCGCGCGGATCGCTCCCGCCGAACTCCTCGTCGGTCCCGGCGTCGACCCCGCCGTCGTCGACGGCGCCGACTGCATGCGAACCGAACGCGACCCGGAGACGTTCGATCCCGAGGCCGTCCACGGGGTGCTCGACCGCTACGCCGACCCCGACCGGTTCGACGCGACCGAGCGCGTCGCCGCCGGCGCGCTGCTGTCGTACGCCGAGTACACCCAGGGCGACGACGGCCCGCTGGAGTACGTCCGTCGCGTGCGGCGGTACGACCCCCGGCGCTCGCTGCGCCTCGATGCGACCGCGCTCAGGGGGCTGGAGCTGTTCGAGAACCACGTCGGCTCCGGCCGGACGCTGTTCGACACGATCGACGAGACGCGGTCGGCGCTGGGGCGGCGCCGCCTGCGCGCGTGGCTTCGTCGACCGCTCGTCGACCGCGAGGCGATCGAGGCGCGCCACGACGCGGTCGCGGCGTTCGCCGAACGCACGCTCGCCCGCGAGGAGGTCCGCGACGCCCTCTCGGCCGCCTACGATCTGGAACGACTCGCGGGGCGGATCTCCCGGGGGCGCGCGAACGCCCGCGACCTCCGGTCGCTCCACGACACGCTCGCGGCGGTGCCCGACATCCGCGAGGCGATCGGGGGCGTCGACGCGCTGGCCGAGATCCGCGGTGACCTCGACCCGCTCGACGACCTCCGTGAGCTGATCGACGAGGCCGTCGTCGAGGAGCCCCCCCAGGAGATCACCGAGGGCGGCGTGATCCGCGCGGGCTACGACGGGGAACTCGACGAGATCCGGACGACCGCCCGCGAGGGGCGCGAGTGGATCGCGAACCTGGAGGAGCGCGAGCGCGAGCGCACCGGCATCGACAACCTGGAGGTGGGGTACACACAGGTCCACGGCTACTACATCGAGGTGACGAACGGGCAGCTCGAGAAGGTGCCCGACGACTACACCCGCCGCCAGACGCTGAAGAACTCCGAGCGCTTCTACACGCCCGAGCTGAAGCGCCGCGAGGACGAGATCCTCGGCGCCGAGGAGCGCGCCGACGCCCTGGAGTACGAGCTGTTCGCCGATCTGCGCGACCGGGTCGCCGACGAGTCCGACCGGATCGGCGCGCTCGCGGACGCCGTCGCCCGCGTGGACGCGCTGGCGGCGCTCGCGACCGCCGCCGTCGAGCGCGACTACGTCCGCCCGGAGATGGGCGCCGACGAGATCGCTCTCGATCGCTCGCGACACCCCGTCGTCGAGGAGACCGCCGACGAGTTCGTGCCGAACGACGCCGCCTTACCGGGGGGAACCGTCGCGCTGATCACCGGCCCGAACATGAGCGGGAAGTCGACGTACATGCGCCAGGTCGCGCTCGCGGTCGTGCTCGCGCAGGCCGGCTCGTTCGTCCCTGCCGACGCCGCGCGCCTCCCGGTGGTCGACCGGGTGTTCACCCGCGTCGGCGCCAGCGACGACATCGCCGGCGGCGAGTCGACGTTCATGCGCGAGATGCGCGAGCTGACCGACGTGCTCCACGATGCGACCGGCGACTCGCTGGTCCTGCTCGACGAGGTCGGCCGCGGCACCTCGACGGCCGACGGCCGGGCCATCGCCCGCGCGGCCGTCGAGTTCCTCCACGACGAGACCGGCGCGACCACCCTCTTCGCGACCCACTACCACGAACTCACGGACCTGGCGGACGAGTACGAGCACGTCGTCAACCGCCACTTCGCGGCGACCGAGCGCGACGGCGGGGTGACGTTCCTCCACCGGATCCGCGAGGGCGCCGCCTCCTCGTCGTACGGCGTCGAGGTCGCCGAACTGGCGGGCGTTCCCGAGTCCGTCGTCGCCCGCGCGCACGACCTCGTCGCCGCCGACCGCGACGAGGGGGAGCCGACAGCCGACGCCGGGTCCGGGTCCGGGTCCGCCGGGGCGACACCCCAGCGCACGCTCGACGAGATCGCGACGAACGGGCACGGCCACGGCGACGACGGCGACGACGCGGCGTCCGTCGACGCCGCGCCCGCAGGCCGCGACTCCGCCGTCGCCGACCTGCTCGCGGACCTCCGCGACCTCCCGCTCGCCGAGACGACGCCGCTGGAGGCGCTGAACGCGCTGCACGAGTACCAGCGCCGCGCCGAGGAGGCCGCGAACGCCGACGACGCGGGTGAGGGGTCGTGAGCGAGGAGTCGTCCGGCACAGCGGTCCGCGAACTGTCCGAGGACACCGTCGAGCGCATCGCCGCGGGCGAGGTGATCACCCGGCCCGCCCGCGTCGTCGCCGAGCTGGTGGAGAACGCGCTCGACGCCGGCGCCGACCGGATCGAGGTGGCCGTCGACGGCGACGGCACCGACCGGATCCGCGTCGCCGACGACGGCCGCGGGATGGGCCGCGAGGACGCCGCCCGCGCGGTCGAGCCGCACACGACGAGCAAGATCCGTGCGGCCGACGACCTCCGAACGGCGACTACGATGGGCTTTCGCGGGGAGGCGCTGGCGGCGATCGCCGACGCCGGCGACCTCGAACTCGTGACGAGCGACGGCGCCGCGGTCGGAACGCGGGTGACCGTCGCGGACGGCGAGAAGACCGTCGAGGACGCCGGGCGCGGGCGCGGCACCACGGCCGTCGTGACGGACCTGTTCGGCGACCGGCCCGCCCGCCGGGAGTCGCTGGCGTCGCCCGCGCGGGAGTTCGGCCGGATCTCCGAGCTGCTCACGGCGTACGGGCTCGCCCGGCCCGAGGTGGCGTTCTCGCTCGAACACGACGGCCGCGAGACGGCGTCGACGCCGGGCACCGGGCTCCGGGACGCGCTCGTCGCGCTGTACGGCCGGGAGACCGGCGGCGAGTCGACGGCGGTCACCCACCGCGCCGGCGTCGATCTGGCAGACCGGTCGGCCGACCTCGCGGTCGAGGGGCGGCTCTGCTATCCGTCGACGACCAGGTCGACCCGGGAACACGTCCACGTCGCCGTGAACGGCCGGCCCGTCCGCGACGACGACCTCCGGCGGGCCGTCGCGCGCGGGTACGGGAACCTGCTTCCCGGCGGACGGGAGCCGGTCGCCGTCGTCCGCCTCGACCTACCGGCGTGGGCGGTCGACCCGAACGTCCACCCCGCGAAGGAGCGCGTCGCGATCCGCGGGGGCGACGCCGTCGCCGACGCGGTCGAGGCCGGGGTTCGGGAGGCGCTGACGACCGCCGACCTCCGCAGGTCCGGCGAGGTGGCGATGGATCTCGACTCCTCGCTTTCGCCCGCGGAGGCGACGGAGTCGGACTTCGCCGACGCGACCGTGCTCGGCGTCTTCCGTGACCTGTACGTCGTCTGCGAGTCGGGCGACGACCTGCTCGTGGTCGACCAGCACGCCGCCCACGAGCGCGTCAACTTCGAGCGCCTGCGGGAGGCCCTCGCGGACGAGGCGGTGCCGTCGGCCGAGTTGGACCCCGCGGAGACGGTGACGCTGGATCCGCCGACCGCGGCGGCCGTGGAGGAGCACCGCGAGGCGCTCGCGGCGCTCGGCTTCTCAGTCGACCCGTTCGGCGGGACGACCTACCGAGTCACGGCGGTGCCGGCGCCGCTGGGACGCGTCGCCGACGCGGACTCGCTGCGGGGGGTCGCGACTGACCTCCGGGAGTCGGGCGGCCGCGGGGGCGACGCCGCGGCGGCCCTGCGGGAGGGTCTGCTCGCGGACCTCGCCTGTCACCCGTCGCTGAAGGCGGGCGACGCGCTCGACCGCGAGACGGCGGGTCGGCTGGTCGAGCGACTCGGCGAGTGCGAGCAGCCGTACGCCTGTCCGCACGGCCGGCCGACGGTGCTGTCGGTCGGGGCGTCGACGCTGGCGGACGGGTTCGAGCGCCACGGCTCGCGGTGATCCTCCGGGGCGACGCCCCGCTCACCACTCCTTGCAGTCGCCGCAGACGTAGTCGCCGTCGTCGCGCCAGCGACGGGTTACCGACTCGCCGCAGGCGTCGCAGGCGGCGCCGTCGGGCGAGTAGTCGTACGTCGGGGTCGCGGGGTCGACGGTGTCTACTGCCTCCGCGTCCGCGCCGGCGTCGGTGTCGGCCTCCGCGTCCGCGTTCGTGTCGGCGTCCGCGTCCAGCTCGGCGCCGGCGAACTCCTCCAGCGATCGGTCTTCGGGCACGGTCGAACCGAGCGCCGCCCGGGGCATAACTCCGGCGCGAGGCGGTCGCGACCCCACGGCCCATGCTCGCGCCGTCGCCGACACATCAACGCTCAAGTCCCCGCGGGTCCGAGCGCCGAGCATGGTAACCGTCATCGACTTCCTCACGCGGCTGGTCACCAGCGTCGTCGACCTGATCGTCATCTTCGTGACGGACGTGGCGCTTCGGGACCCGCTGTCGTTCGTCTCGTTCCTGTTCGGCGCCGCGTTCGTCGGCGGCGCGTCGCTGGTGATGGGCTATCTCGCGCTCGGCGCGCTGGGGTACGAGTTCGGCATCGGCAACCTCGCGGCGAAGAGCCAGCGCGAACGCGCCCGCGGCCAGCGCTGAACCGACCGGCCAGAACGACTTCTCCGCCGTCCTGTTCCGTCCTACTCCGTCGCACGAGCGGCCGCCTCGGCCGCCAGCTCGATCGCCGCGTCGAGATCCGGTCCCAGCGGCGAGCCGATGACCAGCGAGTCGGCGTGCTCCAGCACCGCGGCCATGCGCTCGGCGACCGCGTCGGCGTCGCCGGCCATGCAGAAGGCGTCGACCATCGCGGGCGTGACTAACTCGAACGCCTCCGAAAAGTCGCCGGCGGAGATCCGGTCGCCGATGTCACCCGCCAGGTCGGCGTCGAGCCCGTGGCGGTCCAGCACCGGCGGGGCGGCGCCGGCGGCGATGAACGCGACCGGGGGGCGGGCGGCCTCCCGGGCGGCCTCGGCGTCCTCGGCGACGCTGACGGCGGCGTAGGCCGCGAGGTCGAAGTCGCCGCGGGAGTCGGGGCGGTCGGCCGTGCCTTGCTCGACCTGGCCTCTGGCCCACGCGAGGTCGTCGGGGTGCGAGCCGTTGAACAGCAGGCCGTCGGCGTGCTTCCCCGCCATCCTGCACATGTGGGGCCCCTCGCCGCCGACGTACACCGGGATGTCGGCGCCCTGCGGGGGCCGGTAGTTTAGCCCCGCGTCGGCGGCGTCGAAGGTCGAGGCGCCGTCGACGCGCTCGCCGGCCCACAGCTTCTGTGCGGTCTTGAACGCCTCCAGCACCGGCCGGAGGCCCCGCTCGTCGCCGAGGCCGAGGTTGCGGAGGGTGGAGGGGTCGCCGGGGCCGACGCCGAAGACGGCGCGGCCGCCGCTGGCCTCGTCCAGCGTCGCCACCTTCGAGGCGAGCGTCGCGGGGTGGAACTCCAGCGGGTTGACGACGCCGGGGCCGAGCCGGGCGGTGTCGGTCGCAGCGGCCAACTGCGAGAGCACGGAGAAGGCGTCGCGGTTGTTGTAGTGGTGGGAGACGAACAGCGAGTCGAATCCGGCGTCCTCGGCGAGCGTCCCGAGTTCGACCATCCGGTCGACTGAGTGTTCTGGCGCGAGTTCGATGCCGAGCATCGGCGGGGCGGCGTCCGTCGACTCGTCGCCGGCGTCGATCGGGCTATCCATCGAACTCCCACCCCCGAACCGCCTGGCGGATCAGGTCGCCGTCAACGTCCCGGAAGTGCGCGTCGCTCTCCGCGTGGTCCCCCCACTCGAAACCGCGGACGACGACGACCGGGGTTCCGTCGTCGCCCTCGCCGGCGACGAGGTTGGCGGCCGCCGCGAGTTCGTCGGCGACGTTCTCGACGGTCACCCCGAGTTCGCGGCCGTCGCGGTCCGACTCGCCGCGCCAGTCGCGGGCCGGCGCCATCCCGGCCCAGCCGACGGCGACGCCGCGCTGGCCGTGACGGAACGGCCGCCCGCAGGTATCGGTGACGAGCACGCGGTCGGCGGGCAGTCCCTCACGGATGCGCTCGGCCGAGTCGGAGGGACGCTCCGGCAACAGGAGGAGGTCGCCCTCGGGGACGTTCGAGCGGTCGATGCCGGCGTTGACGCCGACGTGGCCGAACCGGCTCTCGGTGAGCAGGAACGGCGCCTCCATGATCACCTCCGTCGACTCCTCCAGGACGGCCTGTGCGAATCGGGGGTCCTTCTCGTCGCCCGAGATCTCCGAGAGGCGGTCGGCGATCTCCCGCGCTCGCGGGCCGGCAGGGAAGTCGTCGAGGTCGAACGCGCGGCCCTCGGCCTTCGAGACGACCGTCGAGGCGACGCAGACCACGTCGTCGGGACGGAGGTCGACCCGGTCGCGGACGAGCGCCGCGAGGTCGTCCCCCTCCCGGATCTCGGGGAGCTCGGGGACGGCGAACAGTTCCATACCCGCCCTGCGGTCGTCGCCCGCAAAAGCGCGCCGGTGGTGGTACTCGTATCCGGTGTTCGCGTCCACACCGCCGCGGCGACCCGGTCGCGACCGCCGTTCGGGCCGCCGTCGGTACCTCGAAGTCGCCGGCGCGTCCAGTGTGGCACATGGCACACGTCGTCACCGCCTTCCTCCGCGACCGCGGCGAGGTGCTCCTCGTCCGCCGGGGCGACGCCGTCGGCACCTACTCGGGGCGCTGGGGCGGCGTCTCGGGGTACGTCGAGGACGAGACCGACGACCCGGTCGACGACGCGCTCCGGGAGATCCGAGAGGAAACCGGCATCGGCAAGACGGACCTGACGCTCGTCCGCCGCGGCGACACGGTCGCCGTCCACGACGCCGAGGGGGCGTTCACCGTCCACCCGTTCCTGTTCGACTGCGACACGCGGGCCGTGGAGCCGAACGAGGAGCTGGCCGCGACCGAGTGGGTCCAGCCGCCGGCGATGCTGGAGCGGGAGACGGTGCCGCGGCTGTGGGACGCTTACCGCGCCGTCGGCCCGACCGCCGAGACCGTGGCCGCCGACCGAACGCACGGCTCCGCGTCCGTCTCGGTCCGCGCGCTGGAGGCGCTTCGCGACGAGGCCGCCGACGCGACGCTCGCGGGCCACCCGTGGGAGTCGGTCGCCGACGCCGCCCGCGCCCTGCGGGACGCCCGGCCGGGAATGACCGCGCTCGCGACGCGAGTGAACCGCGTGATGAGCGAGGCCGACCGAAGGGAGGCCTCGACACGAACGGGGAACACAGTGACCCGTGAGGGGAACGAGGCCGATCGGACGCCGGCGGCGGTCCGGGACCGGGCGGTCGCCGCCGTCGCCGACGCGGTCGCGGCCGACGACCTGGCGGCACGGGAGACGGCCGCGGTGCTGGCCGACCACGGGGACGGCGACGACGGCGGGTCGCCGGCGCTGCTCACGCTGTCGCGCTCGGGCACCGTCGCCGAGGTGCTGTCCGACGCCGACGGCCCGGTGTTCGTCGCCGAGTCCGAGCCGGGCGGCGAGGGACGCGAGGTGGCCGCGTCGCTGGCGGCCGGCGACGACGAGCCGGCGACCGACGACCGCGCGGTGACGCTCCTCCCGGATTCGGCGGTCGCGTCGCTGCTCGCCGACGGCCGCGTCGACGCCGCGCTCGTCGGCGCCGACGCGGTGTTCCCGGACGGCGGCGTCGCCAACAAGGTCGGCACCCGCGGGCTGGCGCTGGCGGCCGCCCGCGAGGGCGTGCCGGTGTACGCGGCGACCGCGCGCGACAAGGTGGTCCCCGCCGGGGCGGCGTTCCACCCGGAGGAGGCACCCTTCGAGGCGGCCGAAGGCGTGGAGACGTACGCGCCGCTGTTCGACCGCGCGCCGGCCGACTGCGTGACCGTCGTGACCGAGGACGGCCCGCTCGACCCCGAGACGGTGCGTGCGATGGCCGAGGAACACCGCGCGCTGGCGGCGTGGGACCGCGACGGCGACGCGGACCGCGGCGACGACGATGGGAAGGAGTGATACGCGCCGGTCAGGGCCCAGTTCAACGTGCCCTCTCTACCGACCAAACACCGTCGCCCCCCACGGAGATAGACGGGGTTTTACTTGTCCGAGCAGGGATCCTACTCGTGGTGGCAATGACGAGCGTTACCCCCGCAGAGCCCCTTGTGACGATACTCTTTAACTGAGCCACCACTCTCTCAGCAGTTACAGTCGAATCCCTGGAGAGACGTGTCTCGGACCGCCGTATCTACTTCGTCGGGATCAATGTCCGCTTTGCGGAAGTGCAAGGAGAAAGCCCCGAGCTTCAGGGCGGGGAGGATCCGACACGCTCTTTCACAGTCCACCGCTCGATGGCACGGTTAGATATTCTACGCTAATCCAAATTATTAAATCATATTTATTACGTATATCATGTATGGCGAATCAGGTCGTCACCCGCACCTATACTGCTTCCATTCGGAATCAGCCACAGGTGTCCGACGACCTTGATTCGCTCGGGTTCTCTGCCTCGAAACTCTGGAACGTTGGACGGTGGGTTTGCGACCGCGTCTGGTCAGAGATCGGCTACATACCCGGTCACAACGAACTCACTTCGTACCTCAAGTCCCACGAACGCTACGATGATCTGCATTCTCAGTCAAGTCAGCGCGTTCTTCAGGAACTCGCTGAGGCGTTCCGTAGCTGGTACGGCAAACGACGCAACGGAGATACGAGAGCGAATCCACCGAAGTACCGCAAGCACGGCGACGACCACCCACGAAGCACGGTCACGTTCAAGCAGAAAGGCTTCAAACTCGACGCCCAGTACGACCGGGTCCGACTCAGCAAAGGGTCGAACCTGAAAGAATACTGGTCGGACTTCATCCTCTGCGAGTATCAGACCAGACCTGACGTTGACCTCTCCACCGTAGAGAACGTCCAACAGGTACGAGCTGTCTGGACTGGTGACGAGTGGGAACTCCATTTCGTTTGCAACGTCGAAATCGACGTATCCGAAGCACCCGGTCTGAAGACCGTGGGCGTTGACCTCGGTATCAACAACTTCGCCGCCCTCGCCTACGAAGGCGGCCACAGCGAACTGTACCCGTTGAACTGTTTGAAGCAGGACGACTACTACTTCAGCAAGCGACTCGCTCGATGTGACGATTCGGACTCCGAGCAGGCCACGCGGCTGAACCAAAAGAAGTCAGCTCGCCGCACCCACTACTTCCACACGCTCGCCAAACACATCGTCCAACGATGTGTGGACGAAGGTGTTGGAACGATTGTGGTGGGTGACCTCTCCGGTATCCGCAAGGACGAGGAGAACGGGGAGTCGAAGGACTGGGGAAAGCACGGTAACCTGGACCTACACTCGTGGGCGTTCGACCGCTTCACAGACCTACTCACCTACAAGGGCGAGATGGAGGGTATCACGGTCGAGCAGGTGTCTGAGCGAGATACGTCCAAGTCGTGTTCGTGTTGTGGAAGAATGCGTGACGCGAACCGTGTTGAACGCGGACTGTACGTGTGCGATGACTGCGGTACGGTGGCGAACGCTGACGTCAACGGTGCCGAGAACATTCGACAGAAAGTATCTCCGAGTCTCGCCTGTGATGGGGGAGATAGGAGTAACGGCTGGTTGGCACAGCCATCGACGTACCTGTTCCACAAGGAAACTGGTGCATTCGCACCTCAAGAACGGATCACGTCGTAAACCAGAAGATCCCAACGTGGGAATCCTCGACTACGGGAGAGGAGGATGTCAACCCCACCGAGCCCCGTTGACGAGGGATTCACCCGAGCCGCCCGATACCGACTCCCGAGCCGCGGCTGTGTGGCGTACACGTGAGGGCTCGCGGTGTGTTACATCACGAGCGACTGCCCTCGTCTCCGTAGAAGAACCTTCGCCGGGAGCGCTGCGTCCGTCGGCTACTCTGCCGCCTCGCCCGCGGCGCCCTCCTCCCGCGCGCCCAAGTGGCTCCGCAGCGTGTCCACGTCCTTGTTCCCGGCGCCGGTGTTGAGCAGGACGACCGTGTCGTCCTCCCCCAGTTCGCCGCGCTCGGCGAGCTCGAACGCCCCCGACACCGCCGACGCGCACGTCGCGCCGACCTCGATCCCTTCCGCCTGCGCGACCTCGATCGCGGCATCGAGGATGGCCCGGTCGCTCGTGGCGACGGCGCCGCCGCCGGACTCCTCGATCGCGTCGAGGATCCACGGCGACGCGCCCGGGTCGGGCACCGCGATGCCGTTACAGACGGTGGTGATGTCCGCCCACGCCTCGTGGACCTCGGCACCCTCCTCGAAGGCGCGCACGACCGGCGCACAGCCCTCGGCCTGCGCGGCGTACATCCCGGGCAGGTCGTCGATGAGACCCAGCTCGCGGAACTCCGTCGCGGCCTTGTGCATCCCGATCAGGCCGACGCCGCCGCCGGTGGGGTACACGACCGCGTCGGGCACGTCCCAGTCGAGCTGCTCGATGGTCTCGTAGGCCATCGTCTTCTTCACGTCGTGGCGATACGGCGTCACGAACGTCTTCGTGGAGTACCAGCCGGCCGCGTCGCCCTCGGCCCCGGGCTCCATCGCGGCGGCGTACTCGGCGCCGGCGTCGGTGATCTCCCCCTCGGCGACCCGGAGGTCGCCGCCGTGGACCTCCGTCATCGCCTTCTGAGTGAAGCCGGCGCGGTCGGGGAGGAACACGTGCGAGTCCAGTCCCGCGCGGGCGGCGTAGGCGCTGGCGGCCTGTCCCGCGTTGCCGGCGCTGTTGAGCGCGATCGCGTCGGCGCCGTGTTCGACCGCGGCGGTGACGGCGCCCGTCTGGCCGCGGTCCTTGAACGTCCCCGTCGGGTTGCGCCCCTCGTCCTTGATGTAGACGGCGCCGACGCCCATGCGGTCGGCGAGCCTCGGACACTCGACGAGCGGCGTCGCGCCCTCGCCCAACGAGACGGCGACCTCGCGGGAGAACGGGAGCAGCTCCTCGTAGCGCCACAGCGAGTCGAACGGGCGCGATTCGAGTGCCTCCCGGGAGAGGTCGACCGCGTCGAGGTCGTACTCGGGGTCGGTGATGCCGCCGCAGTCGGGACAGCGGTGGGTCACCTCGCTCGGGTCGTGGCGCGCGTCGCAGTCGATACAGCGCAGCGCGACGAAGGCGTCGGTGGTTCGCATGGGTGCCGGCTCGGCGGGGCGCGACTAACCCCTTGTGCATCCGGCGGTCCGCACGGTGAATCGAGGCTGTGGTCGGGTCACGCCGGCTCGACGGCGGTGACTCGCCTCACTCCACGCGCGTCACGATCCCGCGAACCTCCCTGCGGTACGCGTCGGGCGTGAGGCCCAGGTCCACGTCGACGGTGACGGTGATCGCCTCCGAGAGCTCCTGATCGACGGCCCGTGTGACGTTCTCCGCGGGGTAGGCGCCGCCGGCGATCAGGAGGCCGCCGTCGTGGATCCACGAGGCGAGCAGCCCCTCGACGGCGACGCTGCCGCCCTCGACGGTGACCGTCTC
The DNA here is from genome assembly GCF_019880245.1 of Halobaculum roseum. Taxonomy (NCBI): domain Archaea; kingdom Methanobacteriati; phylum Methanobacteriota; class Halobacteria; order Halobacteriales; family Haloferacaceae; genus Halobaculum; species Halobaculum roseum. The sequence continues at coordinate 1,540,750 of NZ_CP082286.1, forward strand.
CCCGCGCACGTCGAACGAGAGCGCGTCGAACTCGAAGGCCGCGCGGTACTCGGTGAGCGCGGCGTCCTCCCCCGTCTCGACCGTCAGCGTCCCGGCGTCGCTCGCCGAGATGTCGGTGAGGCCGGCCGACGAGAGCTGCGACTCGAACTGGCCGCGGGCGACCTCGCCCGCGCGGGCCGCGAGTTCCTCCCGCGCCGACTCCACCGGAACGTCGGCGAGGTTCGGCGAAAAGGCGATCCGGCTGGCGAAGACGTTCGACAGCGGCGCGTCGAGCGCCCCCAGGGTCTTCTCGGAGACCTCGGCGCGCAGCGCCGCGTCGTCGTACACGCGGGTGACCGCCGTCGCGGTCACGTCGACGCCGGCGACCGTCCGCGAGAGCACCTCCTCGGTGTCGGCGCGCGTGCGCTCCCATCCCCCCTCCTCCAGCCGGTCCGCCGGCAGCGACGGGGCCCGGACGGTCCCCGACGCGGTCCCGCAGCCGGCCAGCCCCGCGACGCCGGCGGCGGCCGCGCCCGCGAGGAATCGTCGTCTGTCCATGCAGGCGGGGAGCCGACGCGACACAAAAGCCCGTCGTCGCGGGTATCACCCCCGATAGCGACCGATCCGTTCCGGGTTACCCCACGGGTGCGAGCGCTTTTGTCCGTCCGGTCCCGCGCCCCGGTATGGAGTTCGGCTTCGAGTTGGCGCTGTGTGCCCACCTCGAGCGGGCGACCGACTGGGTGCTCGCGCGCCAGCTCGGCGGCGCAGTCGCCGCCCCCGGGAGCCGCGTCGTCGACGTTGTCGGGCTCGTCCCCGGCCCGTCGTTCGAGGAGCGCGCCCGCATCACCGACCGGACGATCCCGCCGAAGGCCGTCGAGAGCGACGCGGGCGTCGCCGAGGCGGTGCCGGTCACCGAGGCCGTCGACGCCCACCCGGACCGCGCGCGCGGCATCGTCGACGCCGCCGTCGACCGCGGCTTCTTCACCGAGGAGCGTCGCGGCGGGCGGCGCTACGTCCGCAAGGCGACGTGCTACCCCGACGACTGGGTCGACGAGCTGGTCGCCGTCGAGAACAAGCCCGACCTCGGGCGCCCGGGCGACCTCCGGCGACAGCTCCGGGTCGACGCCAGCCTCGCGCTGTTCGACCGGGTCGTCCTCGCGACAGCGAGCCACGTCACCGGCGCGCATCTGAACCGGATCCCCGAGGCCGTCGGCGTCTGGCGCTTCCGCCCGGAGACGGGCGAGCGACGGGTGATCCGCGAGGCGACCCCGCTCGACGCCGACGGCCCGGGCGTGGAACTGCTCGCCGAGCACCCCGGCCGCGCGGACGTGGCGCTCGTGAGCGCCGCCGAGAAGGCCGAGAAGCGCCGCCGGATCGCCGAGCGCGCCTACGGGAAGGGCTGGCGGACCTACGAGTTCCCGGCCTGCGGCAACTGCGAGGCGACCGCCGACGGGCGGCCCCGCTGTGCCCACTTCGACCGCGTCGTCGACCCCGCGAGCGACTGCGGGGAGTCGTGTCCGGGGTGGGAGCCGGACGAACCGGCCGCCGACGGCGACGACGCCGCGGCGCTGCGCGACGCGCGGACCCCCTGGACGCGCGACCCGCCCGGCGTCGCGCGCCGGCAGGCGGGACTGGATCGGTTCGGCTGACCGTCGGGCGGGGGTCCGAGGCGAGCGAACCGGCGCGATCGAACCGCCACCGGATCCGCTCAGTGGATGTCCGCGCGCTCGAAGCGCCACAGGCCGAGCGCGAGCGGCACGACCGCCCACGCCGCCAGCACGACGAAGCCCATCCAGTCGCCGAGGTACCACGCGCTCCCCTGCGGGTAGAAGGTGAGCGCCTCGTACTCGGGGATCACCGTCCGAACCGCGTGCATGAACGCCGTCGAGGGGTTCACCAGCCCGATGAACTTGAACCAGTCGGGGAGCCCGGCCTCCGGGATCTCGTTGCCGTAGATCGCCAACTGGAGCGCGAGCAACAGCACGTCCCACCCGAGGATGAACAGGGCGTACAGCCCGCCCGCGCCCGAGAGCGCCCGGAGCCGGGAGTCCATCGCCGCGGAGAACCCCGTCGCGAGCGCGACGTACACCGCGCCGTAGCCGACCGTGAGAACCGTGTACAGCGCGAACACCCGCACGTCGAACGACTCGTACGTCGCCAGCGCGATGGCGCCCGCGACCGCGTAGGCGACGCCGATCGCGACGGCGATCACGCCGGTCCGGCCGATGAACTTCCCGAGCACGGCGTTGTGTCTGGCGTTCGGTAGACCGAGGAGGAGCCGGAGGCTGCCGTCCTCGCGCTCCCCCGCGAGGGTGTCGTACGCGATCAGCAGCCCGATCAGCGGGATCATGAACACCGTCGGCTGGCGCATGCTGTTCAACAGCGCCAGCGTGCTCGTGGTCGCCGTGCTCGATCCGTACAGGTCGGGAACCCACTGGATCGCGGCGAGGAACGCCGCGAAGCAAACGAACAGCAGCGTGGTCGACGCCAGCGTGAACGACCGGATCGAGTCCGTGAAGTCCTTTCGGACGACCGCCTGGAGGGACATACCCCCCGGATCTCCGCCGAGGATTATTGAACTACTGATACGAGGGCCGTCCGAGCGGTCGCGGCGCGGCGACGACCGATCTACTCTCGGCTCCGGCGCCGAACCGCGACGAGGCCCGCGAGCGCGACGGCCGCGACGAGCGCGGTCAGCGCGGCCGGGACGCCGAATCCGGGCGTCTCGACGATCGACTCGTCCGGGACGGTCGTCCACTCGCGGTCGGTCGAGTCCGCGTCGCCGCCGGCGTCGTTCGTGCCCGAGCCGTCGCCGGGCGTCGCCGCCTCGCCCAGCTCGCCGCCGTCGCCCCACAGCTCGTCGTCGGGGACGAGCCGGTCGCGCTCGACGCCGGTGAGGTACGCGTAACACGACTCGATCTCGGCGGTGTCGAAGACCGTCCCGCCTGTCATTTCCCGGTCGCCCTCGGCGCCGACCTGGCGCATCGTCGGCCCCTCCGATCCGGGGTCGGTGCCGACGCGCTCGGCGTCGTACGGCTGCCACGGGGTGTACACCTCCCAGACGACCTCGCCGCGCGGGGTGACCTCCAGCACGCGGTGCCCGCGGCGGTCGGTGACGAGCGTGTTGCCGTTCGGCAGGCGGTCGGCGTCGCGGGGCTCGTGGAGGCCGCCGCCCGAGAGCGACCACGTGCGCTCCCACTCGCCGTCGTCGGTCCGGCTGTACTCGACGACGCGGTCGTTCTCGGAGTCGGCGACGATGACCGTCGTGCGGCCGTCCTCGCCCTCGATGAAGTCGGGGTTGTGCTGTTCGTTGAGGATGTCGTAGTCGTCGTCCTCGCCGAGCGTCCACTTCACCTCCTTCGTGTCGCGGTCGATGGCGATCACCTGGTCGAAGTTGCGGACGGAGACGAGCAGCGTGTCGTTGCCGATGGGGTCCACGTCGTTGACGTGGGTCCAGTCCTCGCCGTAGGGGCCGCCGCCCTCCCGCGGGAAGCGGTCGGTGTGCTCGTCGAAGCGCCAATGCCAGACGATCTCGCCGGACTCGTCGAAGATCACCACGCGGTTGCGCTCGTCGCCCTTGTCGACGGTGACGTACTCCCCGTCGCCGAGGTAGTCGACGTCGTGGGCGTCCTCGACGTTCCGCAGGCGGATGGTCTCGGTCGTCTCGCCCGTCGCCGGGTCGATCCGCTCGATCACGGAGATGCCGGGCTCGGTCGTCGCCATCAGCAGCTCGCCGTTCGGAAGCGGGTCCACGTCGTAGGACCACCAGCGGCCGTCGGCGGTGTCGTTGTGGACGCCGTGGACCGAGCCGTTCGGCGCGAAGCCGACCAGCATCGCGGCCGTCTTGTCGCCGGCGCGCGCGCCCTGGATCGACACGAGCGTCGTCGTGTCCGGGCGGCGGTCCTCGTCGACGGTTCCCACGCAGGGGTTGAGGCCGTCCGATTGAGCGTTCGGAGCGCCGGACCCGCCGACCGCGTGCGCGCCGCTCGGCGCGGTACCGGTCGTCGCCGCGCCGACCGCGGGAGCGACGCCCGCGACAACGAGCGCGAGCGCCGCCAGAAGCGCGAGCCCGCCGGTTCTGCGCCGGCTCATTCGCTCGCCTCCAGCCGAACGAGCACGTCGTGGTTCTCCTTGGGGAACTCCTCGGTGGAGCGCCCGTCCCGGTTCGACGTGATCGCGTACAGCTCGCCGTCGACGCCCTGCTCGACGTGGCGGATCCGGCCGAGCACGTCGGTCAACATCGGGTGGGCGGTGGCGGTGTAGCCGTCGTCGAGCCAGTCGGCGTCGAACCGGCGGCCGTCCTCGCCCGGCGGCGGCAGCTCGGCCTCCGGGGGCGACAGCGTGACGACGATCAGCTGCTGGCTGCCCAACCCGCCGATTATCAGGCGGTTGCGCCACGAGGGGACGGTCTCGCCCGTGTAGAACAGCGCCCCCGTGGGCGCCCAGGTGCTCCCGCCGGTGTTCGCCAGCGGGCGTCGCACGTCGCTGTCCTCGGGCAGGCCGCGGTACTCCTCGGCCGTCCGGGTGTCGGGCCAGCCGTAGAAGCCGCCGGGGACCAGTCGGTTGATCTCGTCGCGACCGGAGGGGCCGTGCTCGGTCGCGACGGGCGTGCCGTCGGGGAGCCAGACCAGGCCCTGGGGGTTGCGGTGACCGTAGGTGAACACCCGCGGGTCGCCGCCGTCGATGTCGGGATTGTCCGGCGCGGGCTCGCCGTTGACCGTGACGCGCAGCACCGACCCCGGAAGCTCGCCGGGGTCGGCCGCCATCGCCTCCTCGCCGGCGTCGCCGGTGGTGATCCACAGATAGCCGCGGGGACCGAACGCGATCCGGCCGCCGTTGTGGAAGTTGTTCGCGGCCATGTCGCTGACGACGACCTCCTCGGTCGCGGCGGGGTCGTCGGCCGAGAGGTCGAACCGCGAGACGCGGTTCACCCGCTCGTCGCCGCCGACGCTGGCGGTGTAGTAGACGTACAGCACCTCCACGTCTGGGTAGTCCGGGTGGACCGCGACGCCGAGGGTGCCGCCCTCGCCGCCCTCGACCCACCACTGCTGTTCCTGCGGCTCGGAGGCGATGGAGCCGGCGTCGATCGCGTCCTCGGGGGAAAACACGGTGTCGAGGTCGCCGCCGGCGACGCGGCTGACGCGGCCGACGCGCTCGGTGACGAACAGGTCGCCGTTGTCCGCGACTGAGATGTCCCAGGGGACCTCCAGGTTCTCAACGAGGACGGTGCGCTCGACGTCGCTCGTCGGCGCGTCGGTCGGGGCGCTCCACTCCGCGGGCGTGAACGAGGTGTCGGGCTCGGGGACGGGCGTCGGCTCCGGCGTCGGCGTTCCGTTCGACCCGTCGGCGGGGTCGTCGCCGGCGGGCTCGTCGGAGGGTGCCGAGCCGCTACAGCCGGCTAACAGCGCCGCGCCGGCGGCCGCGAGGGTCCGACGACGGGACCAAGAGTTCGTCATGTGGATCGGGAGCGAACACGTCCGCAAGTGTCTTCGGGTATTTCCCGTGTCCGCGAGGCCGGCCTCGGCGCCGGCGGCTCACAGGTCGTACGTCTCGCCGTCGACCGCGAGCGGCTCGGCGAACGCCTCCTCGGGCGGGTAGTAATGCGCGAGGTGGACCAGCCGCGTCTCGGCGGCGTCGAGGTCGTCGGCGAACGCCAGCGCGCCCTCCCGGGTCATGTGCTTGGTTCCGAAGGTGTACGGCGTCCCGTCGGGTCCCTCGTCCTTCCCGCCCATCGGGTGGTACTCGCAGAAGCGCGCCGGAACGATGCCGTCGGCCAGCAGGAGGTCCGGGTCCGCGAGCGTCGATCGCGACTCGTCGGGCACGTCGTAGCTCGTGTCGCCCGACAGCGACAGCTTCGCGCCCGTCTCGGGGTCCTCGACGCACAGCCCGTAGCACACCAGCGGCGGGTGATCGACCGGGACGAGCGTCACGTCGAGCCCGCAGATCCGGGTCGGCTCCAGCGGCGCGGTATCGTGGACGGTGACGCGGTCGAGGTAGTCGTACTTCGAGCGGATCGTGTCGGCGACCGACTCGCCGGTGACGGGGTCGAACTCGTCGGCGGCGTACACCGGGAGGTCGTCGAACAGGCGGTAGGCGTTGCCGAGGCCGTCGAGGTGGTCGAAGTGGATGTGCGAGACGATCCCGGCGTCCGGGAGCGGAACGTCGTGGGTGAGGAACTGCTGTCGGAAGTCCGGCGAGAAGTCGATCAGGAGGCTCTCGCCGGTGCGGTCGTTCTCGACGTGGACCGAGAAGCGCGAGCGCTCGATCCCGCGCTCGCGTGCCGCCTCGCAAGTGTCGCAGTCGCAGCCGACGGTGGGGGTGCCGGTGGTGTCGCCCGTGCCCAGGAGCGTGACGCGCATCTATCGGAGGGTGGGGGAGGGGCGACTAAGCGGTGTCGGGAGCGAGGTCGAGTGAAACGAGACCTCGCTGCGAACGGCAAAGGGGTGAGCCGTGAGCGCAGCGACCCGTGAAGTGGGTGCGTCGTCGATCGATCGTCGTCAGTCGTCGTGACTGTGATCGTGGTCGTGGTCGTGGTCCTGATCGTGATCGTGATCGTGACCGCCGCCGTCGCCGACGACCTCCGCGCCCTCGCCGTCGATCATGTCCATGTTCTTGAGGTTGTCGCGCTCCTCGAAGTCCTGGACGGCGTCCATGATGTCCTCCTGTGTGATCTCCATTCGATCGTCGGTAAGCGCCTCGAGGACGGCCTCCCGGAGCACGAGCCGGAGGTCGCTCCCGGTGAGCCCCTCCGTGCGATCGGCGACCTCGTCGGGATCGAAGCTCGCGATCTCCATCTGCCGGGTGATGACTCGGAGGATGTCCGAGCGCATCTGCCGGTCGGGCTTGGGGAAGTTGACGATCTCGTCGAAACGCCGCCAGGCGGCGGCGTCGAGCTGGTCGGGGTGGTTCGTCGCCGAGATGAGCAGCACCTCGTCGCGCACGAGCGAGATGTCGTCGATCGACTTGAGGAGGGTGTTGACCGCGCGCTTGAGCGCGGCGTGCTCGTCGGACTTGCGCGTCTTGGCGACGGAGTCGAACTCGTCGATGAAGAGGATACAGGGGGCCAGCCGCTTGGCGACCTCGAACGTCTTCTCGACGTTCTTGGCGGTCTCGCCGAGGTACTGGCTCGTCACCATCGAGAGCTTCACCTCGACGAACGGGAGGCCGAGCTCGTGTGCGAGCGCGCGGGCGGCGGTCGTCTTCCCCGTGCCGGGCGGGCCGACGAACAGGAGCTTGCCGATCTCCCGGAGCCCGATGGTGGCGAGGTACTCGCGGTGCTCGATCGCCTTCATCAGCTTGCGTATCTCGCCCTCCTGGTCCTCGGTGAGCACCAGGTCGTGCAGCGTCATCTCGATCTCCTCGGGCGCCTTCACCGTGACGAGATCGAGCATCTCGGCGTCCTCCTCCTCGTCGAAGTACTCGCCCAGCAGGGCGTCGATCCACACGCGGTCGGCGCGCACGGGGCGGTTCTCCCCGCGCGCCTCCTCGTGGGAGACGGTGAACTCGGCGTCGTGCTCGACCTCGGGGTCCTCGGCGATCGCAGCGAGCACGGGGTTCTCGCGGAGGTTCTCGTCGTCGATGCGCTCCAGCAGCCAGTCGACGGCCATCTCCGGCTGCGACAGCGACACCTCCCCGGAGAACTCCTTGCGCTGGGTGAACAGCAGATCCGAGATCGCATCCCACGGGCGCTCGACGCCCGTGGCGGTTTTCGCGTTCGATTCTGTCACGTGGAGCGGGCGCTCCACGCCGCCCGGTCCGTCCTCCTCTTCCGGCGATTCGCTCCAGAAGACCTGGCGGTACCGCGGCGGTAGGTCGTCGGCGTCGAGGTCGCGGTCCTCGTTGTACCGGTGGACGGTTACGAGAAGCTCGACCACGTCCTCTGCCGGGTCACTCATCCCCCAGGGATTGCCGCCGGAGGCTGTTAAGCGCGTCGAAGCGGCGGAAACGACGCGTGCGAGGCACACGCACACGCCGGGATAAACCCGCGGCCACGTACGGGCGGTTCTCCCGGATTTATCAGGCAGGACCGCCGAGTGCGATCCATGGCAACGCCCGTCATCGCGGCCGCGTACCGGACCCCGTTCGGCAGGCAGGACGGCGTCTTCGCGGACACACGCAGCGAGGATCTCTCGGTCACGCTCATCGATCACATCCTGGAGGAACACGATCTGGACGCCGACGACGTGGACGACCTCATGTGGGGGGTCGCCCAGCAGCGCGGCGAGCAGGACAACAACGTCGCGCGGGTCATCGCGCTCCTCTCGGAGCTGGGCGAGGGGACGCCCGCGACGAGCATCAACCGCTGGTGTGCCTCCTCGATGCAGGCGATCATCTCGGCGTCGGACGCCGTCGCCGCCGGCAACCGCGAGTGCATCGTCGCCGGCGGCGTCGAGAGCATGAGCCGCGTCCCGATGGACGGCGACTCCTATCAGCACCTCCACCCCGAACTCTCCGAGCAGTACAACGTCTTCCAACTGCAGATGGGGATGACCGCCGAGAAGGTCGCCGACGAGTACGGCGTGAGCCGCGAGGCGCAAGACGAGTTCGCCGCGCGCTCGCACCACCGCGCCGCCGAGGCGACCGAGACCGGCCGCTTCGACGACGAGATCGTCCCCGTCGAAACCGACGACGGCGTCGTCACCGAGGACGAGGGCATCCGCCCGGACACCGACGCGGAGACGCTCGCGGGGCTGTCGCCGGCGTTCACCGGCGACGGGACCGTCACGGCGGGCAACTCCTCGCAGATCACCGACGGCGCGGCCGCGACGCTCGTGTGTTCGAAGGAGTTCGCCGACGAGCACGGGCTCGACGTGCTCGCGGAGGTCGGCACGAACAACGTCGCCGGCGTCGACCCGACCGTCATGGGCATCGGTCCGGTCCCGGCGACCCGGGGGCTGCTGGAGCGCGCCGGCAGCGACATCGACGACTACGGGCTGGTCGAGGTGAACGAGGCGTTCGCCTCCCAGTGTGAGTACTCCCGGCGCGAGCTGGGCGTCGACGAGGACAAGTTCAACGTCAACGGCGGCGCGATCGCGCTCGGGCACCCGCTGGGGGCCTCGGGCGCGCGCCTGCCGGTGACGCTGATCCACGAGATGATCAAACGGGACGTGGACCGCGGGCTGGCGTCGCTGTGCGTCGGGTTCGGGCAGGGCGCCGCGATCGAGTTCAGCCGGTAGATCGGATCGGATTCGCTCCGGTCTCGTTCTCGATTCGAGCGGTGAAAGGTTCGCACCGTGTGAGACCACGCCGCCGGGACACGGTTCCTGAACGCCCCCGCGACCGCGTTCAATCTCACCCGCCGAGACCGCACTTCAACGATCCGGACGTGTTGAATTCCGTTCGTCGCGGACGTTCGATACTCTCGACCGATACGCGCCCTCCGTCTCGCACGCATCGGATCACGCTATCCGGGGACGGTTCGGACGGTCGTGCGTTAGACGGGGGAGCGATCTCCCTCGGCGAACCTGCACTATCGTCGGTCACGCTATCTTTATGCGCTCGCGAGTCCTCCATGATAGTTGGTGTAGAAAATGGCGTACATACTCGGAAAAGCGGCGGTCGAGGACTTCAACGCGTGGAAATCGGCGTTCGACAGGTTCGATTCCTTCCGGACTGACAACGGACAAGAGGGATATCAGGTCTTTCAGGGAGTGGACGACCCGAACGAGGCCGTCGTCCTTTTCGAGTGGGCCGACGACGAGGACCCTCGTGCGTTCTTCGCGTCCGAGGAGATGCGCGAGCGGTTGGAGGAGGCGGGCGTGAAAGGCCGCCCCGAACTGACCGAGCTTGAGTTCATCGATCGGAGATCAACTCAGCACCCGTCCGCGTAGATCACAGACGGATGCACCCGATGTCTCGTTCGGGGTCGGATCACGACCCGTTTTTGCCCTGATCGTTTCGACTGGGTTGGAACCATTCCCTATAGGACAAATCGTCCGTGGTCCGGAAGATACTGTGGGTACCCTGGCCGAGTTCAGTATCGCGATCACGGGTGTCCAGATCGCGTTCCAACGCCCGCTTCCGCTGTGGGTGATGCTATTGATCAGTCCGACCGCAGTCGTGGCCGTTACGATATCCAGCAACGGAGTTTGTGGAACGTCAACCAGATTGTATGACAGGGTTTCCCCGGCGGTACTCGATGAGGACGCGAACGGGTGAAATATTTCTAATCATGTGGTACTAACGAACAATAGCTGAGAGAGCGTCCGTTCGTCCGGTGAGCAGCGTGAGCAAGAACGCCGTCCCTGTCGGACAGACCCCGGTTCAGCGGTACGCGAACTGGGCCGAGCACCGCGCGGAGATGCGTCGTGACGCCGCGGCGAACCGCCGCAAACGTCGCCCCGTCCGGGCGTAGTTCGACCCCGATTTTCGATGACCGGCGTGTGAACGAGTGGAACGGACCCGACACGGTTTAGGCGGAACCGCCGGAATCCCCACCAAATGATTTCGAGGCAGTACCTCCGCGAGCACCCCGAGGAGGTTCGCGAGGGGATCGAGAACAAGGGGGTCGACGTCGACCTCGACCGAGTTCTCGAACTCGACGAGGAGTGGCGCGACCTGAAGGGCCGCGGCGACACCCTCCGCCACGAGCGCAACGAAGTCTCGTCGAAGATCGGCCAGTTGAAACAGGAGGGCAAGGAGGAGGAGGCCCAGGAGGCGATCGAGAAGAGCCAGGACCTCAAGCAGGAACTCCAGGAGATCGAGGAGCGCGCCGACGAGCTGGAGGCGGACCTCCACGAGGCGATGCTGCACCTCCCGCAGATCCCCGACGACGACGTGCCCGTCGGCGCCGACGAGTCGGAGAACGTCGAGCGCCGCCGCGAGGGGTTCGACGACCTCCGCGACCTCCCCGAGGAGGTGACCCCGCACTACGACCTGGGCGAGGACCTGGACATCCTCGACTTCGACCGCGGGGCAAAGGTGTCGGGCGGCGGGTTCTACTTCGCGAAGGGCGAGGGCGCGATGCTGGAGCACGCGCTCATCCAGTTCTTCCTCGAGGTCCACCGCGAGCAGGGGTACACCGACGTGTTCCCCCCGATCCCGGTGAACTCGAAGTCGATGGAGGGTACCGGCCAGTTCCCGAAGTTCGTCGAGGACGCCTACCGCGTCGGCGACGAGAACGCCGACGAGATCGACGACGACGACCTCTGGCTCCTGCCGACGGCGGAGGTGCCGGTGACGAACATGTACCGCGACGAGATCTTGCTGGACGACGACCTCCCCGTCAAGCATCAGGCGTACTCGCCGAACTTCCGCCGGGAGGCCGGCGAGCACGGCACCGAGACGCGCGGCATCGTTCGCGTCCACCAGTTCAACAAGGTGGAGATGGTGAACTTCGTCCGTCCGGAGAACAGCGAGGAGCGCTTCGAGCGCCTCGTCGAGGAGGCCGAGGAGGTGCTGAAACGCCTCGGGCTCCCGTACCGCATCCTGGAGATGTGTACCGGCGACCTGGGGTTCACGCAGGCGAAGAAGTACGACATCGAGGTATGGGCCCCCGGCGACGACATGGCCGACGGCCCCGAGCAGGGCGGCCGCTGGCTCGAGGTCTCGTCGGTGTCGAACTTCCGCGACTTCCAGGCGCGGCGCGCCGGCCTGCGGTTCCGGCCCGAACGCCACGAGAGCGCGGAGTACCTTCACACGCTCAACGGCTCGGGCGTCGCGGTCCCACGGGTCGTCGTCGCGATCTTAGAGTACTACCAGAACGACGACGGCACCGTCGACGTTCCCGAGCCCCTGCAGCCGTACATGGGCGGCAGAGAAGTCATCGAGGGGGGCGAGAAGGTCGGCGAGAGCGCGGTCGGCGCCGGCGAGAAGGAGTAAGCGCGGGCCGACCGCCGGGCCCCACCGGGCCCCGCTTCTCGGCTTCTCAGTCGGTGTACGTCGTGAGGTGCGCGACGGCCGCGTCCGAATCCGGCGACGCGAACTCGAACACGTCGACGAAGCCGAACAGCTCCCCGCCCTCGTCGTCGAGGAGTCGCCCGCGGACCGCGACCTCGGTGGCGGCCCCGTCGCCGTCGCGGTCGCCACGGACGAGACCGCCGCCGTCGTCGTCCGCGCCCGAGTCGACGTACACCCCGTCGATCCGGTGTTCGGTGTCCGTCCGCGGGCGCTCTTCGCGCATGAACCGGACGAACTCCTCGCGTCCCGAGAGCGTTCGATCGGGGCGGTCGTGGACGAACGCGGGCGCGAGCAGCGCCGAGAGGTCGTCGTACGCCGCCGCGTCGATGGCGCGGTAGTAGGCTCGGGCGGTCGCCTCGTGTGACACGTCCGGATCGGCGGGCGCGGGCGGCTTGAATCGGTCGGCGCCGGTGGTTCCCCCGCCGCGACGGCGCACCGTCGGTCCGCCACTCCGGGGCGCTTATTCGCCCGCGTCGCCTCGCCCGGATCGTGGACCTGCACGTCCGGTACGAGGGCGACGACGACCCCGACAAGTGCACGGCCCGGAAGCTCGCGCGCTTCGATCTGGCGGAACTGCACCGCTCGGACGCGGCGACGCCGTACGGGGTCGTGCTCAACCCCCACGCCGAGCGCGCGCTGTCGCCGGCCGACCGCGACGTGGCCGACGGCGAGACGCTCGTCGCGCTCGACTGTTCGTGGGAGTCGGCCGGGGAGGCGATGTTCTCGCTGCCGGGGGAACACCGCGCGCTCCCGTACCTCGTCGCCGCCAACCCCGTGAACTTCGGCCGGCCGATGCAGCTGACGACGGTCGAGGCGTTCGCGGCCGCGCTCCACGTCCTCGGCGAACCCGAGCAGGCGGAGGCGGTGCTCGCGAAGTTCACCTGGGGGGAGACGTTCCTCGAACTCAACGAGGAGCCGCTGCGGCGGTACAGCGAGTGCGACGACTCCTCGGAGGTCGTCGCGATCCAGCAGGAGTACCTCGATCGCTGAAGCCGAACCCTACTCCGCGAGCACGGCGCCGATCGCGCCGGCGATGGCCGAGTCGATCGCGAACACGAGCGTGATCACGATCCCGAGAACCAGGATACCCGCGCCGCCGAGGAGCCCGCCGAGCGGACCGCCGCCCGCGAGTCCGAGAACACCGCCAAGCAGCGCGAACAGGAGCGTGTAGGCGACGCCGGTCACCGAGCCCGCGAGCAGGCCGTGCCACGCGCCGTTGCCGAGGCCGCCGCCGGCGAGATAGCCCGCGACGGCGCCCCCGACGAGCCCGGCGCCGAGCTGGCCGACGATCGGAACGGCGGTGCCGAACGCCGCGATGACGAAGAAGACGACCGCGCCCCACGCGACCGCACGCCAGTCAGTCATACCCCGACGTAGGCGCGACGGCGGTATCTACCTGTCGTCGCGGTCGGCGTTCAAATCGTGATCGTCGCCGCCGGCGTCGCCGTCGGCATCGCTGTCGCCGTCGCCGTCGCCGTCGTCGCGGTCGAACGCGGCCGCGCCGTCGATGACCCGACCGCCGTCCTCCGCGTCCGAATCAGCGTCGTCGCCGTCGCTTCCTTGAACCGCGTACTCCGGGAGGTCCGCGGCCTCGATATCGCCCGCGATCAGGTCGTCCGGGTCGATGTCGGCGAGGCCGTCCGGGTCCGAGTCCCGATCCGAACTCGGGTCCGGATCGTCGCCGGCGGCGTCGGTATGGTCGGTGCCGTCGGTGGCGGCGGACTCCTCCGTGTCGGTCTCGCTGCCGCTCCCGTCCCCCTCCTCGCTTGCCTCCCGCGCGGCCGCCAGTTGGTCGGTCGTCGGGACGAACAGCCGGTCGGTTTCGGGGTCGTACGGGCCGTCCGGGACGCCGTCGCGCGCCTCCGCCCGGAGCCCGGCGGCGGCCTCCGGCGCCGGGTCGGGGGCCTTCTCGGCGTTCGCGCGGACGCGCTCGGCGCTGACACCCCGGAGGTCGGCCCAGTCGTCGGGGTCGGCGCCCGCGGCGTCGACGGCCCACGCGTCCAGCGCGGCCGCCGGCGACGACCCGGACTCCAGCAGCCCGACAAGCGATCGCAGGGCGCGCGTCTCGGCCTCGCGCCACCAGTCGGGCTTGGCGACGTAGACGGGATAGAAGAACGGCGTGTCGCTGGCGTCGGCCAGGTCGCGGGGGAACGAGACGGTTCGGTCGTGGACCTCCTGGAAGACGGTCATGTTGACGGCGGCGACCGCCGCGAGCAGGTCGGCGTCCATCTCGTAGCCGGCTGCCTCCAGTTCCGAGCGCAGGTCGGCGAAGGCGAACGCGAACCACGCCGACTCGGCGTCGTCGGTCAGCAGGTGGTTCGGCGTCGAGTCGTCGCGGGCGCGGCGGTACTGCTCGACGATTCGGTCCCGGACCGCGTCGTGGAGGACGCGCAGGCCGATGCGCACGTCGTCGACGGCGAAGTCGGTGCGCTCGGCGACCTCCTCGATGTAGGCGTCGGGAACCGCCGGGCGATGCATTGTGGGGGGATGCGTCAGTTTCCGGGTTAAGGGTTCGCCTTCTCGCGATCGGTTCGCTCTGGTGTGCGCTTCCCCGGTGTCGTTGTGAACAGCACCGCCGAGGCGGCGGAGTTGACTACCGCGAAAGCCCCCGGCGCGTTCGGGTCGGTGCGGCCGGCGCGCTCCTCGTCGCTCGGCGACGCCTCGCTCCTGCGGTGCTCACCGGTCCGCGCCTTCCCCGAACGCGCCGGCCCCTTTCAGTCCCACCCGACGGTCGGACGGGCGTCGTCGCGACGGCGGTTCTTCTGGGTCGGGTCGTCACGGACACCCGCTCGTGTCGCTGTGGGGGTGTCGGGGATCGTCGAAGCGGTTCAGTCCCCGCCTCAGAGCCGGTCGGCGATGTCCTCCGCGAAGTACGTGAGGATCAGGTCCGCGCCGGCGCGCTTCATCGAGAGGAGGGACTCGTGAGCGGTCTCCTCCAGGTCGAGCCACCCGCGGTCGGCGGCGGCGTGCAACATCGCGTACTCGCCGGAGACGTTGTAGGCGGCGACCGGCAGGTCGGAGTGCTCGCGCACGTCGCGAACGATGTCGAGGTACGGCAGGCCGGGCTTGACCATCAGCACGTCCGCGCCCTCCTCGGCGTCGAGGCGGGCCTCCCGCAGCGCCTCCCGGCGGTTCGCGGGGTCCATCTGGTAGTGCCGGCGGTCGCCGAAGGCGGGCGCGCCGTCGGCGGCGTCGCGGAACGGCCCGTAGAAGGCCGACTCGTACTTCACGGCGTAGCTCATGATCGGCACCTCCGCGAAGCCCGCCTCGTCCAGACCCTCGCGGATTGCGCCGACCATCCCGTCGGTCATCGAGGAGGGCGCGACCATGTCCGCGCCGGCCTCGGCGTGCGAGACGGCCGTGTTCGAGAGGAGTTCGAGCGTCTCGTCGTTGCGGACGGTGAGCGTCGGGTCGTCGGCCGCTTCGTCCTCCAGGACGCCGCAGTGGCCGTGGTCGGTGTACTCACAGAGGCACACGTCCGTGATGACGTACGCGTCCGTCTCGGCGGCGATATCGCGGACCGCGCGCTGGACGACGCCGTCCTCGGCGTACGCCCGCGAGCCGACCTCGTCCTTCGATTCGGGGATGCCGAACACCATCACCGCCTCGACACCCGTCGCCAGCACCTCCTCGACGCGGTCGACCGCCTCGCTCACGGGCACGCGCTCGTGGCCGGGCATCGACTCGATGGCGACGCGCTCGTCGGTCGTCGCGTCGACGAACACCGGCGCGATCAGGTCCGACGCCGAGAGGGCCGTCTCGGAGACGAGGGGCCGGACGCCGTCCGTGCGCAGGCGGCGCGGCCGGTCGGTCGGGAACATGCCTGAGCGTCGGCCCGCGTGGGAGGTAAACCCGACGCTCGCGGCCGTCGACGCGGCGACGCTGTCAGCGCGGCGCCGCCGGGGTGACGCCGGCGACCGCCGTCGTCGCACGGCGAATCACACAAACCCTATATCCGGAGACGGGCAAGCGGGATCCGTGACGCTCTCGCCCCTCCAGGTCGGCGCGATGCCCCCGTGGCTGGAGTCGATGCTGGCCTCGGAGTACGCCTACCTCGCGCTGTTCGCCGTCTTCGTGCTGGAGGGGGCGATGCTGATGTACTTCATGCCGAGCGAGCTGATCGTCCCCGGGTCGCTCATCCTCTTCGGCCACTCCCCGGGGACCGTCGTCGCGGTGATCGGGATCGCGGTGCTCGGCGCGACCGTGGGACAGGTGGTGCTGTTCACCGTCGCCCAGCGGGGCGGTCGGGAGTGGCTCCTGCAGAAGCGCTGGTTCCGCGTGAGCGAGGACAGCCTCGACCGCTTCGACGGCTGGTTCGATCGCTGGGGTCCGGTCGTCGTGCCCGTCTCGAACGCGCTGTTGTTCACCCGCGGGATGCTCACCGTCCCCGCGGGGCTGGCGGAGATGGACCGCCGCCGGTTCGTCGTGCTCTCGGCGCTCGGCACGCTGGTGTTCGAGTCGGCGCTCGCGGGGCTGTACGTGTTCGGCGTGGACGTGCTGTGGTAAGGAGGGGACGAACCGCGGGGACCGACGGCCGTCCGTCTCAGGACTCCCGGTCGGCCTGCGTCACGTCGACCTGTTCCCGGAGCGCCTCGAGGCCCTCGCTCTCGGCGAGTTCCTCGACGCGGTCGCGGAAGTGCGACTCGCACAGGCCGACCGTGACCCCGCCGCGCTCGGCGGCGTACGCCGCCTCCCGGTCGCAGTAGTGACACTGCATACCCGGATCGAGGGGCTCGATCGTACTTAACCCCGCGCCTCCCGTGGCCGGTCAGGGTTCCGGCAACCGATCACGGCCCCGGAAACCGATCACGGCCCCGGTAGCCGCTCGCGCACCGCGACCCACCGCCGGGCGTCGAGCCCGTCGACCGCGAGTTCCTTCCCGTGAGCGTCGCTCCCCCCGGTCAACAGGAGGTCGTGCTCGCGCGCCAGCGACTCCACCGCGTCGGGGTCGTCCTCGACGGCGTCGGCGTACGGGTAGAACCGCTCCACGGCGTCGAGGTCGTACTCGACGAGGAGGTCGAGGGCGGCCGCCGGGTCGTCGTACCGGAACGGGTGCGCGAGGCCGACGACGGCGCAGGCGTCCCCGAGGAGGTCGACGCCGCGCTCGACGGGCGTGACCGCGCGGGGGACGAAGCAGGGACCGTCGTCGCCGATCAGGTGCGCGAAGGCGTCCTCGTAGTCGTATGCTGCGTCGCTCTCGTCGATCGCGCGGGCGATGTGCGGCCGGCCGAGCCCGGCGCGGGCCTCGACGTCGAGGTCGACGCCGAGGTGCTCCTCGACGCGCTCGATGATCCGCCGACCGCGCTCGCGACGGTCACGCTGGAGGCGGTCGCACTCGGCGCGCAGGTCGGGGTCGTCGTCGACGCCGTAGCCGAGGAGGTCGACGCGCTCGCCGTCCGGCAGCTCCACGCGCAGCTCGATGCCCCGCACGACCGTCACGCCGTCGCGGTCGACGACGGGCGCGTCGAGGTCGGGGTGGATCCGGTCGTGGTCGGTGACGGCGACGGCGTCGAGGTCGGCCTCCCGGGCCGTCGAGACCAGCGTGTCGAGCGTGAACGTCCCGTCGGAGACGGTCGTGTGCGCGTGGAGGTCCGCGACTACCATTGCCGGATCGGGGGCGCGCGGCGCGCAAGGGCGTTCCGGTCGGCCGCGCGCCGGACGGCAGGGACGACGATCACGCGATGAAAGGCCATAATAATACGTTATATTCTACCGTTCCCACGAAGGTCGTACATGGACAATCATTACATACTCGGCTCGCGTCCGACCAGTTGATGCGCCTGAACGGCACGGAAGACGAGCTATCCGCCCACGAGTACCCCGCGACGAGCGGCGAACTCATCGACGCGTACGGCGATACCCGTATCGAACTGCAGGACGGGAGCGAGACGATCGGCGCGGTACTCGGTCGCCTGGGTTCGGAGACCTTCCACTCCGCCGACGACGTGTGGATGACCCTCCGCGGCGGCGTCGGCCACGAGGCCGTCGGTCGCCGCTTCTACAGCGATCGCGACGCGCCGGCGGTCGGCGAGGACGGACCGGATCCCGTCTCGTTCTGATCGCCACCCCGCGGCGGCCCGCCACCGCCGCGGCCACACACCACCGCCATGCATCCGGCTCCGGTCCGGCTCAGTCACCAGCGTTCCGGGGCCACACCTTCTGCCGACTGCCGTCTCAGACCCACTCCAGCGCCGCGTCCAGCTCCAGCGGGACGCTCCCCGTGCTGTACGCCTCGGTCCGGCCGTCGGGACGCGAGCGGAACACCACCGCCGGCCGGTGGCCCACCTCGGGGCGCTCCCCGCGGACGGCGAACCAGTCGTCGTCGGGGAACGACGAGCAGTCGACGAACAGCGTGATGCCGCCGCCGTGGGCCTCCAGCTGCCCGCTCGTCTTCGTCTCGACGGTGTCGCGCACGGCCGCCGACGGGGTGCCGGCCGAGCGCCGGTTGGGCGCGACCGGCCGGGTCACCTCGACGAGCGTCGAGGTGCCGTCCGCGCGGGTCGCACGGTAGTCGATGACGTGGTCGGTCGACACCTCGATCTCCGGCTCGATGTCGTAGCCGGCGTTCACCAGCAGGCGCGCCACGTCGAACTCGCCCATCGTCGCGGTCATGCGGGTGAGGTCCATGTACTCGCTCGTGCCGAGCTTGCTCGCCATCTCCTCGCGCTCGTCGTCCATGACGCCGGTCGCGAGGAACTGCTCGTAGAAGCCCAGCGCCTCGAACCGGTCGACGTCGGGGAACCCCGCCGCGTGCTCGCGGAAGAACTCGCGGGTGGTCTCGGCGCCGTCCTTCGAGCACAGCACGGGGAGGAAGTACCACGCGAGATGCGGGAAGTCCTCGAGCCACGGCTCCTCCTCGTAGAGCACGGCCGTCAGCTCGCGTTCTGCCCACCGCGTCACCGGGAACGGCACGTCCGCGAACGCGTACTTCTCGGTGCGCCACAGCGCCGACGGCGTCTCCGTGTTGCCGAGCCAGTAGGCGCCGGGGCCGCCGCCGACGCCCGCCGGACCCTCGCCGTCGTCCGTCCAGCAGAACAGCGCGAGACTGCCGTCGTCCATGTCGAACCGTCGGGCCTCGTAGCCCGCCGGCGGCGCGAACCACGGGTCGCGCTCGGTCGCCCCGAGGTTGGCGTCGAGCGGCCCGTAGAGGTCGTCGCGGATCCGGGACGCCGACCAGGAGCCGGGAGCGTATCTGAACCGTAGGGGACGTGCCACACCGGAACTGGTCGGGCCGGCGGTTTGAAGCCTCCGCTCGTGGCGCCGAGCCCGGCGGCGGGGTACCGGTATCCCACGAACGACCGATACATATATTACACACAATTTGTTACGTCATGTCGTACCATGTCAATGGGTGCCTACGACGAGGACGAGCACGAACGTCGCGAATCGAAGACCCGCCTCGACGGCGACTTCGCGGAGGCTCGAAGCGAGTACCGCGGGAGGGTCACCTACGACTCCGGCGAATCCGCGGAGGCACTCCTCGACCAGTTCGAGTCGATCAAGGACGACTGAACCCGACAGCGATTACTGCACGGTCGTCGACCGTCGACCGTCGGTCGTCGTTCTCCGCCACTACTCCGTCGCCAGCGACAGCTACCCCGCCGCCAACGACACCTACTCCGCCGCCAACGACAGCGCGATCGCCGCCCCCGAGACGACGGTGACGGCGATGACGTGGCCCACCAGCGCGGCCAGCAACACCGGACGGTCGGCGACGAACGGGACCAGCGCGAGCTGGACGAACGCGAACCCGACGTTGAGCGCGTCCAGCCGACGGAAGCGTGGACGGGTTCCGGGGCCACACTCCAGGCGGAGCTCGCGGTACAGCGAGACGACCGCGGTCCACCAGGAGGTTCCGATCCGGTAACACAGGTCCCACACGACGACGAGCGCGAGGAAGACGGCCGGCGCCGGCGGCCGCTCGCCGAACAGCTCCGCGACGATCGGCTCCCCCGCCGGCGCCACTGCGACCGGGAGCAGGCGGAGGAGGACCGCCGGCGGGCCGGCCGCCGCCGGGTCGACGACGAACAGGTGGGTGACCACCCCCGAGAACGCCAGCACCGCGAGCACCACCTCGATGCTCGATCCGAACAGCAGCCGGTAGTATCTCGGCGACACGTCGAGCGTCCGGTTCTCGTCGCCGAGGGTGAGCATGAGGAGGCTCCCGACGGCTGCGACGCCGACCGCGACGGTCCCGACCGGGACGGCGTCCCACAGGTCGTACGCCGCCGCGAGCGCGAGGATCCCCGCCTCGAAGACGACGATCTGGAGGCCGATGGCGACGGGCGCCGAGAGGGCCGCCCCCGGCACCGCGCCGACGATGCTCTCGTACACCCACGCGTCGCCGAAGTCGGCACGCAGCGGGGGGTCCTCCGCCGCCGGTCCGCCGGCGGGCCGGTCCGTGCGGCCCTCGTCGCCCGCGGTCGGTCCGCTCACGTGGACCTCTCGGAGTCCGCCGAGTCATCGGTCGCCGTCCGTGGCCGGTCTGCGGCGTCGCCGTCCGCCCCGCCGGCGGCGCCCCCGGCGGGTTCGGTCGTCCGCTCGTCGGAGGGGTCGGCCCGGTCGTCTCGATCCTCTCGGTCGCCCGGATCGATCCGGTCGTCCCGCCGCGCGAGCGCGGTTCGGACCGCCTCGTCGAACGGCGTCAGCTCGACCGGGACCAGCTCGCGGATGGCGGCGTCGTCGGCGACGACCGGCGTCCGGAGGCCGTCGACGAGGGGGTCGACCACGCCCCTCGGCACGTCGGTGACGAGCCTGACCCACCGGGACGACAGGCGTGGCGTGAGCACCGGGACCGGGACCACGAACAGCCGCCCGCCCAGCGCCTCCCGGGTCCGGCGGAGCACCTCCTCGTAGGTGAGCACGTCCGGCCCGCCGATGTCGTAGACGCCGCCCGCCGCCGCCGGGGCGTCGAGCACGCCGACGAGGTACGCGATCACGTCGTCGACGAAGATCGGCTGACACTCGGTCCGGACCCAGCGGGGGGTGACCATCACGGGGAGCCGGGCGGCGAGCTGGCGGATGATCTCGAAGCTGGCGGAGCCGTCGCCGACGATCACCGCCGCGCGCAGCGTCACCAGGTCGTACTTCCCCTCCCCCAGGATCCGGCCGACCTCGCGGCGCGACCGGAGGTGCTCGGAGAGCTCCTCCTCGGCCTCGTCGCCGAGGCCCCCGAGGTAGATCACCCGATCGAGGCCGCCCTCGTCGGCGGCGGCTCGGAACGCCTCGGCCGCGCGGCGGTCGGTCTCCGCGAAGTCGTCGCTCTCGCCCATCGAGTGGACGAGGTAGTACGCGGCGTCACAGTCGAGGGCGGCGAGCCACCGCCCCAGCGGCTGGGGGGTCGTCTCCCCGGGCCCGGTGACGAGGCGAACATCCTCGGGCGCGAGGAGGTCGCCCTCGAGGACCCGGACCGCGGTGTCGGCGTCGTCCGGCCCGGATCGTCCGTCTGCGCCGGGGCTCTCGGTCCCGCCGTACCGATCGGCGTCGCGGACGAGAACGACCACCTCGTGTCCCGCCGCCCGCAGGGCGGGGACGAGGCGGCTCCCGATGAACCCGGTCGCGCCGGTCACGAGCACGCGCATACGCTCCCCTCTCGGCGGGCGCCGATAACAGTTGGTCTCGGGGCCGGCGGGTCGGCGGGCCCCACGTTCTCGGCCGGGTCAGCTCTCCCAGTCGGTCGTCGCGGGCGCCCCGCGGTCGACCTCCACGCGCTCGGGGTCGGGCGCGTCGCCGACGCGGTCCCCGGGGTCGCCGGCGGCGGCGTCCCACTCGGCCGCGGCGTTGCCCACCCACGAGTCGGCCGCGAGCACGCGCTCGCGGGTCTGCTCGTAGCGGTCGTCGTTCACTGCGGCCGTGCCGGGCGCCGACGCGGCGGCCGCGGCGACGAACGCGGCCCGGTCGGCCGGCGTCGCCTCCCCGTCGATCAGCCGCCCGACGGCGCCCGAGTCGGCGAGTGCCTCGGGATCGTGGTGGAGGAACACTGTCGAGCCCAGCGCCCCCCGGCCCAGCGGGGGCGGCGGGAGGTCCTCGGGGACCGTGTCGTCGACGAGTCGGTCGCCCGCGTCGCCGTGGACGCGCTCGACGCGCTCGCACTCCGTCTCGGCGTCGAGTTCCAGGTTGTGGCCGGGGTACGTTCGACACCGGTCGGGGTAGCGGTCGGTGTCGTGGATCCGGCACTTCAGCGTGTCCGGGTCGAGGAAGGCGCACGCGTCGAGCCAGACACGCTCGCCCTCGAACGGCGCGACGGGCTTCGGGGGCTTGCGAATGCCGACCAGGAAGGCGGGGCGGCCGTCGATCCCCGCGACCTCGTGCCCGTCGACCGTCGTGGCGCGGTCGCCGTCGGCCGCGAACAGCCGCGGGACGAGCGCGTCGCCGAGGCCCGCGTCGACGAACCCGCGGACCTCGTCGCGCGAGAGCGGGACGAGGTGGTACGCGTCGTCGAGCGCGCGGTAGCGTCCCTCGCGCTCGCGGTCGTCGGGGGCGCCCAGCGGCCGCCAGTCGAGACAGCAGCCGGCACAGCCCTCGCAGTTCACGTCCATGCCACCGCTAACTGACGCCGGCTCCGCGCAAGAAGCTGTCCCCGGTCGGCGAGCCGCGGGCTTATGCCCGCGCCGTCCCGAGCGGTTCCATGAGCAAGCAGCGCTGCGACGGGTGCGACCGGCGCGTCCGTCTCGGCGGCGGGATCGGCGACCTCTGGTCGTTCGAGACCGGGAGCACCGACGGCCTGACGCTGGAGCTTTCGGACGGCTCCGAGCACTTCCTGTGTTACGACTGCATCGAGGGGCTGCCCGACGACGAGGAGGTCACCCGCGGGCACGTCGAGGCGCTTCCGGGGGACGGCGACGAGTGAGGACCGCCGACGACGAGAACCGCTCGGGGCCGACGACGGGTTCCACCATTCGACACGCTTACCCGCCGGCCGCCGATTCGGTCTGACGACCGTGGACCCCGATCGGATCGGCTCCGAGTTCCCCGCACCCTCCTTCCGCGGCGCCCAGGAGCGGGCGCTCTCGGACATCGCGGACGCGTTCGCCGCCGGCAACCGCGTCGTCCTCGTGCGCGCCCCGACCGGCAGCGGGAAGTCGCTGCTCGCGCGGGCCATCGCAGGCGCCGCCCGCGGCGTCGAGGAGGCGAGCCCCTCGGAGGCGACGGGCGCGTACTACACCACCCCGCAGGTGTCCCAGCTCGACGATGTGGCCGAGGACGACCTGCTCGACGACCTGAACGTGATCCGCGGGAAGTCCAACTACACCTGCATCCTCCCCGGCGAGGAGGACACGCCCGTGAACCGTGCGCCCTGCGCCCGCCAGCGAGGGTACGACTGCTCGGTCCAGCACCGCTGTCCGTACTACTCCGACCGCGCCATCGCCTCGAACCGCCCCATCGCCGCGATGACGCTGGCGTACTTCATGCAGACGGCCGGCTCCGACGTGTTCCGGAAGCGCGACGTGGTCGTCGTCGACGAGGCCCACGGCCTCGCGGAGTGGGCGGAGATGTACGCGACCATCGAGCTGTCGCCCACGACGGTACCCGTCTGGGACGACGTGGGCGTCCCCGACGTGCACAACGACGAGGTCGGCCCGCTCGAACGCACCGCGCGGTTCGTGAAGGCGCTGCTGGGCGTCTGCTCGAACGAGAAGGACGAGCTGCTCCGGCAGGGCGACCTGAGCCCCGAGGAGGCCGCGCGGCGCGACCGCCTCCAGGAGCTGATCTCGGATCTGAAGTGGTTCCTTGAGGACTACCGCGATACGGAGTCGGCGACGACGTGGGTCGTCGACCAGCCCGACGGCGAGGGCGGCGCGCTCACGATCAAGCCGCTGGACCCCGAGAAGTACCTGAAACACACCGTCTGGGACCGCGGCAACCGCTTCGCCCTGCTCTCGGCGACGATCCTCAGCAAGGAGTCGTTCTGCCGCGGCGTCGGGCTCGACCCCGAGGACGTCGCGCTCGTCGACGTGGAGCACACCTTCCCCGTCGAGAACCGACCGCTGTTCGACACGACGCGGGGGAAAATGACGTACGAACACCGCGACGAGACGCTCCCGAAGGTCGCGCGCCTGTGCCTGCGGCTGATGGCGCGCCACCCCGACGAGAAGGGGCTGATCCACGCCCACAGCTACGCCATCGCGCGACAGTTGGCCGAGCGGTTCGACCAGTTCGGGGTCGCCGCCCGCGTGCGGAGCCACGACAGCGACGACCGCGACGCCCAACTGGAGGCGTGGAAGGCCAGCGACGATCCCGAAGTCTTCGTCTCCGTGAAGATGGAGGAGGCGCTGGACCTGAAGGGAGACCTCTGTCGCTGGCAGGTGCTGTGTAAGGCGCCGTACCTCAACACCGGCGACTCCCGCGTCGCCGCCAGGCTGGAGGACGGCCAGTGGCCGTGGTACCACCGCGCCGCGCTCAGGACGGTGATCCAGGCGTGCGGCCGGGTCGTGCGCGCGCCCGACGACCACGGCGCGACGTACCTCGCGGATTCGAGCCTCCTGGACCTGTTCGAGCGCGCCGAGGCCGACACGCCGCCGTGGTTCCGCGACCAGATCGACCGCATGTCGACCCCCGATCTCCCCGAGTTCGACCCCGAGGCGGCGATGGCGGGGATGGACGCCGACCCAGGCCCGAGTTCGGGCGCCGGCCACGGGATCGGTCGCGGGCGCTCGGGCGGCGGCAGCGGTGGCACCAAGGGATTCAGCGGCGGATCGGGAGGATCCGGCGGATCCGGCGGATCCGGCGGGGCTGGCCGGTCGTCCTCGTCGTCTTCCTCCTCGTCGCGAGCGGCGGGAGCCTCGGACGGCGGTACCCGCGGCGGCGACGGCGACGAGGACCCGATGGCGGACCACCCGCTGTCGGACGTGTGGGGGGAGTAGGCCCTTCGATATCCACGACGATCCGAGTACGTCCTTATATCACGATCCCGGAGCGGCGCGGATCGCCACGCGTATCATGACATATTATCTCACGAAGGATTATGTATTCCCTTGTAGAAGGGAGAATCATGACGATCCACGGTGTCGACACCGCCCTGACGCTGTTCAAGGCCGGAACGCTCACACGGACGCAGGCCGCCCGGAAGGCCGGCGTCGACCTCGACCGCTTCGACGAGCTGTGCCGCCGCCGCGGCATCGGATCCGCGGGGCCGTCGCTCGACCCGAGCGGCCCCTCACACGTCAACGCCGACTGATCGGGCGTGCTTCGTTCACTTCCTCCCCCACCGCCGAGCGACGCCCACGCCGTCGCCTACGGCTCGGGATCCCACGCGGCGTCCTCGACGACGCGCACGGACGCCGGGAGCGACGAGCGAAACCGGACCCCCACCCGGTAGCGGTCGACGCTCATGTCCGCCGTACAGCCGGGGCTGGGGACGGCGCCGAACCCGAACATCCCCTGCCTCCCGACGCCGACGCGGACGACGAGCGCGTCGTCGACGACGCGGGTCGACTCCAGGACCGCGCGGTCGCACGAGCCGGAGCCGACGTACATCGCCCCGTAGATCGTGATCTCGCGGGACTCCGGGCGGCGCTCGATCACCGGGTCGCCGCCGGGGTCGGGCGCCCGACGGCCGCAGTCGCTCTCGAAGTCACAGATCCGGAACGAGCGGTCGGTTATCGGGCCGTCGCGCGCGCCGCAGCCGGCGACCGTCGCGGCCGGGAGCGTCGCGAGCGCGGCGAGGAGGGCGCGGCGCTGCACGGCGGGCTTGACGCCTCGGGGGGAGATAACGATCGGGGACGGTCGACCGGGTGGGGGAAGCACTCAAGACGGCAGACCGAGCCCGTTCGCCCGTGAGCTACACCGTCGAGACGTCGGCGGTCTCGTACTGTCCCGCCTGCGGCGCGTCGCTCGGCGCCCGCGAGACCCACGAGGGCGAGCGGCCGTACTGCCCCGACTGCGACCTGACGCTGTACCGGAACCCGATCCCGATGGCCCGCGCGACGGTGGTCGACGGCGACCGCGCGCTGCTGATCGAGATGGGCGAGGGCCGCGACGAGGGCGCGTGGGCGCTGGCGGGCGGTCACTGCCTCTGTGACGAGCCGCCGGCGGTCACGGCGGCGCGGGAACTGGAGGAGGAAACCGGCCTGTCCGTCGACCCGGCGGATCTGACGCTCGTCGGCGACGGGTTCCTCCGGTTCGAGGACGGCGTGTCGATGGTCTCGTTCAACTACGCCGCCGCGGCCGCCGACGCGACCGGGACCGTCGAGGCGGCCGACGACGCCGCCGACGCGCGGTTCTGGACGCGAACCGAGATCGAGGGGTCGCCGCCGCTGCTGCGGGCGTCCGGGAGGGCGCAGGTGCTCGACGCGATCGATCGACTCGGAAGGGACCGGTAGCCGCCGCTACTCCCCGTCGACGGTGTCGTCCTCGGCCTCCCCGTCGTCCGGCACCACGTACAGTCCCGCGTCGGTCTTCACCGCCTCGACGCGCTCGGCCTCCTCGTCGACGCCCGACGGGCGCGCCACCGTCACCGCCTCGTACGTCTCGGGGTCGAGCACCTGCACCGCGTTGTCGTCCTCGACGGCCACGACGGTCGTCTCGACGGCGTCGTCGACGTGTCCGACCGTTTCGGCGTCGGGCGTCTCCCCCTCCTCGAAGCGGGCCTCGTAGGGCTCGCCGGTCGCCATGCGGACGCCCTTGAGGTTCCCCCGCACCGAGCGCACCAGCACCGGCCCCTCGCCGTCGTCGGGGTCGATCACGTCGCCGGGGCGGAACTTCGGCAGGCGGACCGCGAAGGTGACGCGGTACACCTCGTTGCCGTCGCCGTCCTCGGTGACGAGCGTCGGCGCCTCCGAGTAGCTTCCCCCTAACTCCTCGGTGATCTGGGTCGCGACGGCCTTCCCGAGCTTGTTGGTGGAGAGCTTCACGTCCTTCCCCTCCGGCTGGTCGATCACCTCGGTGACGAACGACTCGCGGTCGCCGTCGGCCTCGCGCTCGGCGACGAGCGACTCGGCGATCTCGACGGCCTTCGACTGCTCGGCGGGGTCGGGGACGCGGTCGCGACCGCGGATCTGCACCACCGCGGCGTAGCTCCCGCCGGAGATGCGGCCGCATCGGTCGCAGGTGCCGCGGCTGATCTTCACCGGGACGACGACCTCCTCCTCGACGTGGACCCCGCGGACGACGCCCGCGAACGTGCAGTGCATCCGGATCGTGTTCCGGTCGACCTGCTCGGGGTCGACCCCCCACTGGATCTGTTCGGCCTTCAGGTGGACCGCCAGCGCCTCCGACACCTCGTCGACGGCCACGTCGGTGTAGTCGCGCGCGCCCACGTCGACCCAACGGTTGCCGCGGTGGACCGCCCCGCAGTGCGAACAGACGGTCACCTCGACGCGGTCGGGCGCGTCGACCAGTTCGAAGTCCTCGAGGTAGCAGGCGTCACAGAGCACGCGGTCGCGCTCGCGCGGCTCGCCCGGGAGCGGCTCCTCGCGCTCGGGCACCGGGTCGCCGCAGCGCGGGCAGAACTCCCGCGTGTCGCGTGTCTCGCTCATTGGCGCCTCGGTACACGGCAGAGCCGGTTAAGCGGCGCGACTGGCGGACCGGGTCGCCGTCGCGGGCGCGGACGGGCGCGATCGGACGCGAACGTCGGGCCGACCTCCCGCCCGCGTCACCCCGACTCGTAGGTCGACTCCCACTCCGGGTTCGCCTCCGCGCCGTTCTCGGCCTCGGGTTCGAGCATCTCGGCGACGGAGTCCAGCCCGAGCAGCTCCCGCTCGTCGTCGTCGAACGCCAGGGAGTCGAGCGCCGCCGAGTCCTGCACGTCCGATCCCGAGAGCTGTTCGCCGTAGCGGCCGAGCAGGCTCGTCAGCTCCTGCGGGATGACGAAGGTGGTGGACTCGCCCTGACCGATGGCCGCCAGCGTCTCCATCCCCTTGTCGACGATGGCGCGCTCGCCCATCGACTCCGCCGCGCGGGCGCGCAGGACGGTGGAGACGGCGTCGCCCTGCGCCTCCAGCACCGACGCGACCTTCTCGCCTTGTGCGGAGAGGACGTTCGCCGTGCGCTCGCCCTCGGCGGTCTCGACGGCGGCGCGGCGCTCGCCCTGCGCCTCGAGGATCATGGCGCGGCGGCGGCGCTCGGCGGAGGTCTGCTCCTCCATCGCGTCGAGGACGCCCTGCGTGGGCAACACCTCCTTCACCTCGACCATCTCGACGTCGACGCCCCACTCGTCGGTCGGCCCCTGCAGGTTCGTCCGGATGCGGCGGTTGATCTCGTCGCGCCGCGAGAGCGTCTCGTCGAGTTCCATGTCGCCGATGACCGCCCGAAGGGAGGTCTGCGCGAGCAGCGCGGTCGCCCGGCGGTAGTCCTCCACGTTGAGGAACGACCGCTCGGCGTCGACGACGCGGATGTACACGACCGCGTCGGCGGTGACCGGCGAGTTGTCGCGGGTGATCGCCTCCTGGGTCGGCACGTCGATGGTCTGGGCCCGCCTGTCGAACCGGTAGGTCCGGGAGACGAACGGGGGGATCAGGTGGATCCCGGGGTCGAGGAGCCCGCTGTAGGAGCCGAGCACGGTGAGGGCGCGCTGCTCGTAGGCCTGCACGATCTCGACGGTCGACAGCAGCGTGACCAGCGCGAGGACGAGCACCATCCCCCCGATCGCGTACATCATCGGGAGCACGGCCCACGCGAGGAGGGCGAGCGCGACGCCGAGACCGATCTGAACCCGGCCGTCGTCGGGGAGCAGGTCCGGGATGCCGACCTCGCCGGCGCTCATGCGACCCAGCGTCCGAAAGAATCGACCGCCGGCGTCGTTCATGGCTTCGAGTTGGACGACACGCTACTTACAGGTTTCGCGGGGTCGAACGGTCGCGGGTCGACGCCGGCGGTCGGAGAACGGTCCGATGTCGGCGTCCGAGAAGCGTCCGACGTGGGGGGTGTGATATCAGCGGAGTGTGAGGTACCACCCGTCGTCGACACTGCGGTCGCCACCGTCGTCCCCGGGCGACTCGGTCGGGGTCGCGGTGCCGTCGTCGGGGGAGCCGTTTCCGTTCCCACGGCGCTCGTCGCCGCCGTCTGCGTCGTCGCTATCGGCGCCGCCGCCGGCGTTCGCCCCGTCGGACCCGTCGCCGGACCCGTTCCCGTCGCCGGCGTCCGTGGACCCGTCCGCGCCGCCGTCGGCGTGGTTCGCGTTCCCCCGGTCGTCGCCGGAGTCGTCCGCGTCATCCTGAGAACCCGGTGGGTCCCCGTCGTCGGTCCGGTTCCCGTCGCTCTCGCCGGCACCCGTCGTTCGGTTCCCGTTGCCGCGGTCCTCGGCCCCGTCGGCGTCTCCGGTCCCGTTGGCGCCGGCCTCGCCGTTCTCGCCCGCGGTCTCGCTCCCGTTCAGATTCCCGCGGTCGTTCGGTTTCCCGGCGGCACCCTCGCCGCGATCGTCCGCGTCCTCGTCGTCACCGTCGCCCGGTCCGGCGTCCTCGGGCGGACCGTCGTTCCCGTTGCCGGCGTCAGCGGGTGGGCCGGCGTCCTCGGGCGGACCGGGGTCGCCGGCGAGTCCCTTCCCGGTGTCGGCGCCGCCGATCCCGCGGGCCGCCTCCGCGACCTCGCCGCCGGCCATCTCCGAGGCGTTGCGGCGCAGCTCGTCGATCGCGGAGGCGTTCACGCCGCGCTCACGCAGCGTCTCCTCGGGGAGCCCCTCCGCGGCCGCCGCGGTGGCGTTCAGGCGGCGTTCGAGCGTCCGGATCTGGGCGCCGATGCGCGCGAGCTTGGACCGGTACTCCCCGCGGGTGATCTCGCCGGACTCGTACCGCCGGTCCAGCGTCTCGCGGCGCTCGCGGAGCTCCGAGAGCTGCTGTCTGGCGTCCTCGGTCTCCCCGGCGACGACGGCCGCCTTCGAGGCGTTCGATTCGGCGTCGGCGAGGCGACGGTCGAGCGATCGCTGGGCGACCTCGCCCTCGACTTCCGCCCCCTGGACACCCACGACGCCCGCGAACGTCGCCCCCGGCTGCTCCTCAGACGACTCCTGGGCGAACGCCGCCGTCGCCGGGACCCCGGCAACGACGAGCATCGCGACCGCCAGGAGCACGGTCGTCCGACTCATACCTCCGGCAACGGGGCCCACCCACTAATACCGTCGACTCGCTCGTCCCGGATTCACCCCGGTTAAGCGACGTTAAGTCGTCGCAGTGGGTCGATTCCGTGCGTGATCGAGCGACCAGTCACTCGTCCGACCCGTCGTCGCCGCGTTCGGTGTCGCCGGGGTGGGGTTCGTCGTCGGCCTCCGGGATGCGGAGGACGTTCTCGCGGCCGAGCCGGAAGCTCTCGATGTCGCCGTCGTCGCGCAGATCGCCGACGACCTGGCTGGTCCGGGCGGCGCTCCAGCCCAGCGCCTCGGTCACGTCCGCCTGCTTCATCCGCCCGCCGTTGTCCGTCACGAGCCGGAGCACGCGCTCGTGCGGGCTGAGGAGTTCCTCCGGCGGGGCCGTGGCGTCGCCGTCGGACGCGGCGGCGTCCGTGTCGCCGGGGTCGGACCCGTCGCCGTCGGCGTCCGTGTCGCCGGCGGCCGCGGCCGAGTCGGCGGCCGCCGAAGCCGAGTCGGGGCCGGAGGCGGCCGCGGAGTCGCCCGCGAGCCCATCGTGGTCGTCGCCGGCGTCGATCGGGAGGTCGCCGCGGCGACGGAGGAGAACGGCGCCGGCGATGCCGACCAACACGACCGCTGCGGCCGCGAGGTAGACGGGACGAACCGGCAGCGCGGAGCCGGAGACGAGCACCACGCTGGGCTGGTCCGGGCCGAAGTTTCGCTCGCCGCGCCAGGTCACCGCCGTCTCCGAGCGTTCGTCGGCCTCCGGCGACACCGAGCGGGCGTCGTATTCCTCGGGCCACGCGACCGTGAGGACGGTCCCCGAGTCGAGGTACAGCCCGGCTAACGCGTCGCCGGCGACGACGCGCTGGCCCTGCGTCTCCGCGAAGCCCTCCCACGTGAACGTGTAGGCGACGACGCCGTAGTCGGTGCTGGTCGGGAACGGGTTGCGCTGGGCGGTCACCGAGAAGTTCGTGGCGGCCATCTCCCGCCCGGTCGCGTTCTCGGCGGCCGCGACGGTCGTCGCCATCCGCCCCTCGAAGCGGGCGACGTACGCGGACGTGTTCTCGCGGATGTCCGCCTGGAGGCTCTCGAACGCCTCGGTCGTGTTCTCGTCGCTCAACTCGATCCGGTAGGCGATGCGCCACTGAGCGTCCCCGTCCTCGGCGATCTCCGCCCGGAGGACGACGGTGTCGGCGGCGATGTCGCCGGTCTGTGCGAACCCGGAGCCGAGATCGGCCGGGGGCGAAGTGGACGGATCGAGCGCGGCAGCGGCGGCGGTGGAACCTCCGGACGCCGTAGCGGCCGCGAGCGCCGGGGTGACCCCGGCGAGCGCGAGAACGAGCGCGAGCGCGATGGCCGCCGCGGGGCGTCGCATACCCACTCTCATCGCCGGGGTACCCAAAACGGTTTTCGTCGGCGGCGGGCCAAGCGGGAGTATGGCACTGGACGTGGAGGATCTGTTGAAGATCGTGTTGCTGCTCGTGATCGTCTGGCTCGTCGTCGAGATCGTCACCGGGGTGCTCGGGTTCGCGCTGGGGCTGATCGCCGGGCCGCTGAAGGGCCTCATCGGGGTCGTCATCGTCGTGCTCATCGTGCTGTGGCTGACGGACAACCTCTGAGCCGGCGTGTACAGCGTCAACGTTCCCGTCCCCTGGCCCGTCCGACGCCTCGCGGCGTCGCTGGAACCCGATCTGACGGAGTTCGCGTCGATCCGCGACCGCCACACGCTCGTGGTCAAGCGCCTCGACGGCCGCGACCTGAACGACCTCCACCGGATCCGCGAGCGGCTGCGGCCGGCGCTGCGTGGCGTCGCGCCCTTCGAGGTGCGCGTGACCGGCGTCGACGCGTTCGAGGACCCGCCGCTGGGCGACGGGCCGGTCGTCTACCTCGCGGTCGAGGCCGTCGATCCGGGGGACCGCGGCCGCGACGAGGGGCCGACGAGTCGTGCCGGCGACGGAGGGTCTGCGGACCGCGCCGGCGACGCGAGCGACGACGCCGCAGGCTCCGGCGACGCGCCGGCGACGGATCCGCTCCGAACGCTTCACGAGCGGCTCGTCCGGGAGTTCGGCGCCGTCGAGGGGCTTGAGAAGGCCGACTACGTCCCGCACGTCACGCTCGCGCGGGGGTACGAGGGACCGGGCGATCCGGCGGCTGCGGTCGCGCGACTGCGTGAGCGCGACCTCGACGACGTGCGCTGGACGGTCGACGAGCTCGGGATCTGGACGCGCGAGTACAAGGAGATCGCCGCGCGAGTGCCGCTTCGGGGGTGAGGGGTCCGAGTTGGGGGGTGCCTGGATCCGGGCGTCGATCCGACACCGGCTCTTCCTCAGCGCTCCGAGAGCCGCAGCGGCATCGGGTGGTCGGGGTGCATCGTCAGCGACCCCCGAAGGTCCAGCTCGGGGCCCTCGTACGCGAAATCGAACGCGCGCCCGACGGTCGCGAGGATGAGCTTCGCCTCCAGCAGCGAGAACTGCTTGCCGATGCAGTGGCGCGGCCCGGCGCCGAACGGGAAGTACGCGAACCGTGGTCGCTCGCGGGCGCGCTCGGGGGCCCAGCGGTCGGGGTCGAACGCCTCCGGGTCGTCGTACCACCGCCCGGAGCGGTGGACGACCCACTGCGGGAGCATGACGAGCGAGCCCTGCGGAACCCGGTAGCCGGCGACGCGGGTGTCGACCTTCGACTCGCGGAACAGGGTGTAGACTGGCGGGTACAGCCGCATCGCCTCCGAGAGGGCGCGGTCGGTGTACTCCAGGTCCCGAACGTCGCTCGCGGTCGGGGTCCCGTCGAGGGCGTCCACCTCCCGCTGGAACCGCGCCTTCGCCTCGGGGTGTCGCGAGAGCAGGTAGAACGTGTAGGTGAGCGCGAGGGCGGTCGTGTCGTGGCCCGCGAGCAGCATCGTCATCAGTTCGTCCCGGAGGTCCTGTTCGGTCTGCTCGCCCCGTTCGTGGGCGCGAAGGAGGATCGACAGCAGGTCCATCGGCATCGGGGAGTCGACGGCGTCGCCGGCGGGGTCGGGTGCCGTCTCCTCGGTGCCGCGGCGGCGCGCCACGAGGTCGTCGATGACGCCCTCGAGCGTCGCGACGGCGTCGTGGAACTCGCGGTTCTCCCGGGTCGGCGCCCAGTTCGGGATCACCGCGCGCATCGCGTTCGGCTCGAACCGTTGCCCGAGCGGTTCGAGGTTCCGCTGGACGGTCTTGACGGTCCCCTCGTCGATGCCGGTGCCGAACATCGCGGTGACGATGATCCGGACAGTGAGGCGCGCGAGCTCCAGTTGCACGTCGATCCGGTCGCCGTTCCCCCAGCCGGCGAGCGCGTCGGTCGTGTGCGAGACGATCGCGTCGTCGAGGCCGGCGATGCGGCGAGCGTGGAACGCGGGGTTCGCGAGGTCGCGCTGTCGCCGCCAGCGGTCGCCCTCGCTCATCAGCAGGCCGTCGCCGAGGAGGTCGTCGACGGCGTCGTCGAGGCTCGGCTTGCCGAACGCCGACCAGTCCGACACGAGGACGCGCTCGATGTCGCGGGGGTTCGTGAGCATGTACGTCTCCCGCGGACCCAGATCGAGGCGGATCACGTCGCCGTAGGCGTCCGCCACGTCGGTCATGAACGAGAAGGGGTCCCGGGAGTAGCGCCGCCCGTTCCCGAACAGGGGCTCGCCGCGGGGGCCCGGGGGTCTCGTACTCATGGACAGGAACAGGGGAGCGAGCCGGAAATACCCTCTGGCGAGCGCGGGCGCGCACGCGAGGCGGTCACCGTCCCGGGTATCGGTCCGCCCCGCGGGTCAGTCCGTCCCGCGGATCAGTCCCCGCCGCCCGCGTCGAACTCGACGTCCTGCGGGTCGCCCGCGAGCGCGACGTGTCCGTAGTTGAGCAGGCCGACGAACACGCCGCCGCCGAGGACGTTCCCCACGGTCGTCGTGACGAGGAAGCCGGCGAAGTCGGCGACCGTGACGCCGTCGGTCAGCGCCAGCGCCGCCAGCACCTCGGTCGTCCCGAGGATCGCGTGGTGGAACGGCCCGAACCCGATGGTCGCCGTGACGAGCAACACCAGCAGGACGCGGCCGACGGTGTCCCTGCTGGCGGCCGACAGCCACGTCGCCAGCCCCATCAGCCAGCCCGCGACGACGCCCGACAGGAGCGTCACCCACCACGGGAGCCCCAACAGCGCGTCCGCGAGCGTGCCGAACGCCGACGCCTCCGCGATCCCCATCGGCTCGCCGACGGCGGCGATCACCCCGACGAACGCCGCACAGCCGACCAGGTTCGAGACGTACACCACGCTCCACAGCCGGAGCACCTCCGCCGGGGAGGCGTCGCCGTTCGCCAGCGGGAGGACCGCCATCGTCGTGTGGGCGGTGAACAGCTCCGTCTGCCCGACGACGACGAAGAGGAACGCGATCGCGGAGATGCCCGCGAGCGCCGCCTGTCGGGTGAGCGCGGAGTCGAAGCCGCCGGAGAACGTGAGCACCATCGCCATGAACAGCGCGCCGAAGCTGAGGTTGAGCCCGGCCGAGAGCCCCGAGAGGAACACTCCCTTCGACGGGCGGTCGATCTCCTTGAGGGCGCTTTCCATCTCCCGCTCCAGGATGTTCCGATACGACAGCGTCGCGCCCGACGGGTCCTCACCCGGGCCCCCCTCCCGGTCGTCGCTCATCGTCGCTCACCCATGACGGCCGTAGCGGCGACACCCCAGACAAACAGTGTTGCGGCGGTTCCAGCTGCGCGGGTCCGCGATCGGCCCGGGACGGTCGGCGGCGCGATTCGTGGTCAGAGCGGCACGAGGACCGCTCCGCCGTGGTCCGAGGTCTCCCTCCGCGAGACTCGCTCCGCTCACGAGGACTTCGGTCGACCTCGCTTCGCTCGCGTCTCGCGGGTCGCGTTGCTCCCCGCTCGACTTCCCGAGGCGCTCGCTCCGCTCGCGCCTCGCCCTAATCGTCGGCCGCCGCCAGCGACTCCGCCTCCTCGCCGTCGCCCGCCTGCCGGGCCCACAGGTCCGCGTAGTCGCCGTCGGCGGCGACCAACTCGTCGTGTGAGCCCTGCTCGATGACCCGGCCGTCCTCCATGACGACGACGCGGTCGGCGTCGCGGATGGTCGACAGCCGGTGGGCGATGACGAACGCCGTCCGGTCGGCGATGAGCCGACGGAGGCTGCGCTGGATCAGCTCCTCCGTCTCGGTGTCCACGTCTGAGGTCGCCTCGTCGAGGACGATGATCTCCGGGTCGTTCAGGAGGGCGCGCGCGATGGCGATGCGCTGGCGCTGGCCGCCCGAGAGCTTGACGCCGCGCTCGCCGATCTGGGTGTCGTAGCCGTCCGGGAGGTCCGTGATGAACTCGTGGGCCTCGGCCGCCTTCGCGGCCTCGACGATGCGCTCGCCGGGCCCGTCGTCGGTCCCGCCCCGGCCGGCACGCTCGTCGGCACCGTCGCCGGCGACAGCCCCCGCCGCGTCCCGATCGAGCGCCGAGAGGTCGCCGTAGCCGATGTTCTCGGCGGCGGTCCCAGAGAACATGTAGGGGTTCTGCTCGACGATGCCGATGTGCTCGCGGAGTTCGGTGAGGTCGTACTCGCGCACGTCGACGCCGTCGACCTCGACGGCGCCGGAGTCAACGTCGTAAAAGCGCGGGATGAGCTTGAGGAGCGTCGACTTCCCGGCGCCGGTGGTGCCCGCGAGGCCGACCGTCTCGCCCGGCTCCACGTCCAGATCGATCCCGGAGATGACCTCCTCCTCGTCGGTGTAGCCGAAGCGGACCTCGTCGAACGTCACCCGGCCGTCGACCGACTCGGGGACGTAGGGGTCGGCCGGGGAGGTGACCGCGGGGTCGTAACCGAGCACGCCGAACACGCGCTCGGCGCTGGATTTTGCGAGCTGGTACTTGTTGGCGGTCTTGCCGACGCGGCGCATCGGCGAGTAGAGCCGGCGCAGGAGGAGGAAGAACAGCGCGACCGAGCCGGCGGTGAGCGTCGCGGGGTCGGTGTTGCCGAGGCCGTAGCGGATGATGTCGCTGCCGGCGATCCAGAGGATGGCGACGAAGACGACGCCGGTGAGCAGCCGCAGCCCCGAGAAGAACGCCCGCCGCGCGCGGATCGCTTCGACCTTCTCGTCGTGGTACCGCTCGCTCTGGGCGGCGACGCGGTCGAGCTCGAAGTCGTGGCGGTTGAACGCCTTGATGACGCGGGCGCCGCCGATGTTGTTCTCCAGGCGGGAGTTGAGCCGCGAGACCGTCTCGCGGATGCCGCGGTACTTCGGCTCGATCCACGTGAGGAACCGTCCCGACGCCAGCCCGATGATCGGCACCGGCGCGAGCGCCACGAGCGCGAGCTTCGGCGAGTAGGTGTACATGATCGCCGCGATGCCGCCGACGGTGGCGACGACCCGGATCCCCTGTCGGATCTCGGTGTTGAGGAACTGCTCTAGGCGGTTCACGTCCTGGTTGAGCACGGACATCATCGCGCCGGTCTGGTGGTCCGCGAAGAACCCCAGCGAGAGGCGCTGCATGTGATCGTAGGTGTCGTTGCGGAGGTCGCGTTGCACCTTCTGGGCGGTCGACTGGAACAGGTACCGCGAGGCGAAGCGCGTCACCGACCGGATCAGGTACGCCAGCGCGGCGATGACGACGAGCCGCTGGAGGAAGGCCAACCGCGCGGCCTCCCCCGCGATGGTGCCGCCGGGCAACAGCCCGGCCTGCGCGAGCAGGCCGGGCTCGCCGCTCCCGAGGATCACGCGATCGATGGCCGCCGCGACGAGCAGCGAGGGGAGCAGCCGGGCGAGTCGCGTGGTGATCGCCGCCGCCAGCCCCACCGACAGCCGCGGCCAGTACGGCACGCAGTAGCGGAGCAACCCGGTCATCGGGTTGCCGTCGACGGACTCACGGATCGACGAGAAGTCGCCGTGGTCGTCCTCGGCGTCGCTCATTACGGGTCGAAACACGCCGGCGACGGAAAGGCCCACGGGACCCGGAACGTCGCGTCCGGCGGTCGCTACTCGTCCAGCAGCCTCGTTTCGTCGATCGGGACCGCCGCCAGCCCGCCCGTGTTCGTGGTGTTGTTGGAATAGGCGTACAGCACGACGCCGGCCTCCACGTCGACCGCGCGCTTGAGCGTCCCGTTGAAGTCGTCGTCGCGGAAGTTCGCGCCGACGAGCTTCGAGAGCACGTCCCCCTCGTCCGCGTCGTCCTCGCCGTCGGCCCCGTCGCCGTCCGCGGTGCCGGCGATCGGCTCGAACGTCGGCCCGTCGGCGTCGGCACCGTCGGCGGCGTCGTCGCCCTCGTCGTCGGACTCGCTCATGTCCGTGTCGCGGTCGAACAGACCCATGGCGGATCGACTCCGCGTCGTGTGAAAAGCGTGACGCGAACGGCGTCATCGCACGTCGGAGACCGACCGGCGGGCCGACCGGACTACCGGTTCAGCGTGTGGATCGCCCGCCCCATCGCGTTCTCGGCGGCCTCCATCGTCGCCTCCGCGAGTGTCGGGTGGGTGTGGATCGTCGCGGCCACGTCCTCCAGGGTGGCGCCCATCTCGACGGCGAGCGCGAGCTCGGCGATCAGCTCGGACGCCTCGGGGCCGACGATCTGCCCGCCGAGCACGAAGCCGGTCCCCTCGTCGGCGACGATCCGGACGAAGCCCTCGGTGTGGGTGGTCGTCAGTGCGCGACCGGAGGCGTTGAACGGCATCTCGCCGACGACAGGCTCGAACCCCTCCTCGGCGGCCTCCGCCTCGGTGAGCCCGACGGTCGCGATCTCCGGTTCCGTGAAGACGGCCGCGGGCACGGCCTGATAGTCGAGGGCGGCGGGCTCGCCGGCGGCGACCTCCGCGGCGACGATCCCCTCCGCGCTGGCCTTGTGCGCGAGCATCGGCTCGCCGGCCACGTCGCCGACGGCGAAGATCGAGTCCACGTCGGTGCGGGCCTGGTGGTCCGTTTCGAGGAACCCGTTCTCGTTCGGTTCGAGGCCGGCGTTCTCCAGCTCCAGCGTGTCGGTGACGGGCGAGCGACCGACGGCGACGAGCACCTGATCCGCGAGGTACTCCGCCTCCTCGCCCTCCTCGGTCTCGGTCGTAACGGCGACGCCGCCCTCGGCCGTCTCCTCCCAGCCGGCGGCGCCCTCGCCGAAGTGGAACTCGACGCCGAGCTCCTCCGCGCGCTTGCGGACGATCCGTTGCACGTCCTCCTCGTAGCCGGGGAGCACGTCGTCGAGCATCTCGACCACGGTCACGTCGGTGCCCAGCTTCGCGAGCATCGTCGACAGCTCCATGCCGATGTAGCCGGCGCCGACGACGACGAGGCTGTCCGGGAGCGACTCCATCCCGAGCAGGTCGCGCGAGGAGAGCACGTGCTCGCCGTCGAACTCGAAGCCGGGGATCTGGATCGGGCGTGACCCCGTGGCGACGATGGCGTGCTCGAACTCGATGGACTCGCTGCCCTGGCCGGCGCCCTCGTGGGCGACGCGCAGCTTGTTCTCGTCGGCGAACGTGGCGGTCCCCTCGACGAGGTTGACGCCGTTGGCCTTGCACAGCTTCTCGACGCCGCCGGTGAGGCGGTCGACGACGCCGCTCTTCCAGCGCTGCATGCGCTCCACGTCGACCGCGGGGTCGGCGTAGATGCCCAGTTCCTCGGCGTTGCCCGCCTCGTGGGCGACGTTCGCGCCGTGGATGAACGCCTTCGAGGGGATGCAACCGTGGTTGAGACAGGCTCCCCCGTAGGCGTCCTTCTCGATGAGGGTCGTGTCGAGCCCCAGCTGTGCCGCGCGGATGGCGGCGACGTAGCCACCGGGGCCGGCCCCGATGACGGCCACGTCCGTTCCCGTCGAGATGTCTCCGACGACCATTACACGAGGTGTTCCGGATCCGGGATGATAAACAGGCAGGAATTGCGGCCGCGGCGCCGGGGGGTCCGATGGGACGGTCCGGCGGCGGATCGGGCGTGGTCGGCGGGCCGATCGGGAGTCGCTACTCCGGGTGGAGCCGCCGCATCGCGGCCCGTACGTCCTCGCGGTCGCCGATGACGGTGACGCGGTCGCCCCTCCGCAGGGCGAACTCCGGGTCCGGGACGTGCGTCTCGCCGTCGCGGGCGACGAGCGCGATCAGGCTGTTCCCGGGGAGCTCGGAGCCGAGATCGGCGACCGTCTTGCCGTTCGTGTCCTCGGAGGTGATCTCGATCTCCTGAACGTCGCCCGAGCGGCCGATCTCGCCCATCCAGTTGGCGAGCGCGGGGCGCTCGATGTAGTTGTCGAGCGCCTGTGCGGTCGCGAACACCGACGAGACGGTGCGGACGCCCAGCTCCTCGAACGCCTCGACGTTGTTCGGGTTGTTCGCCCGGGCGAGGATCGTCTCGGGGGCGAACTTCGACTCGGCCAACTGGGCCACGAGCAGGTTCGCGTCGTCGTCCCCGGTGGCGGCGACGACGACGCGGGCGTTCTCGGCGCCGGCCGAACGGAGCACGTCCGTGTCGGTGCCGTCGCCGATGTGGACCGTGTGGCCCTCGTTTCTGGCGGTCTGTACGACCTCCTCGTCGTTCTCGATGATGACCACGTTCTCGCCGCGGTCGTCGAGGCGGTCGGCGAGCGTCCGGCCCACCTTCCCGCCCCCGATGATGAGTACACGCATGGGTATGACGTCGAGCTTCTCCGCGATCTGTCTGGCGAACCCGCCCTCCAGCACCACCGTCGCCATGATGACGAGGAAGACGGTGCCCACGAGCGCGTTCGCCGCCGACTCCATGCCCGCGTTCGCCAGCTCGACGGCGAACAGGGTGGCGACCGACGCCGGGATGATGCCGCGCGGACCGACCAGCGACATGAACACGCGCTCGTTGCGCTGGAAGCTGTCCCCGACCGTCGACAGCATGACGAGCGCCGGCCGGATGAGGAACATCACCGCGGCGACGACGACGAGCCCGCCGAGACCCAGCCGGATCAGGTTGTCGAACTCCAACAGCGCCGCCAGCGAGATGAACACGAACGAGAGGACCAGCAGGGTGATGTCGCCCTTGAAGTCCGTGACCTGTTCCTCGTAGGGGATGTCGGCGTTCCCGAGCAGGATGCCGGCGACCGCGACCGCCGCGATCCCCGCCTCCGTTCGCACGAAGTTCGCCTCGCCGTACGCGACCAGCGCCCCCGCAAGCACGAGCAGGCGCGCGTTCTGCGGGGCGTTGCCCGGCGAGAGGTCCACGTACCGGAGCGCGTAGTAGACGACCGCGGCCACGGCGACGCCGACGACGACCCCGACGCCGAGGCGTTCGGCGAACAGCGCGATCAGCTCGACGGGGTCGGTCGTGTCGGAGACGATCGCCTCGAAGATGACGACCGCGAGGATCGCCGCGGTCACGTCGTTGACGATCCCCTCGGTGTCGAGCGCGGTGGCGACCTTGTCGCGAACCGGCACCACCTCCAGGATGGGCGCGATCACCGTCGGCCCCGTCGCCACGAGCAGCGCCCCGATGAGCGCGGCGACGAGCCAGTCGACGCCGATCGCGACCCGCACGACCGCGGTCGTCGCGACGAACGCGATGGCGGCGCCGACCGTGACGAGCCGGAGCGACGCCGCGGGCGCCTGCCGGAGCTCGTCGATCTTGAGGTGGAACGCCCCCTCGAACACGATGATCGCGACCGAGAGCCCGACGATGGTCGACAGCCCAGTCAGCCCGAACGTCTCCTGGGTGACGATCCCCAGCCCCTCGGGTCCGAGGGCGATCCCCGCGGCGATGAGGAAGATGATGCTCGGGAGCTGAAACCGGTCGGAGAGCACTTGCGCGGCGACGCCGGTGGCGATGATGACGGCGACGATCGCGATCAGTTGCCCGGCGCCGGCCGACATCTCCTCACCTCCATATCACGTGCTCGGTCGGTGTAGATAAAAAGACGGCTACCGCGGCGAGGCGTGTAGGGTCGTTTCGGCCGAATCGCCGGGGGTCGGTGGTGCGTTGCGGGGATCGATGATCCGAGTCGCGGCGGGCCTACGACTCCGCGTACATGCTCCCGATGTCGTCCGCGTACCGGTCGAGGATGTTGCGCCGTTTCTTCTTCATCGTAGGGGTGAGCAGGTCGTTCTCCTCGGAGAACTCCTCGGCGACGACCCGGAACTGCTTGATCGTCTCGTGGGACTCGAAGTCCTCGTTGACGCGGTCGACCTCCGCTTGCATGAGCCCACGAACGCGGTCGTCGCGACACAGCGC
Organism: Halobaculum roseum; assembly: GCF_019880245.1. Lineage (NCBI taxonomy): Archaea > Methanobacteriati > Methanobacteriota > Halobacteria > Halobacteriales > Haloferacaceae > Halobaculum > Halobaculum roseum. The sequence goes on from NZ_CP082286.1 coordinate 1,581,786, forward strand.
GTCGTCGTCGGCCGGGAGGTCGTACCCCTGCGCGTCGCCCCACTCCCGCACCGCCGGGAGGTTCGGGACGACGAGCGCGGAGACGAACTTCCGCGCGTCGCCGATCACCATCGCCTGCTCGACGTACTCGCTCGCGGCGAAGGCGTCCTCGATGGCGCCCGGCGGGACGTACTTGCCCGTCGACAGCTTCATCAGCTGCTTGGCGCGCTCGCGGAACGCGACGTAGCCGTCCTCGCGGATCTCGACCACGTCGCCGGTGCGGAACCAGCGCTCGCCGTCGATCTCGACGAACGCCTCCTCGGTCCGCTCGGGGAGGCGGTGGTAGCCGCGGAACACGTTCGGCCCGCGGACGAGCAGCTCGCCCACCGCGCCGCCGTCGCCGTCGACCGCGCCGTCGCCGTCGACCGGGCCGTCGCCGCCGGCGCCCTCGACGGCGTCGTCGACGCGGACCTCGACGCCGTGGACGGGCGGTCCGATCGTGCCGACCTTCGGCTCCTCGGGCGGGTTCACCGCGACGACCGGCGCCGTCTCGGTGAGGCCGTACCCCTCCAGGATGGGGACGCCCATCCCGTGATACAGTTCGCACAGGTCCGCCGACAGCGACCCCCCGCCGGAGATGAAGAACTCGACGTTGCCGCCCAGCGCCTCCTTCACGTTCGAGAAGACGAGCCGGTCCGCGAGCGCGTAACGCGTCCGGAGGAGGACGCCCGGATCGTCGGCGCGGTGGTACTCGCGGCCGACGCCGGTCGCCCAGTTGAAGATCCGCTCCTTCACGCTCGATTCGGACGCCTGCTCGCGGATCGCGGCGTACAGCTTCTCGTAGACGCGGGGGACGCTCGTCGCCGTCGACGGGCGGACGAGCCCGAAGTCCTCCCGGAGCGTGTCCGGCGACTCGGCGTACGCGACCGTTGCGCCCGCCGCGAACATCATGAAGTGCCCGGCGAGGCGCTCGAACACGTGCGCGAGCGGGAGGAACGACAGCGTGACGCTCTCCTCGTCGACGACCGGGAGGGACGCCGGCTTGTCCGGCCGGGGGCCGAACCGGCGCATGCACTGGTCGACGTTCGCGAGGAAGTTGCGGTGGGTGAGCTCGACCCCCTTCGGGGTGCCGGTGGTGCCGGAGGTGTAGATGAGGCTCGCGAGGTCGTCGAGGTCGCGGTCGATCACCCAGCCGTCGCCGGGGTCGACCGCGGCGCCGAGGTCGTGGACCTCCCCGAGCGTGTACACGTCATCGCGCTCGTGCGTCTCGCCGTCGATCAGGACGACGAACTCCAGGTCGAGGTCGTCCTCGACGGCGACCACGCGGTCGAGCAGGTCGCGGTTCTCGACGACGACGCCGGAGGCGCCGGGGTCGTCGAGGAGGTGCCGGACCTGCTCCGGCGACGACGACTTGTACACCGTCGTGACGACCGCGCCCGCGCCGAGCAGGGCGAAGTCGCCGTGGGCCCACTCCATGCGCGTGTTCGAGAAGATCCCGACGCGGTCGCCGGGGGCGACGCCGAGTTCGCGGAAGCCGGCCGAGAGCCGACGCACGAGATCGCGCATCTCGGCGTACGTGAGGTCCGCGAACTCGCCGTCGAGCGCGTCGTCGACGACGCCCGACCGGACGAGCGACCTGTCGTACACCCCGCCCTTGTACCGCTGTGCGACCCGGTCGGCGTGCTCGCGGGCGCTCGCGTCGAACGTCGCCGCCAGCGAGTCCCGGGTGACCCCCGGGTCGTACTCGCGTTCCGCCTGGCGCCAATCCATGCCACTCCCTGTCGCGGCGCCCGTAATAAGTCGGTCCCCTCGCGTCGCCCGTTGTTCGGCGTTGTTTTCGCCGGCGGCGGCGAGCCCGAACCCGAGCCGCCCCTCTCCTCAGATCGTCTCGCCCTGCTTCTCCATGTAGTCGAGGTAGCCGAGCACGCCGCGGGTGTTCATGCGCTGTTCCTCCCGCGCCTTCCGCTCGCCCCACACGTCGATGAGTTCCTGGGGCGCGTGCTCGGCGAAGTGGTCGAGCACGGCCTCGTCGTCGCCCAGCTCCTCGCGTCGCTGGCGCACCGCCTCGACCCACTCGGCGAGCGTGCGCTTGTAGCCGGCGAGCATCCCGTCGTCGAACTCGCGGGGACCGAAGTGGCCGAAGCAGAGGTACCGGGGGTCGAGGTCGCGGATCATGTCGGCGTCGTCCTGACAGCCGTGGAGGTCGAACTGCGAGGGGGGCGAGGTCTGCTCGATGGTGTCCAGTTGCGGGACGTAGATGCCGGCGGCGTCGGCGGTGAACACCACGTCGTCGCCGCGGTCGTGGAAGATCACCTGATGGGGGGCGTGCCCCGGCGCGTGGTGCACGTCGAGGTCGCGGTCGCCCAGGTCGAGCGTCTCGCCGCCCGAGAGCGGCTCCACCCGCTCCTCGGGGATCGGCTCGGGTTCGACGTAGAACTGCCACTGGTCGCCGACGGCGGCCTTCGTCCCCGCGACGAGTCGGGTCGGGTCGACGAGGTGCTCGACCGCCGACTCGTGGATCAGCACCGTCGCGTCCGGGTAGCGCTCGGCGAGGAAGCCGGCGCCGCCGGCGTGGTCGAGGTGGACGTGCGTGGGGAGGACGAACTCGGGCGTGATCCCGAGGTCGTCGAGCGCGTCGAAGAGGTACTCGCGGTTGGAGCCGAGCCCGGTGTCGATCACCGCGGGGCGCTCGGCGTCGAGGAGGTACACCGAGCCGTAGTTGGCGGTGGCGTACATGTCCGTGTCGAGGTAGTACAGGTCCGTACAGCCGGGAACGGGGGCGTACTCGCCGGGCTCGATGTCCGTGTCCATACCCGAACCCGCGTCAGTCGGTACCAAAAGGATTCGGGAGCCGTCGTCACGGGCGGCGTGGGCGGTCGCGCACCGGGCCGGTCATCGCGAGCCCGAGACTCGGGGACCGGGCCACGCGGAGGGCGGGGCGGAGGGATCGGGGATCGGGCGGGGTCGCGTGCGGCGGCGGCGACGCGGAGGGAAGGCTGCGACGGAGGGCGCGACGGCGACGACGCGTGTCGACGCGGACGCTCCTCAGGCGTTCACGTCCGGGCCGTCGTCGACGAACCGGACCGTGAACCGCTCGTAGCCGCCGTAGGCGGTCTCCAGCGAGCCGAGCCACCAGTTCCATCGTTCGACCAGGTCGTGGTCGTCGGGGGCGTCCGCCATGTTCTCGATGACGTCCGCCACGGTGAGCTCGTGGCCGCGGTCCGCCTCGATCACGCCGGAGTCGGCCAGGTCCCGCGCCTGGCGGGCGACGGTCCGACGGGCCGCCTCGGTCCCCCCGAACTCGCGCTCGAGGGCCGCCGTGAGTTCTCTGCTGTCCACACCGGGAGTTGGTGGTCCATCGGTTTTAGTTAGTCGGGTGCGTGTCAGACACTCGCACGACCGTCGTCGGACGGTAGTCGCCCGCCTACCGTCGGGACTCGCGGGATCGCGGCGCCGTCGCTGACGAGCGCGAGAGCGGCTGAGGGGAGTAAGCCCCCTTCTGTTCGGCCCGACATTCGGCTGAGCGTCCGCGTCGGTCGCGGGGCGCGTGCCCCGGTCGCTCGCGCGAGGCGCGAGCACCCGGACTACCATCGGGGCGGCCGCCGCGGCCGCCCGTCGACGCGGACTTGCACCGGCGAGGATTCGCCGTTCCATCCGTTCCCGCCCGTCTCGCGGCGTGAACCACGGCCCTCGGTGGGTTAGCTCCCTTCCCTCTCGGGTCGGTTCGCCCGCCCGCGGCGTCGCCGCGGGCGGTCGCGGCGACCGTTTCGGTCGCCGCGCGCACCTCATCGGTCGGGGCGGGGGGTCTCGTTGCTGTTCCAGAGCCAGCCGTCTCCGACTCCGGGCTTGCGCCCGGTCGCCCGTCCGGGGGTGGGGGGACTTTCCTCATGCGCCGTCGCCCGAGAGGGTCGAGCGCACGGGGGTCGGGCTCCCTCTGCCGATCCGAGGTACGCCGGTCCCTCGGATAAAGCGTTCGGGGCCGCGACGGGCGTGCGTGAGCCGGTCGCACGGGCACGCGTGAGACGGCCGCGATCGGTCGCGTCGCCGCCCCTTCGAAGATAGCGTGTGAGTAACCCGCATGAAGAGGGAAGACTTCAAGTTAGCACGGGCCCCAGCAGAGGTATGTCCGAAGCGAAGACCGCGCAGCTCACCTACGAGGACGGTGCACGCGCGGTCGAGCTCGCCCGGGAGTCGGTCGAGGCGTACGTACTTCAGGGCCAGCGCGAACAGCCGGGTAGCATGCGCGACGCCTTCTACGCGCGAACCGGGGCGTTCGTCCGACTCCAGTCGACGCGGGGCAGAGGGCGGATGCGCGGCTGTGCGGGGTCGTATCGGGGGAAAGACCAGCTCGGCCACGCCATCGTCGAGGCGGCGATCAAGGCGGCCTCCGACGACACCGGCGGCTCCGAACTCGAACCGAAGGAACTGGACTCCGTTCTCGTCTCGACGTACGTCGTCTCCGAGGTCACGCTCACCAACGACCCGGTGGCCGACCTCGAACTCGGCCGCCACGGCGTCGCCATCGACCACAACGGCCACCACGGCTGGCTCTACCCGACGATCCCCGTCGAGAACGACTGGAGCAAGGAGCGCTACCTCTCGCGCGTCTGCCGCAAGGCGGGCCTCTCGCCGATGGCCTGGCAGGACGACGACACCATGGTGACGCTCATCGACGGCCAGGTGTTCCGCGAGCGCCGCGACGGCGGCAGCGTCGAGCAGCTGTAGCGAGGATCGACCGCGACGACGCTCGCTAACTGATTCGAGAAGCCGAAGGCTCACGCCCCGTTGCGTCTCCGCATCTCGACCTGTTCACGTATCCCCCGCCGAATCCGACGTTATTCCCCGCCGAACCCGACCTGCGTCGCGTCCGCCAGCGCCCGCCCGGCGGCGTCGTCGATGTCGAACTCCCGGACGACCTCGCCGTCGCGGATCAGCGGCTCCATGAGCGACTCGCCGTCAGCCGGACCGTCGCGGCCGCGCAGGCCGACGTGGTGGCCGCCGTCGGGGGTGCGGTACACCTCCTTGGTTCCGGAGAGTTTCCCGCGCTTGGCCGCGGGCTCGCCGTCGACCTCGACGATGTCGAGCGCGAAGTCGACGGGGTCGGCGTTGGAGACGTGGCCGCCGACGCCGAAGCCGTCGGCGACGTCCCGGAGCCGGGTGAGCTCCGCGGGGCCGAGCCCGCCCGAGAGGAACACGTCGACGTCGCCGTAGCCGCGGGCCTCGAGTTCCCATCGCACCTCGCGGACGATGTGGCGGAAGTCGCCGCGGCGGGAACCGGTGGTGTCGAGGCGGACGCCGTCGAGGCGGTCGCCGAGCGTCTCGACGGCCCGGATCACCTCCTCCTTCTCGTCGGAGTAGGTGTCACACAGGGCGATCCGCGGCACGGACTCTGGAACGGCCTCGTCGAACGCGCGCCAGGCGTCCGCCTGGTTGCCGCGGCCGAAGCAGATGAGCAGCGCGTGGGGCATCGTCCCCGACGGCTCCCGGCCGAGCACTTCGCCGGCGGCGACGTGCGAGAAGCCGTCGAGGCCTCCCACGAGCGCGCTGCGCTCGACCATCGCGGCGATCGAGGGATGGACGTGGCGCGCGCCGAAGGAGAGCACGTTCGAGTCGGGCGCGGCGCGGCGACACTCCAGCGCGGCGGTGGCGACCCCGGAGGCGTGCGAGAGGAAGCCCAGCAGCGAGGTCTCCAGGGCCGCGAACTCCAGGTACGTCCCCTCGATCCGCAGGACCGGGCCGCCGTCGAACATGGTCCCCTCCGGCAAGGCGTCGGCGTCCACGTCGTGACCCGCGAGGAGCGCCGCGGCGTCCTTCACGCCCGCCAGCAGCTCGAAGTCGCCGTCGGGGAACTGGTCGGCGGTCACCTCGGCGACGACGTGCGGGTTCCGGTCGGCGTGGCGCAGCGTCTCGACGGTCCGGTCGAAGTACGCGTCCGTCGCCGACCCGTCGCGGACGGCGTCGGCCCCGACGATGTCGAACGCGGGGGGCGAGGAGGTCATGGTCCCGGATTCGCCGCGGCGACGCAAAAAGTCACGCCATCCGCCCGACGCGGTGCGGCCGTCGCAGGTCGGTCAGCCGGGCGGGTCGCGGACGGCGTCGAGGGCGCTCACGGTCGGGGCGTTCGTGATCACGACAGTTCTTCGGTCGCGCTCGATGCGGAAGGCGTCCGCGAACGGCCCGTCGGGCACCCGATACATGCCGGCCTCGCGGTCGACGACGCGGGCGCCCAGCCGGAGCTGGAGCATCGCGCGGTAGGACCGCCGGAACTCGACGGCCTCCGCGACGCTGTCGAACCGGATCGCCCAGACGTAGCCGTAGGCGGCGTGCTCCCCGTCGCCGCGGCGGTACGGGACGAGGCGGTCGCCCGCCCAGCCATCTGAGGGGCCGGCGGTGTAGTTCCGCGTCGAGTACGGCAGGTCGTCGGCGAGGTGATCCCCGCCGGCGTAGTCGTTGTACCAGAACGTCGCGAACAGCCCCGCCTCCCCGAGCCGCTCGGTCGGCCGGTCGAGATCGAACCGCGACCAGCGCCCGCCCGACCGGTCGGGGACCGTGACCTCCTCGGGGCGGTCCGCGGGGTAGCGCTCGGGGTGGATCGTCTGCTCGGTCGAGACGGGCCGGTCGTCGTAGGCGTCGTTCACCGCGGCCCACCCGTCGCGCTCTCGGAGGCGGTGGACGAACGCCGGGCCGTCGGCGTACGGCTGGTAGACGTACGTGAACAGGCCCTGGTTCACCGGCTCGCCCCCGCCCCCGCCGCCGGCGCGCTCGGGGCGCGGGACGCACGCCCAGCCGACGGCGCCGGTCGCGGTCTCGTTGCCGGGGCCGGCCGCGCATCGGTCGAGATAGCGCGTCTCGACGTAGCGGGCGTCGCCCTCGGTGAGGCCGTTGTGCGCGAGGCCGGCGTCGCGCGTGCGGGTGCCGACGAAGCCGAAGTGCTGGTCCTGCAGCGCGTGGACCAGTTCGTGTGCCAGCGTCGCGCGATCGATCCGGGGCTCGTCGGCGTCCGAAACGACGACGATCCGGTCCTCCGAGGGCGTGTAGTACCCCTGGACCGATCCGCCGTACAGCGCGTCGAACTCCCGGGCGACGTCGCGGTCCTCGCCGACGATCAGCGCCGCCTCCCACACCTGGTTGTGCCAGGCGCCGTACCCGTCGGAACGGTCGCCGCCGAACACGGAGCGCTCGCGGTACTCGGCTCGGGAGATCACCTCCACCGGCACGCGCTCGCGGAACTCCAGCCCGCGGATCCGCTCGATCCGCGCCATCGTCCGGGCGACGAGCGCCTCGCGCTCGGCGGCGTCGAGGCCGTCGCTCTGGTTCACGTCGATCGACTCGTTCCACCAGACGCCCGCCTCCCAGCCGAGGCGATCGCTGGGCGGGTCCTCGGGGTACGACCAGTCGTCGCCCGGAGACGGGACGGCGGTGGGGGCGCTACAGCCGGCGAGCGCGAGCATCGCGGCCATCAGGACGGGAAACGCGGCGCGCACGGTCGTCCTCGGAGCCAGGAGAGCCGACGCGAAAAGCGTTCGGCCGGCGCCGACGGGAGCGACGACTCGGGAATCTTCGCGAGGACGGAACCACGGAACCCCGCCGCGCGGTGGCCGCGTCAGCGCCGTCGTCGGGCCAGCAGCCCCGCGAACGCGACCGCGACGGCGGCGACGCCGAAGCCGAACCCGGCGCCGCCGACCTCGGTCGTGCCGGAGGTGTCGTCGCCGGCGGCCGCGTTGTCGCCGCTGTCGTCGCCGGCGTTGTCGCCGCCGTCACCCGCGTCGGTGTCGGAGGGCGTTGCCGTCGCGTCGGCCCCGTCGCCGTTCTCCGCGGTGTCCGTGTCGGCGGGTTCCAGGGAGGGACGGATGTCCCGCACGTCGTCGACGGTGGGCCCGTTCACGATCGTGACCCGCTCGCCGTCGAGGCGGACGAGGAACGCGTCCTCGAAGGGCCCGTCGGGGACGACGTAGTAGCCCTCGCCGGTCTCGCGCACGTCGTGGGCGTCGAGCATCCGAAGGTACGTGTCGTGGAACTCGCGCGCGTCCGCCTCGGTGTCCCACTCGGTGAGCCACACGTAGCCGTACTCGGCGTCGTCGCCCTCGCCGTTCCGGTACGGGAACAGCCGGTCGTTGGCCCAGCCGCTCGACGGCTCGGCGTCGTAGTTGTACGTGTCGTACGGGCCGCTCGTCTGGAACAGCCCGTTGGGGTTGATCGTGTCGGCGCGGTACTCGCGCGCCTGGTACCAGAACATCGCGTAGATCGACGCCTCGCCGACGGTGTCGGAGCCGTTCTGGCCGAGCTGCGGGTTCTCGCGCGGGAACGTGCTCCAGCCGTTGGTCCCCTCGTCGTCGAACTCGATGGGCCGCGGCGTCTCGTCTGTCCGGTGGATCACCTGCTCGGAGGAGACCGGCGGGTCCCGGAACCGCTCCTCGAAGGCGTCCCAGCCGCCCTCCTCGACGATCTCGTTCACGTACACCGGACCGTCGGAGTAGGGGTTGAGCAGCGTGAGCAGGATGCCGAGGTTCGGCCCGTTGCCGCCCCCGCCGCCGCCCCCGCTCGCCTGCGGCGTGTCGACGCACTCCCACTCGTCGCCGCAGCGCTGGGCGTAGTTCGTCTCGATGTAGTTCGCCTCCCCCTCGACGACGCCGTCGACGGCGAGGTCACCGTCCTGCGTGGAGGCGCGGTACGTCTCGTTCGTCAGGTCGTAGCGCTGGTCCTGGAGGGCGTGGACCAGCTCGTGGATCAGCGTCGCGTTGTTGATCGTCGGCGAGTCCGGGGAGTCGGTGACGATCGTGATCTGGTCTTGCGCCGGCGAATAGAAGCCGAGCACCGAGGAGCCGGCTGTCTCGCCGATCGCGTCGCCGGAGCCGGTCGACTCGCCGACGATGAACAGGCCCTCCCACACCTGGTCGTTCCAGCGGTTGTACTCGGTGCGGTTCGCGTTGGGACCGCCGCCGCTCCGGTTCCGGTACTCCTCGCGGGAGATGACCGACACCGGGACGTCGCCGTCGAACTCGGCGTCGCGGAGGTACTCGACGCGGGCCATCCCGCGCGCGACGTACGCGTCGAGCTCCTCGTCGCTCAGCCCGTCGGACTGGTCGACGTCGATGCTCTCGTTGTGCCAGTAGCCGCCTTCCCACCCGATCACGTCGGAGTCGGGGTCGGGCGGGGCCTCCTGTTGTGCAGCGGTCGCGCTCCCGTTCGCGAGCCGGTCGGTCCCCGCGTCCGCCGCGGGGGGCGTCGCCACCGCGAGCGGTGCCGCCGCGGCGGTACACACGAGCGCGAGCGCGAACACGAGGGCGGCGAGGCGCGAGAGCGGGTGCGGGGCCGATCGTCGCATACCTCCGCATGGGTCTGGGGGTAGAAGTACCTTGTCCGCGTGCCGGAGGGAGACAAATCGACGGAGCCGCCCGCCGATCGGTTTTGTGATCCCGGCCCGAAGCGTCGGGCATGGCCCCTGACCAGGACGCGTTCGATCCGGACCGAACCGCCGTCGTCGTCGTCGACATGCAGAACGGCTTCTGTCACCCCGACGGGAGCCTCTATGCCGAACCCAGCGAGACGGCCATCGACCCCGTCGGGACGCTCGTCGAGCGCGCGACCGACGCCGGCGCACCGGTGGTCTACACCCGCGACGTACACCCGCCCGAGCAGTTCGAGGACGCCCACTACTACGACGAGTTCGACCGCTGGGGCGAGCACGTCGTCGAGGGAAGCTGGGACGCGGAACTGATCGACGACCTCCCGGCCGAGGACGCCGACCACGTCGTCGAGAAGCACACCTACGACGCCTTCTACCGCACCGACCTGGAGGGGTGGCTCGACGCCCACGGCGTCGACGACCTGCTGATCTGCGGGACGCTCGCGAACGTCTGCGTCCTCCACACCGCGGGCTCGGCAGGACTGCGTGATTATCGGCCGGTCGTGATCGAGGACGCGCTCGGGTACATCACCGAGGACCACCGCGAGTACGCCGTCGAGCACGCCGACTGGCTGTTCGGCGAGACGGCGACGTTGGAGGACGTGGCGTTCGTGTAGCGCCCGTCCGCCGGTCGGCGACCGCGGCTGCGACCCGACCCGCGACGGGTTACTCCTCGTCCGCCGATTCGTCCCAGCCTTCGGGGTACAGCGTCCCCGGATCCGCGAGCGAGAACACGACGCGCTCGGAGTCGTCGAGCGGGCGGAGGTAGGTTCGGAGTTCGCCCGCGGCGTCGGCGCGCTCGAGCATCGGCTCGGCCTGCCGCTCGGCGTAGTACAGCGGGAACGCGACCGCGTGCCCCGCGGCCTCGGCCTTCATCACGACGACGAGGAACACGACCTCCGACTGCTGGGCGCGGTAGGCGTCGTACTCGTCGAACGCGGCCCCCTCCTCGGCCGTCTCCGACTCCTCGACGAGCTCCTGCACGGCGGCGAACTCGTCGCCCGGGAGGAGCACGTCGAACCCGGTTCGCTCCACCTCGATCCCGGTGCCGTCGGTCGAGACGTTCGGCAGGGGCGTCACGTCGCCCGGGTGGAGTTCGAGCACGTCCCAGCCCGCCTCGCGGTACTCCTCGGCGGTGGCCTCCATGTCGGCCATCACGTCGTCCCAGAACTCAGTGTATCCAGCGAGCGGGTGGCTTCCGGCCATGGCTCAGCGACGGCGGCGCGAGGGGAAAACCGTTGCCGTGTCGACTCGTCGCGGCGGCGCGCCGGGCGGCAGTCGCCGGCGGCGTAAGCGCGGGCGCGGCAGTCGACCCGGGCTTACGCCCGGACGTTCTCGCCGACGGCGTCGCCGAAGCGTTCGCCGTCGCCGCGGGCGTCGTAGGCGACGTGGCCGCGCACGAGCGTCAGTTCCGGGAAGACGGCCTCGCGGCCCTCGAACGGCGTCCACCCGCACTTCGAGTGGAGGTCGTCGCCGCGGATCTCGCGGGCGTCGTCGAGGTCGACGAGCACGAGGTCGGCGTCGTTCCCCTCGTCGACGCGGCCCTTGCCCGCCACGTCGAATATCTCGGCGGGGGTCGCGGCGACGAGGTCCCGAACGCGCTCCAGCGTGAGAGTCCCCGTCCGCACCTCCTGCAGGAGCACCGGGAGCATCGTCTCGACGCCGGGGACGCCGGAGGGCGCGTCCCGGACGCTCCCGTCCTTTTCGGCGCGGGTGTGCGGGGCGTGGTCGGTGGCGACGATGTCGACGGTGCCGTCGGCGACGCGCTCGAAGACGGCTTCCCGGCGCTGCTCGCTGCGCAGCGGCGGATTCATCCGGCCGAAGGTGCCGAGGTCGTCGAGGTTTTCGCGCGAGAGGAACAGGTGGTGGGGCGTCACCTCGCAGGTCGCGCCCGCGGAGGCGGCGGCGTCGACGCCCTCGGGCGTCGAGGTGTGGGCGATATGGATGTCGGCGGCGGAGTCGGCGCCGACCTCGAGCGCGCGATCGACGGCCGCGGCCTCCGCCGCGGCGGTGCGGAAGGCGCTCCAGGCGTCCACGTCGGCGTCGCGGCCGGTTCCGTCGCCCGCGCGCTCCAGGGCCGCCCGGTCGAACAGGTCGGCGTCCTCGGCGTGGACGGTGACGACGGTGTCCTCGGCGGCCGCGCGGGCGACCGCGTCGGCGAACAGGTCCGCGTCGATTCCCATGTCGCCAGTGGAGTCGGCGAGGAACACCTCGCCGAGCGCGAAGATCGGCCGCTCGAACAGCGAGTCGGGGTCCCATTCCGCCGTCACGCCGCCGTTGATCCCGAAGTCGACGAGCGACTTCCCGGCCAGCGTGGCCTTCTCGTCGACGGCCTCGCCCGTGACGGTCGGCGGATCGGTGTTCGGCTGGTCGACGACCGTCGTGACGCCCCCGGCGGCCGCAGACCGCGACCCGGTGTGCCAGTCCTCCTTGTGCGCGAAGCCGGGCTCGCGGAAGTGGACGTGCGCGTCGATGGCGCCCGGAAGCAGGTGCTTGCCGTCGCAGTCGACGGTCTCGTCGGCGTCGGCGTCCGCGGTGTCGAGCGTGCCGGCGTCGGCGACGCGGGCGATCGTCTCGCCTTCGACGAGCACGTCGCGCACGCAGCCGTCCGCGAGCGTGGCGTTCGTGAACAGCGTGGTCATTGGCGGCGATGCGCGGGCGGCGGGCGTAAGTTCGGCGGATCAGTCGTCGCTCGCCGGGAGATCCGCCACGTCGCGCACGTCGGCCGCTCTGTCGCCGACGAACCCGGCTTCGAGGGCCTCGCGGACCGTCTCGGGGTCGGCGGGGCCGCCGGCTCGCGCGACGGAGCCGACCGAATGGGGGTCGAAGGGAACGTCGAGCGCCTCGTAGACGGGGCGAAGGACCGCCCGGATCGGCCCGCGCTCGGCGACCGTGACGCAGCCGGAGACCAGCGCGGCGTCCTGCCGGACGCGCTGGGCGATGCCGGCGACCTTGCCGCCGCCGGCGACGCGGACGGAGTAGTCCCCCGGGCAGTAGGAGGCGGGCGGCTCCCCGCGATCCACGTCGGCGCCGGCGTCGCGGAGGGCCGCGAGGACGGTCGCGACCGCCGACTCGTAGCGGTCGTTCAGACCCGTTCGGGCGTCGTCGAGGGGGATCGCGTGCGCGAACGCCAGCGTCGACTCGGCGTACGCGACCGCGCGGCCGCCGACCGAGCGCTCGACCGGCGGGAACCCGTGTTCGCGGGCGACGGACTTCGCCCGGTCGTAGCCGTCCGCGTGGGCGTCGCGGCGCCCGAACGCGAGCGAGCGCCCCGGCGCCCACACGCGAACCGCGGGGACGCCCGACTCCCCGGCCGCGGCGAGCATCGTCGCGGTGGCGTCGCGGTCGCCCTCGCGAGACTCGCGGCGGCCGCGGTACACACGGACGCGACCCTCGTCGCCTCGTCGCTCGTCGGTCACGACCGGCGGTGGGAGTCGGGTCGCCTAAGCGTTTGCGTCGCCTGCGGCGGGTATGGACGAGCCGGCGGCGGGGGGCGAGCGCGCGCGACAGGAGCCCGTCGTCCTCCCGGAGTCGCTGCTGGCGCGCTACCGGAAGTTCTCGCTGTACAACTCGCCGTATCCGGCCCACGACCGCGCGTGCGCGGTCGACCTGTACCCCGAGTCGAACGTCGCCGCCTCGCCCGTCGCCGGCGAGGTGCTCGACACCCGAACGGTCGGCTGTCCGGACCGCGAGTACGCCGTCGACCGCGACCACCTCATCGTGATCGACGCGGGCGACCACGTCGCACGCGTGCTCCACGTCGATCCGGCGGTGGAGGCGGGCGAGGAGGTCGCCGTCGGCGACCCCCTCGGCGAGATGGTTCGGTCGGGCTTCTTCGGCCGGTGGGTCGACAACCACGTTCACCTGGAGTTCCGCGATCAGGGGAAGAACCCCTACCGCGCGTCGGGGTCGCTCCCGCTGGTCGTCGACTGCGAGGTGACGCCGCTGTCGTGGGACGGCACCGGCACCGTCGTCGAGACGGGCGACTCCTACGCGGTGCTGGACGCGCCGACCCGCCCCGGCGACCTCGCGGCCGACGGCTTCACCGCGGTCGCCGACGACGACGGGCGACCGCTCGACGGCGGCCTCGCGCACTACTCCGGCGGCGGCGTTCCGGGCGCGGGTGCCGACGGCGCCGCCGACGCGGTCGACGCCGTCGACGACCCGGTCTCGCTGCTCGGCGCTGAGGTCGGCACGCGCGACGGCCGCCACGTCGACTGGGCCGACGTAGCCGTACTGGCGAACGGCGAGCGGATCACGGGCCTGTCGCTGTTCGCCTCGCGTGACCCGGACGCCGGCGGCGCGAAGCTCGTCACGCGGCCCGACGCCGGCGACCCGCAGTTCGCCGTCGGCGACGAGGTCCGCGTCGAGGTCGTCCCCGACGACGACCCGGTCCGTCTCGGGTGAGTCGCGAGCGCGGTCGCGGTCGCCCCCGCTCGCGTCGACCATCGCGCGGATGGGGACGGCCTCGCCGCCCGCAGCGGTGACGTTTTAATGACACGAGTCGACCAGTCATCCTGATGAACCGTCGCCTTCGGATCGCCGTCGCCGCGGGACTGGTCGTTCTCCTCGTCGCGGCGGCGGTCCTCGCGTTCGGGTTCTGGCAGTTCACGCGCCCGGTCCCCGAGTCGTACAGCCACACGGCCGAGTACCGGGCGTACCTCCAGCCGGACGCGACGCTGACGGACGTCACGCTGTACCTCCCGCTCCCGGTCGAGAACGGGAGCAGCCCCGCCGGCGACGCGCTCGTCTCCGGGTCGCCGGGGGTCGTCGACGCGCCGCCAGGGTGGTCGTTCGCGGTCGAGGACACCGCGTACGGCCCGATGCTGGCGCTGTCGTTCCCGGAGCTGGCGCCGAACTACGTCGAGCGCCCGCCGCCGCGGACGGTCGACCCCGACGGGACGACCGCCGCCCCGGGGACGGCGACGCCGACCGTCGCCCCCGGCCGGACGCCGATCCGGACGCTCGACTCCTACCTCGTGAGCGTCGAGCTGGCGTTCGAGGAGCCGATCGACACGCGCTCGCCGGCCGACTCGGAGGCGGTGTTGCGACCGCGACTGAACGCGACCGAGGTCCCGTGCGACGAGCTGACCGGCGAGGAGGCCGTCTGCCGGCGGTTCGGTACCCGAATGTACCTCTCGTACGACGCCCCCGAGAACGCGACCGTCGACGTGCTCGTCACCTACGAGGGCCGAAACGACTGGTTCGCCGGCGGCTGGACGGGCAACTCCTTCCGGCAGTCGACCCGGGTCGTCGCGACCGGCGACGGGCCCGGCTGGGTCGCCGTCGACGGCGAGGAGACGACCGGCGTCGGGACCTATCGTGGCGCGCCCGCCGCCGTCGTCGACGCCGGCGCGGTCGAGCGAACGGAGTGAGCGAGACCGCGGGGGACGGCGGAGCGGTTCTGGTGCCGCTCCGCCCACGAGCGCGCCGTTCACGAGACCGGCGGTCTCGTGAGCGCACAAATCGCAGAGCGATTTGTGAACGCCGGTTCCCGTGGTCCTCGGCCTCACGGCCTCGGACCACGCTTTCGTTCCTCTGCGGCTCGGCCCCAAGACCTCGCCGCACACGGCCGTGGCCTCGAACCTTCGGTTCTCGGCCACGCTTTCGACGGTCTTTTCTCTCACCGCCGAGCATGACCCCGTAATGGCTGAATTCAAGATCGTCGTGGGCGACGACGCCGGCGACACGCGGCAGTTCGACGTGGACGGACAGGACGCGAACCGATTCCTCGGCCGGGAACTCGGCGACGAGGTCGACGGCGCGGCCGTCGGCATCGACGGCGTCGACCTGACGCTGACCGGCGGCTCCGACAAGGCCGGCCGCCCGATGCGCGAGGACGTGCCCGGCGGCGAGCTGAAGGAACTCCTGCTCGAGGGCGGCGTCGGCTACAAGCCCTCGCGCGACGGCGAGCGCAAGCGCGTCACCGTCCGCGGCCGCCAGGTCTCCGAGGAGACCGTCCAGATCAACGCCCGCGTCGAGGGCTCCATCGCCCAGGCGCTCGGCGAGGAGGAGGCCGACGACGAGGAGGCCGAAACCGAGGAAGCTGAGACCGAGGACGCCGACGCCGACGCGGACGACGAAGCCGACGCGGACGACGAAGCCGACGCGGACGACGAAGCCGACGCGGACGACGAAGCCGACGAAACCGACGCCGACGCAGACGACGAAGACGACGAGGAGTAACGCGGACATCCCCTTCTACCGCCCATGAGCGACAGACTCGCCAGCGACGCCGCCGAGGTCACCAGTCACCGCGCCCGCCTCGCGCGCTCGGGCGGCACACGCCTCCCCTGCCTGCGGATCCCCGAGGAGACCGCCCTCTCGGCCGGCGAGGAGATCCGGCTCGTCCTCGACGGCGACCAGCGCCACGCGACGGTGACGAGCGACGCCAAGGGCCTGCTCGTGCGCGGCGCCTACGACGACCGCAAGCGCATGCGAGAGGCCGGCACCGCCGGCGGCGACGCCGAGAACCGCCTCGTGGAGTGGGCTCGCGAGCACGACCGCGAGCCCGGCGACGCGGTCGAGTTGGACGAGGTCGACCCCGGCTACGTCTACGGCCTGCGCGTCCCCGGCGAGCGCGCCGTCTACACCGTGACGAAGCGCCCCGACACGGGGTTGCAGGACATCGCCGACTCGCTGTGCGACGACAACTGAGCCGAGCGGGAGGACGGTCGGCGACCCGCGACGGACGACCTTATACGACTCGCGCGCCGATTCCGGGGTATGACCGACGACGCCGCCGACGACGCCGAGGCGGGCATCGACGCCGACGACGGGAAGCTCGCGGAGTTCCTCGCGGGCGAACGCCTCGACGACGTCGCCATCTACCTGACGCACGACCACCTCGACGAGCAGGGGAAGATAGCCAACATGGGTCAGGCCGTCGACGAGGGTGTCGTCCTCGTCGTCCCCGGCGACGACGGCCGCAAGGCGTTCGCCGCCGGCACCGGCATGGACCCGATGCAGTTCTCGAAGGGCGCGATGGCCCGCGACGGCGTCATCTACCCCGACCTGGGCGGCGGCGAGTGCCCCGACGCGGCCGAGGAGCCAGAGGCGGACCACCGCGCGGAGTTCGTCTTCGCGTTCGCCGAGGAACGAAACGAGGAGGTCGGCGGCCTGTACGCCGAGGGCGACGTGATGCACGCGTACGCCCACTGCGCCTGTGGCACCGACTACTCGCACAAGTGGCTCATGGGCGAGTACAGCGAGGAGCCGGCCGTCGAGGAATAGATCAGGTCGCCGGAGGAGTCGGCTTCGAGGAGGGGAGCGTCGCAGCGCGCCGTCGATACCCGTCGCTCACGAGTGTAGAGCGACGGGGTAGGTCAGTCGACGGTACCCGCGGCGGGGTGACCCACCTGGGTGAAAGGTGCCGCCTGACCGTGCCGTCCTCCTATCGGAGCGGCCGCGCGTACAAAGGGGCTCCGGTCGAGCGGCCGGGAACGAACGCCGCGGCCTGCTCTTTCAGTTACTCCGCGTCCGTGTCCGCCGCTTCCTTCTCCTCCTCGGCGAGCGACTCGAACGCCCGGAGGATGACGCGCTTGGCGGTGGCGCCCTCGGTGGTCCAGTGGTGGCCGTAGTCGAGCATGTCGTCGTAGATGTCGGGCATGCAGCCGGCGGCCTTCGGGTGGCCGCCGCCGTTCACCTGCCCGGCCACCTCGTGACAGCGTTCGAAGTCGTCGGAGCCGCGGATCGACGCCGAGCCGGAGGGCTTGACGATCACCGCGGCGTCCATCCCCTGCTCGCGCAGGGCGTCGGCGACCTCGTTTTGCGAGCACCGGCCGTAGGTGACGCCGACCGACCACTCGCCGACCTCGTGTTCGACGGCGCGGTCGACCGCCTTCTCGATGAGCAGCCCCTTCTCGACGCGGCGCTGTTCGACGTACTCCACGACGACCGGCGGCAGGTCGACGCCGTAGGCGCCGACGACCGCGGCGTACTCCTCGCCGCCGGTCCAGTAGGCGAAGTCGGCGAGGTCGTCGGAGCGCTCGTCCTCCTTCAGCCAGAGGTCGTGGTCGCGGGTGACCGCCGCCAGCTCCGTGAAACGCTCGTCGAAGTCGTACTCCAGCGAGCGCAGCGTCACGTCCGTCGAGCACTCCTCGTCGCTCTCGCCGACGACCAGATCGATGCCCAGCTCGCGGACCGACGCCGCCAGCTCCTCGTCCCACTGGTGGTGGTCGAACCAGCGGACGGAGTCGGCGCGGCGGACGACCGCCCGGAGGTCCTCGGCGATGTACTCGAAGGCGTCGGGGCAGATATCGCAGACGAACACGTCAGTTCCCTCCTCCAGATACTCGGCGGCGTATTCGAGGTCCTCCTCGAAGGAGTGCGGGCCGGAGGGCAGCAGTGCGACCGGCGACTCGGCGCGGTCGTCCACCTCGTCGTCGGCCTCCTCGCCGTATTCCTCCTCGTAGGTGCCGTCGAGCTTCGCGCGGCGGCGCTCCTCGAACGGCGTCGGGTCGAGGGCGGCGTCGTACACCTCGCGGATCAGCGCGACGCAGCCGAGCCCGTCGGCGTCGGAGTCGGTGATCACGACCGCCTCGGCGCCCTCGACCGCCTCCTTCGCGCGCTCCTCGGCTCGGTCCTCGTCCAGCGAGTCGGGGTAGAAGAAGCCCGTCCCGGGGAGTCGCGACTTGCGGTCCAGCGGGAGGGTGTCGCTTTCGATGAGTTCGTCGTCCATATCCGGGGGTCGCGACGCGGGGGCAAAACAGCGGTGGTGTGCGTGGCCGAACGCAGTGAGGCCACGAGAACGCGAACGGTGAGTGACGCGAGCCGTGAGCGGGGTGCGCGGGCGAGCGACGCGAGCCCGCGATGGCGAGCGGGGAGGGACGACCCGCGAGCAGTGCGTGGCCGAACGCAGTGAGGCCACGAGAACGCGAACGGCGAGGGAAGCGAGCCGTGAGCGGGGAGTCTACGAACCGGTGCCGGGTCGCGGGTGGCGGGGGCCGCCGCGCGTCAGACCGGCGCGCCGCCGTAGCCGCCGTCGCCGTTCTCGCCGGCCAGCTGTCGGACCGTGAGCACCGGGACGGGGCAAGTTCGGACGACGCGCTCGGCGACCGAGCCGATGAGGAAGCGGTTCTCGCCGTGGCGCCCGCGGGTTCCGGTGGCGACCAGGTCGGCGTCGATCTCGCGGGCGTAGTCGGCGATCTCGTTGGCGGGGCGTCCCTCGCGGACGACGGCGGTCACGTCGCGGTCGGCGCGCTTTTGCACGTCGACGATGGCCTCGCCGCCCCGTTCCTGGAGGGCGTTGCGCATCTGCTCGCGCACCGCCTCCGGCGAGGAGTCGACCTCGCCGCTGTCGACGACGTACAGCGCGTGGACCGCGGCGTCGAACCGCTCGGCCAGATCGAGCGCGACCGCGACGGCGCGCGAGACGCTGTCGGAGCCGTCGGTGGCGACGACGATGGTGTCGAACCCGGGCATTACCCGGGCGTTCTTCGGGCGCGTGCTTAAAACTCCGCGCTCCACGGCGCCCCCGATCCGGACGGTCGAAACGGGCGTGACGGAGACGGCGGCGGCGACACCGCGATAACGGCGGCGACACCGACGCCGATCTCGTGCGCGAGCACCGACCGAGGACGGGATTCTCAACATCGGTACGCCGACGGCCACCGCTTAAGTTCCCCCGGTACCTCCGACGACAGAAGCAGATCCCCATCATGGCCGACACTCTCGACGCGATACGGGTGCTCCACGTCGACGACGAGCCGGACTTCGCCGAGCTGGTCGCGACGTTCCTAGAGCGCGAACACGACCGGATCGAGGTCCGTGGCGCGAGCGACGCCGAGGCGGGGCTGAACGTGCTGGCCGACCAGGACGTGGACTGCATCGTGTCCGACCACGACATGCCGGGCAAGGACGGGATCGAGTTCCTCCGGGCGGTCCGCGAGGAGTATCCGGATCTCCCGTTCCTGTTGTTCACCGGGAAGGGGAGCGAGGAGGTCGCGAGCGACGCGATCTCCGCGGGGGTGACCGACTACATCCAGAAGGGCGGCGGCACCGACCAGTACGCGCTGCTGGCCAACCGGATCGTGAACGCCGTCGAGGCGGTCCAATCGCGCCGGATGTTGACCGAGCGAACGCGACGCCTGGAGACGCTCATCGGCAACCTCCCGGGGGTCGTCTACCGCTGCCGCAACGAGCCGAGTTGGCCGATGGAGACCGTCGACGGGGAAGCCGAGGAACTGACGGGGTACACCGCGGCGGAGCTGGAGTCGAATCGCGTCGACTGGGGGAACGAGGTCATCCATCCCGACGACCGCGATGCCATGTGGGACGCCGTCCAGGATGGGATCGCCGCGGACGGCGCGTTCGAGGTCACCTATCGGATCCTGACGCGCGACGGGGAGACGAAGTGGATGTGGGAGCGGGGTCGCGGCGTGTACGCGGACGACGGAAGTCTGGAGGCGCTGGAGGGGTTCATCACCGATGTCACCGAGCGAAAGGTGCGCGAGGACCGTCTGGAACAGACGACCGCCCGCCTGGAGGCGCTGTTCGAGGAGTCGCCGGACATGATCGACATCCACGACGCCGAGGGGAACGTCCTCGACGCGAACCCCCAGTTCTTCGCGGAGACGGGCTACACGGAGGAGGAGGTCACCTCGATGAAGGTGTGGGAGATCGACCGGACGCTCGATCCCGCCACCGCCCGCGAGATCTGGGAGGACATGGCGGTCGGCGACCGGCGGGAAATGGAGGGGGAGTACACCCGGAGCGACGGCTCGACGTTCCCCGTCACCATCCACATCAGGCGGCTCGATCTCGCCGGGTCCGACCGGTACCTCGTGAGCAGTCGCGACGTGTCCGAACGCAGACGGCGCGAGCGAAAGCTCGAACGGCTCCGCGAGCGCTCGCGGGCGCTCAACTACACCCGGACGGTCGAGGAGACGGCACAGCTGGCGACGGACGCCGCCGCCGAGATCATCGGGGCCGAGCTGAGCTCCGTCCACCTCCTGAACGACGCGGGCGACCGACTGGAGCCGGTTTCGGTCGCCGACTCCGTCGAGGAGGTGTTCGGCGATCCCCCGTCGTACGATCGATCCGCACCTCAGGGGACCCGGTCACACTTCGCGTGGGAGGCGTTTCGGGCCGGCGAGCCGACGCACGTCCGTTCGGTGTCCGACCACGACCGGGTGACCGAGGAGACGCCCGCGGAGAGCGTCCTGTTCCACCCGGTCGAGGATCACGGCCTGTTCATCATGTCCTCGACGAACGCCGACGCGTTCACCGAGACCGACGTCCTCCTCGTCGAGATCCTCGCGAACTACCTCGAGGCGGCCTTCGACCGCGTGACCCGCGAGGAGACGCTCAGGGAGCGCCAGAACCGGCTCGAACTGCTGCACGACGCGACGCAGGAACTCATCCGGGCGGACTCCGAAGGGGCGATCGCCGACCGGATCGTCGAGGCGGCCGAGGAGATCCTCGGCTTCAGCGTCGTCGTGGTGCGGTTCTTCGACCCCGACACGGGCGAGTTGGTTCCGGTCGCGGAGTCCGACTCGGTCGCGGACGTGATCCCCGAGCGAAGACCGTTCACCGCCGACTCCGGCAGCCTCAACTGGGACAGCTTCGAGGCCGGCGAGGTCCGGGTGTACGACGACATCGAGGCCGGCACCGGCGCGGTCGACTCTGGGACCGGGCTCCGGAGCCTCATGCTGCTCCCCCTGGGCTCGCACGGGACCGTCTCCGTCGGCGAGACCACGCCCGGCGCGTTCGACGCGACCGACGAGTTCCTCGCGCGGATCTTGACGACGGCGGCGGAGACGGCGCTCGACGAGCACGACCGCGAACGCCGGCTCCGCGAGAGCCGCGACGAACTCCGCCGGCAAAACGAGGGGCTCGAGGAGTTCGTCTCCGTCGTCAGCCACGACCTCCGCAACCCGCTGAACGTCGCCACCGGCCGGCTGGACCTCGCCCGCGACGACTGCGACAGCGAGCACCTCGACGCCGTCGAGCACGCGCACGACCGGATGGAGGCGCTGATCGAGGACCTCCTCGCGCTGGCGCGGGAGGACGACACGGCGACCGACCTCGCGCCGGTCGACCCCGCATCGACGGTCCGGGAGTGCTGGGCGAACGTCGAGACGGGCGAGGCGTCGCTCGCCGTCGAGGTCGACGGGGCGATCCTGGCCGACGAACGACGACTCAGGCAACTGTTCGAGAACCTGGTCCGCAACGCGGTCGAACACGGCGGCGACGGGGTCACCGTCACCGTCGGCGAGCTGGACGACGGGTTCTTCGTCGAGGACGACGGCGTCGGGATCCCCGCCGGCCGGCGCGAGTCGGTGTTCGAGGCGGGCTACTCGACGAGCAACGAGGGGACCGGCTTCGGGCTGCGGATCGTCAAGCAGGTGGTCGCCGCCCACGGCTGGGAGATCCGCGCGACCGAGGGACGCGACGGCGGCGCCCGGTTCGAGGTCACCGGCGTGGCGTCGGCCGACGAGTAGGGGCCGGTGGGTTCGCGGCGGCCTCCCTGCGGCCTCCCTGCTGCCTCCCGGCGGCCGACCGCCGAGCCACAACCACGACACCTAAGCCGTCGACCCACACAACACACGATACTCGTGCCCCGGTTCGCGTACCCCTGTCCCGGCTGTCGCACCACGAACAGCCTGCACGACGCCGGCTGCGACTTCGAGGGGACCGAGTGGCACCACGTCGAGCAGGCGTACACGGACGTGCTCACCGTCCTCGTCGACGGCCCGGTCACCGAGTCCGCCCTCCAGCACGCCGTCCACGACGAGTGGTCGGGGCTCCACCGGGCCGCCCTCGACGTACTCCAACGCGAGGGCCGCGTCGAGGAGACCGACGCCGGCCTCGAGTTGCTCACCGCCGAGCGCTACCGGGAGGAGGTGTCCGAGCCGACGCGCGAGCCGATGGCGACCATCTACCGCGAGGGGAGCTACCCCGGCTGCCACGACAACGCGATATTCGCGCTCATCGCCTGGTACGAGATGGTCGGCCTCTCGTGGGCGGAGACGCGCCAGAACGTCATCGAGTGGCTCCACCGCTCGGGGACGTGGGACCGCGGCGGCTTCGAGGAGTCGAGCCCCGAACAGCTCGTCGAGAGCAAGCGCCACGTGTACGAGGCCGGCTACGGCTGGAAGGAGAAGGCGCAGGCGGCAAAGCGCGTGATCGAGCGGCACGGCTGAGTTCGAGGAGTTCTCCGGGCCGAGCAAGCGAGGGCCGACCGCTACGAACGCCACCGGTTGTACACGAGCGTCCCCGCCCCGCCCAGCACCGCGACGACGCCGACTCCCGCGGCGACGAGGCCGAGCAACAGCCCGTCGGGGAAGTTGAAGTCGTCCGTATGCGACGTGACCTCGACGGCGTAGTACGTCCCGTCGCGCTCGACGATCGGGGCGTCCGGCACGGGCTCGTCGCTCCACGGCCGGTAGTCGTACGCCTCCTCGGAGACGGTCGCGTTGCGGATCTTCCGGAAGGTGCGCCGCTCGGCGGGCGGGAGCGCGCTGTAGTTCGCGATCAACCGCTCACGGACGGCGGCAGCGATCTCGGAGTCGTTCGCGACCGTCGTCGTCAGTTCGCCGTCCGCGAGGCTGAACGCGTGGTAGGTGTCGAACTCGGCCGTCAGGAACGTGTAGTTCCGGTCGAGCCGCCGAACGTCGGCAGCGACGGCGTCCGACTCGACGGACGCTTCGCCGTCGCTCATCGCGGTTTCGAGCGCCTCGCGGGTCTCGTTGGGCGCGCGGTACTCCTCGCGAACGTGGCGGTACTGGAAGCTCGACGGCCGGAACGTGAGGTCCGCAGCGTACCGGTCCGCCAGCACCGTGTCGTTCGAGGCGTCGATCTCGGCGGCGGAGTAGCCCGCGGAGCTTCGGTACCGTTCCTCGCCGCCGAGGTCGTCGAGCGCGAACGCGTACGCCGGCCCGGGAACCAACAGGAGGCCGACGAGGACGACCGCGACGGCGACGCGATCGGAGGGCATCGTCGGCGGTGGGCCCGAGCGCGGTAAATGTCTTGTCGTGGGAACCCACCACGACCGCTAAGTCCCCGCCGGCCGTCGATCCCCCGTGCGCGCGTCCCGCGACCGATCCGGGAGTGACGGCGGTCACGCCGCCGCCACCGGCGATGACGGGGGCGACGGCGGCGACGGTACCGGCGCCGGTGTCGATGCCGACGCCGGCGCTGACGGTGGCGATGGCGATGGCGATGGCGATGGTGCCGACGGTGGCGATGGCGATGGCGACGGTGCCGACGGTGGCAATGGCGGGTCCCGCCGCGCCGTCGCGGTCGTGATCGCCGTCGTCTTCCTCGACCTGCTCGGCTTCGGCGTCGTCATCCCGATCCTCCCGTTCTACGTCCGGTCGTTCGGCGTCAGCGACGTGTTCATCGGGCTCATCGCAGCCGCCTACTCGCTGGCGCAGTTCCTCGCGGCGCCGACGCTCGGCCGGATCTCCGACGAGCGGGGTCGCCGCCCGGTGATCGCCTTCTCGGTCGCGATGGCGGGCGTCGCCTGGCTCGTCTTCGGCTTCGCCACCGAGGTCGGCGCCGTCGCCGGCACTGCGGCCGCCGTCGCGACCCTCCTCCTGTCGCGGACGCTCGCCGGCGCCGCCGGCGGCAACATCTCCGCCGCACAGGCGTACATCGCCGACGTGACTCCCCGCGACCGGCGGGCCGGCGCGCTCGGGCTCGTCGGCGCCGCCTTCTCGCTGGGGTTCGTGTTCGGCCCCGCGCTCGGCGGCCTCGCCGCCAGCGGGGAGGTCGTCGCGGCCGCGGACGCGCTCCTCCCGGCGTTCGTCCCGACGACGCGGTTCACGCTCCCGAGCTTCCTCGCCGCGGGGCTGTCCTTCCTCGCCGCGGGCGCGGCCGTGCTCGTGTTGCGCGAGCCCGAGCGGACCCGGACCCCGAACGCGCCGCGTCGGTCGCTGGTCGCACAGTTCCGCGATGCGTTGTCCGACGACGCGTTGCGGCCGCTGGTGGGCTCCTACTTCGTCGCGAGCGTCGCCTTCGCGGGCATCCAGGTGATGTTCATCCCCTTCGCCGCGGACTTCTACGGCTACGACGCGACCGCGGCGGCCGTCTTCCTCACCTACATCGGCGTCCTCGGGACGATCAATCAGGGCGCGCTCGTGGGCCCGCTGGAGCGCCGACTCGGCGCGGTCCGGCTGGCGGGGATCGGCGGGAGCGCGCTCGCGGCGTCGCTGGCGTTGCTCCCGTTCACCCCCCTGATCGGCGCGGCGCTCCCGCTCGCGGGCGACCCCGGGAGCGGACTGCTGTCGGGGGCGCTGGTGACCGGACCGACCGTCGCGCTGTTCGCCGTCGGCGCGCTGCTGTCGTTCGGCAACGGCGCCTTGAACGTCTCGCTGTCGACGCTCGTCTCCGAGCGCGCCAGCGACGAGACCCAGGGGGCGGCCTTCGGCGTCACGCAGGGCGCCGGGAGCCTCGGGCGGACCGTCGGCCCGCCGGCCGCCGCCGCGGCGTACGTGCTGGCGTACTGGTCGCCGTTCGTCGCCGGCGCCGTGCTGCTGGTTCCGGTGGTGTGGGTGCTGGCCCGCGGCGCGGCGACCGAGTCCACGGGGGCGTGGTGAGTAGCGGACCGGACACCGGGCACGGTCGACTCGACGCGCTCCACGAACCCTCCGACGCGCACCACGGCCGGCCCGACTCGAACCACAGCCGGCCGGGAACGTCCCCGGGGGTATTAGCCGGCGGGGCGCGAGTGGCCGGTATGCACACGGGGCGTCCCTCCACCCCGAAGCGGACGGTGAGTCGATCCTTGAGCGCGCTCGCTGCGGCCGTCGCGGTCGGATCCGCCCTCGCGTTCCCGTCGGCGCGGGCGGTGGTCGACCCCTTCGCGGCGCTACTGGCGGTCGGGGCGGTCGCCGCCGCGGTCGTCGGGGCCGGCGCCGCGTGGACGGACCGCGGCTGGCTGTTGTGGCGCGCGGCGGCGGCGGCGAGCGCGGTCGCGGCCGTCGCCGCGGCGACCGTCGGCTTCGCGTTCGCGCCCGCGGCCGCCTGTCTCGCGAGCGCCGCGCTCGTCGGCGGGTGTGGCGATCGGACGGGCGACGCGGGTCGGGCCGGGCCGTCCGGATCGAACCCGGTCGCTCGGGAACGCGACCGAGGATGAGTTTCGGGTGACTCCCGCGTCGGCTATCGAACAGAGTCGACGGCCTCCGGCACGTCCGCGGGACCCTCGACGTGGACCGCCTCCCAGCCGTGCTCGCGGGCGCCCGCCACGTCCGCGTCCTCGCCGTCGCCGATCATCACCCGGCGGGTCGCGTCGATCGCCGCCTCGGCGCGCTCGAACGGCGCGGGGTCGGGCTTGTGCGCGCCCGCCTCGTCGCTGACGACGGTCGCGTCGACGTACTCCGCGAGGCCGGCCGCGCGGAGCTTCCCCCGTTGCCAGTCGCTCACGCCGTTCGTGCAGACGCCGACGGCGACGCCCTCCTCGCCCGAGAGCCCCGCGAGCGTCTCCCGGACGGCGGGGGGCGCCGGCATCGTGTCGTACTCGGCGTCCCGCAGCGCCGCGACGAACGCGGCCGGGTCCGCGTCACTGCCGACCGCCGCGAGCCCGGCGGCGGCCGCGCGGCGGTACGGCTCGGGATCGAGCGCGTCGAGGTGCTCGAAGAACGCGTCGTCGTAGACCTCACGGAAGTCGCCGACGGCGTCGACGCCGACGGCGCCGCAGGCGCGCGCCACGACCCTGCCGTACTCGGGAAACCGCAGGAGCGTGCCGTCGAGGTCGAACCAGATGGCGGTGTCGACGGTCACGGGAGCGTTCGGTGAGCGGTGTTCGTTCCGCGGGGCGTCAGTCGCTCTGGATGCGCGGCGCGAGCATATACGTGACCTGTCCCATGCCCTCGCCGAACTCGTAGTGCAGCTTCACCGGGAACTCCTCGCCGAGTTCGACGCGGACCTCCGCGTCCTTCGGGATGGCCTTGTTCATGTCCTTGAGGTAATCGAGGCTGAACAGCGAGTCGGCCGGGCCGGCCTGCAGGTCGATGAGGTCCTCGCGGTCGAGCCGGAGGTCCACGTCGTCGGTGTCGCCCTCCGCCTCGATGAAGAACGCCTCCTCGCCCTCGTCGACGCGCAGGCGGATGTGGTCCGACACCATGTCGGCGGCGGTGATCCCGCGGGCGATCTGGGCGCCCTCGACGACGATCTCCGCCGGGAGGTCCAGGTCCGGGATGTCCGGCTCCTGGCGGATCGAGTCGGGGTCGATGAGCGCGAGCGTGTAGCTCAGGCCGTCGATCTGGATGTGGAGCTTGCGGGTCTCCTCGTCGAGTTCCAGCTGGACGAGGTCGCCGGAGTTCGCCATCCCGGCGATGTCCTCCAGGCGGTTGAGGTTGACCCCGATGACCCCTCCGTCGGCCTCGTAGGATTCGAACGCGGCGGCCTCGAGCGTGAGATCGACCATGCCGACGTTGGCCGGGTCGACGGCGCGGATCGCGAGTTCGTCCTCGTTGAGCCGGATCTTGCACTCGTCGACCAGCACGCTCACCGAGTCGAGCGCGTCGCGGAGGGTAGACGCACTCACGATGGCCTTGAACATATATCGCGGGGTACGGGTGTGCCCATAAAAATACCCGCGGTTCGGGTCGCCCACGTTCGGCCGGCGGACGCCGTTACGCCTCCCCGGACGAACGCCGCGGCGTCCCCCCGCGTCTCACTCGAACGTCGACAGCGTCGTCCGTCGCTGTCGGGCCTCGGGGACGTTCGTGATCAGCACCTCCGCGACCTCGCCGCGGTTGTCGGCGTCGCTGTTGATCGCCCGCGTCGCCTCCACGACGTGGACGGTGAACGCCTCGGCGTCCTCGTACAGCTCCGCGACCGGCGGCGAGTTCGAGAGGACGACCGAGACGCCCATCGCATCGAGGTCGACCGCGAGGTCGCGCAGGCGTCGCTGATCCTCTCTGTCGAATCCCTCGGCGTGGTAGTCGGTGAAGTCCGCGGTCGTCGACACCGGCTCGTACGGCGGGTCGAAGTAGACGAGGTCCCCCTCCGACGCCTCCTCGCGGACGTACTCGAAGTCCCCGTTGTGGATCGCCGTGTCCCGCAACACGTCGTGGAGCGCGCGGATCCGGTCGGCCTGCACCCAGTCGGGGTTGGCGTAGCGGCCGACGGGGACGTTGAACTCGCCGCTGTTGTTCTCGCGGTACAGCCCGTTGAAGCAGGTCCGGTTCAGGTAGACGAACAGCGACGCCTCCCGGAGCCGTTCGTCCGCGGTCTTGTCGTCGAGCTCGTGGAGCTCGTTGAACTCGTCGCGGGCGTCGTAGTAGTACTCCTCGTCGTGCTCGTGGGACCTGTTCTCCGCGATCAGGGCTTCGGGATCGCGGTCGCGGATGACCTCGTACAGCGTCACCAGCCGGTCGTTGAGGTCGTTGATCGAGCCGCCCTCCGGTTCGAGGTGGAAGTAGACGGCGCCGCCGCCGACGAACGGCTCGTGATACCGCTCGAACTCGACGGGGAACCGGCCCGTGATCTCGGGGAGCAGCTGGCGTTTGCCGCCGGCCCACTTGAGGATCGGCTCGACCATCCTGTTGGCGACACTCGCGCGGCGGCGTTCTTAAACGCTGGCAAGCGTCGCGTCGGCGACCCGGACGCGTGGTGCATCCGGCGCAGGGATGTCTCCGCGGCTACGCGGCCCGTCCCGGGCCGTCGACGCCCGCGACCGACGCGTACGCCGCCAGCGCCGCGACGCCGAGGACCAACCCGCCGAACGACTCCGGCCAGGTGTGGGCGCCCGCGAGGGGGCGGGCGACGACCATCCCGAGCGCGACGAGCGCGAGCGGCGCCGCCCGCCGGTCGACGAGCGTCAGGAACCCGGCTGGAACCACCGCGTACAGCACGTGGCTCGACAGGTCCCACACCGGCGTGATCACGAGATGCGGCACGGTGACGGCGACGAGCAACAGGGCGTACTCGGGGACGACCGGCCCCCAGCCGGCCCGTCGCCACCAGCCACGGATGACCAGCAGCCCGACGGCGAGCCCCACGCTTCCGGTGGCGTTGGTCGTCCACGCCGGCGCGGCCGCGAGGAGTACCGGGATCCCTTGATAGACCGCGAACGCGACGACCCAGCCGAACCCGAGTACGCCCAGCCGGGCGGCGACCGCCGCCCACGACCGCCGACTCGACCGCCCGTCCGACCGTCGTAACTCGTAGCCGACGGCCACCAGCCCGCACAGGAGCACGAACAACTCGGGCGCGAACGCCGCGGAGTACGTCGACGCGATCGAGGCGGACATACCGTGACGCAGTCCCCGGGATCTCCCTGGGCGTTTCGGTTCGGGTCGACGCGAGCCGCTCGATCCCTCCCGGTTCCGTCGGTTCCTCCCGATCCCGTCGCCTCCGACCGGCTCCGCTCGGGTCGCGTGCCCGCCGAGCGAACGAGTTACCCGCGTCCACACGAAACGGACGGGTAACTGACCATGGCTCGCAAGGACGACTACTACAACCGGGCGAAACAGGAGGGCTACCGCGCGCGCTCCGCCTACAAGCTCCGGCAGATCGACGAGGAGGTCGACCTGTTCGACACCGGCGACACCGTCGTCGACCTGGGCGCCGCCCCAGGCGGCTGGCTCCAGGTCGCCGCCGAGGAGGTGACCGAGGCCGGCCGCGTCGTCGGCGTCGACCTCCAGCGCATCGACGACCTCGATCACCCGCACGTCGAGACGGTCCGCGGCGACATGACCGAGGAGCGCACGCGCTACTACCTCCGGAAGGCGCTCGGCGTCGACCCGGACCCCGACGAGGACACCGAGCCCGAGCGACCCGTCGACCTGGTCGTCTCGGACATGGCCCCGAACATGACCGGCGAGTATCAGCTCGACCACGCCCGGTCGATCCACCTCTGCCGGCAGGCGTTCGACACCGCGCTCGAACTCCTGAGGCCCGGCGGCGACTTCGTCGTGAAGGTGTTCGACGGCCCCGACCTCGCCGACTTCCGCGAGGACGTGGAGGCGCAGTTCCAGTACGTCCGGGCGTACACGCCGGAGGCGAGCCGGAAGCGCTCCTCCGAGCGCTACCTGATCGCCCGCGGCCGCACCGACTCGCCCGTTGCGGCGGGCGACCGGCTCACGGTCGAGGTGACCGACGTCGGCGAGGAGGGCGACGGCGTCGCCCGCGTCGACGGGTACACGCTGTTCGTCCCCGGCGCCGAGGCCGGCGAGACCGTCGAGGTCGTCGTCGACGACGTGAAGCCGCGGTTCGGGTTCGCCGAGCGCGTCGACTGATCCCCGTTTTCGCGTTGCCGCCTCAGGCGCTCACGCCGGCGGCGTCGCTCTCCTCGCGGCGGACGAGCGCGACCGCCGCGTACACCAGCGGCGTGTCGACCAGCGCGATGAGGAGTTTGAGGACGTACTGCCCGACGACGAGCGAGACGAGCACCGGCGTGGGCAGCGCCGCGCCGACGCCGAAGACGGCGGGCGCGACCGCGAACGCGACGAGCGTGAACACGACGGTGTCGATGAGCTGGCTCGACGCGGTCGAGCCGACGTTTCGCAGCCACAGCGCGTCGCCGTCAGTGAACTCGCGGATGCGGTGGAAGGCGATCACGTCCCAGTTCTGGCTGATCACGTAGGCGGCCAGCGAGCCGAGCACGACGTTCCCGGAGAGGCCGAGCACCGTCTCGAAGGCGGCGGGGTCGACCGACCCCTGCGCCGCCGGCGTCGCGATGGTCGCGAACACCAGCGCCAGCAGGACGAAGTTCATCGCGAACGCGACGTTGACCACCTTCCGGGCGTACGACTTGCCGTACAGCTCCGAGAGGCAGTCGGAGGCGAAGAAGGTGACCGCGTACGCGAGCGTCCCGCCGGGCGCAGTGACGGCGCCGAGCACCGGCAGCGAGACCGCGAGCAGCTTCGCCGAGATGACCTGCGCGGTGACCAGCGCGGCGACGAACAGGGCGGTGAGCACGACCGCCGCCAGCGGCACGTTCAGCCGGCGGGGTTCCGCGACGGCGACGCCGTCGGCGCCGCTCATTCGGCGTCTCCCTCCGTCGCTTGCTTCCCCTCCGTGCCCTCCTCGGCCAGCCGACCGTGGCGCGCGTCGATCTCGTCGAGCACGTCCAGCGTCTTGCGAACCGACGCACGGATCGCGTCGCTACGGTTCACGAACTTCCCGTCGTCGCCGACGTGCTCGTCCAGGTCCGCGAGGAGCTCCCCGGGCATCTCGACGCTTATCTTGGGCATACCACGAGGTTCGTAGGCGAATAATTGAAGCTTCGCACTCGGCGCCGACGCACCGAGCGCGACCGCTCGCGAGAGCCGGGATCGGGCGGGGCGGGTGCTTCCCGAACACGGCGAGCGCGAGCGACGCGGGTGTCCCGTTTCCGGGGGCGAAGGCCTCCGAACGAAGGCGGCGGGCGCGAGCGCGCCGTCAGCGGGTCAGATCGACGGTCGGCTCGGCGAGGTTGCGCCGGCCCCCGAGGGTCAGCACCCACAGGATCAGCAGGCCGACGCCGTAGGCGGCCATCAGCGGGATCGTCACGAGGAACATCGTGAACACGTCCGCCGGGGTGAACAGCGCCGCCACGAGCATGATGCCGACCGTCACCTCGCGCCAGCGCGAGCGCATCGCCTGATACGACACGCCCGTCGTGTTGAGCAGGACCATCAGGACGGGCACGTCCGCGAGGAACCCGATCCCGACGGTGGTGAAGAAGACGAGCCACGCGAAGTCGCTGATGCGGTAGCTGATCACCATGCCGGCCGCGAGCGCGTCGCTCACGAGCCACGAGATGACCGCCGGCGCGATGACGGTGTAGCCGAGCGCCAGGCCGCCCAGGAGCCCCGCCAACAGCGCGGCGACCCAGCCGAACACGACCTGCCTCCGTCCGCGGACGAACCCCCGGTCGCGCAGCGCGGGCCACGCGTAGTACGCCATGAAGGGGAGGACCGCGACGGCGCCGGCGATGGTCGAGATCTTCACCTCGAAGATGAGCGCCTCCACCGGGTGGAGCACGATGACGCCGAAGTTCTCGGCGCCGACGCCGACGATCTCCTCGGGGATGCGGTTCACGAAGTTGTTCTTCACGTCGCCGATCCCGCCGAGATAGAGGAACGCGAACACGCTC
Organism: Halobaculum roseum; assembly: GCF_019880245.1. Lineage (NCBI taxonomy): Archaea > Methanobacteriati > Methanobacteriota > Halobacteria > Halobacteriales > Haloferacaceae > Halobaculum > Halobaculum roseum. The sequence continues at coordinate 1,613,201 of NZ_CP082286.1, forward strand.
GCGAGCGTGACGCCGAACACCGACACCAGGACGAACAGCCGCGAGCGCAGCGACGCGGCGATGAAGGCGAGGTCGTCGTAGTAGCCCCCGATGTCGTCCTCGTCGCGCTCGCCGTCGGTGACCCCCTCGAGGAGCGTCCCGGTCGCGCGCGAGGCCCGGTCGCCGGCGTCGTCCGACAGGCCGGGGATCGACGGGCCGCCCCCGCTCCCCCCCGCGGCGTCGGCGCCCGACGACGACTCGGCGGCCTCGCGAGCCGCCTGCAGTTCGTCGAAGCGGTCCAGCACCGCGCGGGCCTTCGCCGAGTCGCCGGCGGCGGCCGCGCGGTCCGCGAGGTAGTTCACGCGCCGCTCGGAGAGCCCCGCGAACACAGCGTCGGGGGCGCGGCGGACCTCGTCGACCGTGAGTACCTCGATGTCGACGGCGTCGGGGTCGGTGCCCGCGGCGTAGGCGAAGTACAGCCCCAGGAGCCCGGCGAGCAGGAGCGCCAGCCCGATCCCGGCGGCGGCGAACGCGACGAGCGCCGCGGTGCCGCTCACGCCGAGGGCGGCGAGGATCGCTCCCGCGCTCGTCCCGTACTCGACGAGGACCGAGTCGGCCAGCGTCGGGCGCTCGACGAGCACGTAGCCGGCGGCGGCGACGACGCCGGCGATGCCGAGGAGGACGTTCCACAGCGAGCCGAACCGGCCGCGCCAGTCGACGAAGCCCGTGCCCCGACGGATCGCTCCGACCGGGCTCACGTCGCCCGCGAAGAGGTCGCGGGGCGGGCCCGACCGCGCTGGCGCGTCGCCGTCGCCGGCGTCCTCCTCGGCCGCCCCGGCCGCGCCCGCGGCGACGGCCTCGTCGAAGCGGTCGAGGATCGCCTGCGCCTTCCCGGGCTCGTCGGCCTCCATAGCGGTGGAGGCGGCCTCGAGCGCCTCCGGTTCGGTCATCCCCTCGAACGCCTCCGGCGGAGCGGCGCGCACTCCCGTCTCGTCGAGCGCCAGCAGGTCGATCGCGTCGGGGTCGCCGGCGTCGCCGACGACGGCGGTCGTCTCGTCGAGTTCGGCGTACACGTAGTACGCGAGCGCCACGACTGCCGCCGCGATCCCGAGGCCGGCCGCCAGCGCCGCCAGCGCCGGTACCGGGAGATCGGTCGCGAACCGGTAGTTCGTCAGCCCCGTCCCGGCGACGACGCCGTTGACGGCCGCGGCGGCGCCGCGAGCGTAGAACAGGTACACCGCGGCGGCGACGCCGACGCCGACGCCGGCGAGCACGTTCCAGTGGAGCCGCGCGGTCGCGGCCGCGTCGATGCGCTCGCTGCCGCGTCTGGCGGTGACGACGACCTTCGCGAGGTACAGCGACGCGCCGTACAACAGCAGCAGGGGCGCCGCCCACATCACCTGCGTGAACGGGTCCGGCGGCGAGAACACGGCGCCGAACACGAAGATGCCGACGACGGCGTGGCGCCACTTCTCGCGGAACGTCTCGTAGGGGACGATCTCGGCGTACGACAGCCCCGTGATCGCCAGCGGCATCTGGGCGGCGAAGCCGAACGAGAACGTGAGCAGCGCGATGAACTGCGCCCACTTCACGATGGAGTAGGTGGGGAGGATGCCCGCCGAGAGCGCGTTGTTCGCCAGGAACGCGAACATGAACGGGAAGAACACGAGGTAGCCGTAGGCGACCCCGCCGGCGAACAGGCCGACGGCGAGCACGAAGATGACCACGAGCTTCCAGCGGGCGACCGGCGCCTGCGGCCACGCCCCGCGCTCCCGGAGCGCGTCCCGCGAGAAGTACAGCAGCGGCGGGATCCCGACGATGATCCCCACGATCAGCCCGATCTTCGCCTGGAGGAGGATCACGTCGAACGGCGTCTGCGCGATGATCTCCACCTCCTGGCCGGCGGCCTCGCTGAGCTGCGCGCGCGTGACGGACTTGAGGAAGTCCCAGACGTACAGCCGGAGGGCGTAGAACGTCCCCATGAACCCGGCGAGGAAGACGAGGAACACCTTCTGGAGGTCCTTCTGGGCGGACCGGAGCATCGCGCCGGCGGTGGCCCTGCCGTCCGCCAACGACCGTCGGGTGTCCTCGTCGAGCGCGCTCGACATACCGGATGAGAGCGACTTGCCGGTTATCAACCTTTTCAACAACCGCGTCGCGTCGGCGCCTCCGGTGACGCCATCAGAAAAGGCCTATAACGGACCGGTGGCGAACCCCTTCCATGACCGGGGACTCGGATCCGCCCGAGGAGCCGTCGGCCGCGCCCGACGGCGACGGCGACGCCGAGACGGCCGAGTCCACCGACCCCGCGGAGTCCGTCGAGCCGTCGGAGTCCGCGGCCGACGAACACGAGGGCGGTGTCGGCGACGATGTCGGATCCGACGACGATGCCGAACGCGACGACGGCGAGACCGACGACTCGGCCGGGTCCGAGGATCGGCCCACCGACGAGGAGTCGAGAATCGACCGCCGCAGTCCGTTCGAGGACGACGATGACGGCGACGGTGACACCAACGGCGATGGTGACGGCGACAGCGACGGCGACGATACCCACGACAGCAACGACGACGGCGACGGTTCGACGGACGACAGCGATACCGACGGCGTGGACACCGGCGGCGACGACGATGACGGCGGTGACGACGCGACCGGTCGAGGATCGATCGAGCCGGCTCCGACCGCCGGCGAGGCCCCGGCGGTCGACGAGTCGCAGCCGGTGCCCGACGCGGTCGCCGGCGAGCGCTCCGGCGGCGGACAGTCCGCCGCGAACGACGGGAACGGAGGCGGGGGCGCCATGACCGCCGCCGAGAAGGGGATGGAGGCGGTGAACAAGGGCGTCGGCGCGCTCGGCGGCGGCGAGGCCGGCGGCCCCGACTCCGACCAGGAGATGCCGCTGGCCGCGCACATCGAGGAGATGATGCGCCGGCTCGGCATCGTGTTCGGCATCGCCGGCGTCGTCGTCGTCGCGGTGCTGTTGATCGGCACCGTCTCGCCGACCGTGCCGAGCGCCGAGCAGATCATCGAGTTCCTGTGGGACACCCACGTCGGCTTCGAGCAGAACCAGCCCCGCGTGTACGGCCCGCTGGAGTTCCTGCTCACCAAGCTGAAGGTGGCGTCGCTCGCGGGCCTGCTCGTCGGGCTGCCGGTGTTCGTCTACGAGACGTACCGGTTCATGCGCCCCGGGCTGTACCCCCACGAGCGCCGCTACTACCTCGCGGCGGTGCCGACGAGCCTGATCCTCGGGCTCGTCGGCGTCGCGTTCACGCACTTCATCGTCCTCCCGGTCATCTTCGACTACTTCATCAGCTACACCGAGGAGAGCGCGGTGCTCGCGTTCAGCCTCCGGGAGACGTTCAACCTCATCCTCCTGATGATGGGCTACATGGCCGTCGTCTTCCAGATCCCGCTGTTCATCCAGCTCGCCATCATGATGGGGCTGGTGACCCGCGAGTGGATGGAGGACCGCCGGCTGCTGTTCTGGTCGGCGTTCGTCGGCCTCGCGTTCATCGTCTCGCCGGACCCCACCGGGATGGCGCCCATCATCGTCGGCGCGACGATGATCGCGCTGTTCGAGGGGACGCTCGCGCTGTTGCGCTGGACCGGGAACTAGCCGCGGCCACGCCGATCGCGACCCGGCCCGCCTCGGTCGACTGACGGTCCGTCGCTCTCCTGTCACACACCGATCTCCGTGAGCGCCCGCGCCGGTGCCGTCAGGTTCCGCCGACGACGGGAGGCCGCAGATCCGTCCCGAGGGGCGCTTCGGACACCGGTTGCCGTCGTCGGTCGCCACATCCCGACCCCTGCTCGTCCACGGGACAACACTTATATTAGTAGAATCTAATATTAGCATATACTAAAATGAGCAACCAGACGCCGAAACCCGGGACGGACGACGGAGAACGCGGTCGGTCGGCGGGGTGTTGCACGGCGACCCACGACCTGCGCGACGACGACGTCGCCGACGACGTCGAGACGCTCGCGGCGCTGGGCAACGATACGCGCTACGAGGCGCTCCGGCTCGTCGCGAGCGACGAGGACGGGGTCTGCGTCTGCGAACTGGAGCCGTCGCTCGGCGTGAGCCAGAGCGCGGTGAGCCAGGCGCTCTCTCGGCTGTTCGGCGCCGGGCTGGTCGAGCGGCGCAAGGAGGGCCGGTGGCGCTACTACAGCGCGACGCCGCGAGCGAAGCGGCTCCTCGCCGTGCTCGACGAGACGAGAGGGCCCGGCGATGACTGACGGCGAGGACGCGCCGACGACGGACGGCGACGGTCTCGACCCCGCACGGCAGCGAGCCGCCGTGCGGGAGCGGTACGGAGAGATCGCCGAAATCGGCTCGGGGTCGTCGTCGTGCTGCGGCGACGACGGCGGCGACTGTGGGGGAACCGAGGGTCCCGCGGCCGAGGGAGGGACGGAACTCGGGTACACCGAGGACGACCTCGACGCCGTCGCCGCGGGCGCGAACCTCGGCCTCGGCTGCGGCAACCCGACCGCCATCGCGAGCCTCGAACCGGGCGAGACCGTCCTCGACCTGGGCTCCGGCGGCGGCTTCGACTGCTTCCTCGCGGCCCGCGAGGTCGGCGAGGAGGGGCGCGTCGTCGGCGTCGACATGACCCCCGAGATGGTCGAGCGCGCCCGCGAGAACGTCGGGGCGAACGACGCCACGAACGTCGAGTTCCGCCTCGGCGAGATCGAACACCTCCCCGTCGCCGACGGAACCGTCGACGTGATCCTCTCGAACTGCGTGATCAACCTCTCGGCGGACAAGCGGCGCGTGTTCGCGGAGGCGTACCGCGTGCTCCGGCCCGGCGGTCGCCTCGCGGTCTCCGACGTGGTGGCGACGGCCGACCTCCCGAGCGACATCCGCGGGGACGCCGCGTCCGTGAGCGCCTGCGTCGGCGGCGCGGCCGCGATCCCGACGCTCGAATCGATGCTCGCCGACGCCGGCTTCGTCGAGGTCGCGATCGAGCCGAAGGACGACAGCGAGTCGTTCATCCGCGAGTGGGACCCAGACCGCGACCTCGCCGACTACCTGACCGCGGCGACGATCGAGGCGCGAAAGCCGACGAACGACCCCGAATCCGCGACCGAAGAGACGGCGGCGTGACCGCCGTCGCGACACCACACTACAGACACCACTTCCGACACCACCATGCACAGAGCACCCGATCCGAGCGATCGTACAGGAGTCGAACAGTCGAGCTGGGGAAGCGTCATCGCGGGGTACGCCCTGATCGCGGGGCTTCTCGCGTCCCTGTGGGCCGTCAGCAACCCGGCGGCTGCCCTGACGCTCCTCCTCGCCGGCGTCGCCGTGCGCCGCGGAACCCCCCGGGCGGCCGCCGCGGTCCGTTGTGTCCGCGTCTGTCGCGAGTTCACCGTCGATCTGGGCGGCCGGCTCCGGATCACCGTCGCGAAGCCGCCGGTCGACGATGTCGCCTGATCGGCCCGGCGCGGGGGCGGACGAGGGAAGGCCGGACGGAGGCGCGGACGAACGGCGAGACCCCGGTGGGCCCACCGTTCTACTGACGGAGGCGGACGCCGCGGACCTCGACCGCGTCGAGGCGCTGCTCGCCGCGAACGACCTCCCGACGAGCGACGTGCGAACGGGACCCGGACGGTTCTACCTCGCCCGCGACGGCGACGCGGTCGTCGGGGCCGGCGGCGTCGAGCGGTACGGCTCCGACGGCCTCCTCCGGTCGGTCGTGGTCGAGGGATCGAGCCGCGGCGACGGGTACGGGACGGCGCTGTGTGCCGCTCTGGAGGATCGCGCCCGGAGGGAGGGCATCGAGACGCTCTATCTCCTGACGACGACCGCGGCCGGGTTCTTCGAGCGGCTCGGATACGAGCCGATCTCCCGCGAGCACGTCCCGGCGAGCGTCCGGTCGACGACGGAGTTCGCCGACCTGTGTCCGTCGTCGGCGACCTGCATGCGCAAGCGAGTCGGGGATCGGGCGACCGAGTAGCGGGCGACCCCAGGCGCTGCCGGCGCCGTCAGTGTCGCGTTCGCCGCCGGCGTCGCGTCCGGCGTCGACCCCGGGCACACTTTTCCCGTCTCCCCGTCCACCCACGCTCGATGGGAACGATCCTCCTGTGTCGCCACGGCGAGACGCCGTGGAACCGCGACCGCCGCGTGCAGGGCTGGGCGCCGACGGAGCTGACCGAGCGCGGCCGCGAGCAGGCCGACGCCCTCGCCGACTTCCTCGGCACCGAGTACGCCGTCGACCGGATCGTCGCCTCCGATCTGGAGCGCGCCGCCGAGACCGCCCGCGCCGTCTCGCGTGCGACGGACGCGGCGGCGACGTTCGACGCACGGTGGCGCGAGCGCGACTTCGGCCGGTTCCAGGGGCTCACCTACGACGGCCTGTTCGGCACGTACCCCGAGTACACCCTCTCGGAGATCGGCTACGCCGCCGCCGAGACAGTCCCCGAGAGCGGCGAGTCGCTGCTCGACATGAGAGCGCGCGTCCGCGAGGGCTTCGCCGACCTCCGCGGGGAGGTCGGGCCGGACGAGACGGTCGCCGTCGTCGCCCACGGCGGCCCGCTGTACGTCGTCACGGGCGAGTTGAAGGGGCTCGACGTGGTCGCCGCGGTGCTCGACCAGGACCAGGGGAACTGCGCCGTCAACGAGGTGCACGTCGCCGACGATTCCGCCCGCGGCGGCGACGGCGTCGCGACCGGCGGGTCGGCGACGGCCGAGTTGGTCCGCGAGAACGTCACGTCGTTCCTGCCGGAGGCGACGACGCAGGAGAACTACTGAGCGGGAGCTGGAGCGGCAGCAGCGGTGCTTCTGGTTCGACCCTACGAGGTCGGGTAGTCGCGCGCGAACACGTCCTCGACGACGGGTTCGCCGTCGCGGTTCACCGACTGTTCGTCGGCCTCCTCGGCGTCGCTCGCGGGGCTGACGCTCCCGGTCTCGTACCCCTGGAGGTCGAGCGTGACGTGGTCGAAGCCGATATCGAGCATGTGGTCGCGGGCGGCCGCGACGAAGTCGGCGTTCAGCGCCGACTCCAGCTCGTCGGCGCCGACCTCGATGCGCGCGAGACCGTCGTGGTCGCGGACGCGGAACTGCGAGAACCCCCACGTGCGCAGCAGGCGCTCGGCCTTCTCGATGCGGGTGAGACGTTCCTCGGTCACCTCCAGTCCGGTCGGGATACGCGAGGAGAGGCACGCCATCGAGGGCTTGTCGGCCACGTCGAGGCCGTAGTGGTCGGCGATCTGACGGACCTCCGCCTTCGTGATGCCCGCCTGCAGCAGGGGGGACACCACGTCGAGTTCCTCGACGGCCTGGAGCCCCGGCCGGTGTCCCTCGCCGGGGTCGGAGGCGTTCGTTCCGTCGCAGACGGTGCCGATGCCGCGCTCCGTGGCCGCCTCGTACATCCGCGAGAGCCGCATCGTCCGGCAGTGGTAACACCGGTCGTCGCCGTTGGCGACGAAGTTCGGGTCGTCAAGCTCGGAGAACTCCACGATCGCGTGGTCGATGCCGATGTCGTCGGCGACGCGGGTCGCGTCGTCCAACTCCTCCGCCGGCAGCGTCTCGCTTTTCGCGGTGCAGGCGACCGCGTCGTCGCCGAGCGCGTCGCGCGCGAGCGCCGCCACGACCGACGAGTCCACGCCCCCCGAGAAGGCGACGAGGGCGCCGTCGCGCTCGGCGAGTAGCTCGCGCGCGGCCGCCGCCTTCGCCGCCACGTCGTCGTCCATGCGCCGAACGAGGAGGTGACGACGCAAAAGTCGTCCGAACGTGGCGACGCGCGGGACCGGCCCGACGGTCGGTCGTGTGCGGACGCGAGCCGGACCCGCCCTCCGCCACAACGTTCACCATGTTGGCAGTTGACATGACGAACGTGTCCACATCCGGTCCCGACGCGGTCGACCCGGAGGACATGAACGGGAGCGACCACTCCGACGTGCCGGCCGACATCGACGGCGCGTACCTGTTCGGGATCAGCCGCGACGGAACCCCGTTCTACTACGACGACGACCGCGGCCGGGTCGTCGAGGGGGACCGACACGGCGGCGTCGCGGACGACCACGGCCCCGTCGACAGCGCGGAGTCGTTCATCGCCGAGGTCGACCGGGGCGTCGGCTGGGACCTCCTCGGCGGCGCGGACGACCGGGGCTGACTGGGCGGTCTCGTTGCGCTCACGGTTCACTCCGTTCGCCGTTCGCATCGAGGTCTCCCGCTGGTCGACCTCGCCCTGCTCGCGAGTCACTCCGTTCCTCGCTCGCGTTTTCGCGGTCTCGGTCGCTCACTCCGTTCGCTCCCCCGACCGCGCGCTCCCCGGCACGGTTTTGACCCCCGCCGCGCTACCGGGTGCCGAATGGAGTTCACGTCGGTCCCCGGCGTCGGCGAGAAGACCGCCGACGCCCTCGCGGATCTGGACGGCGCGGAGGCCGCGCTGCGCCGCGGCGACGTGGCGACGCTCGCCCGGGCCCGCGGGGTCACCGAGGGCCGGGCGGCCGCCATCGCCCGCGGCGCCATCCGGGAACGCCACGACGACCCCGGCGGCTGGCTGGCGACCGACCGCGCCCGCGAGGTGTACGAGGACGCGCTCGGCCTCCTGCAGGAGCGCGCCGTCACCGACTACGCCGAGAAGCGCCTGCGGACGATCTACCCCTCCGCGACCCCCTCGCGCATCGAGGAGGTGCGCGAGTGGGCCGCCGACGCGGTCGAGCGCGACCCCGACGAGGCGGTTCTCGACGCGCTGGAGGCGGTCGAACAGCCGAGCGAACCGCGGGGCCTCCGGGTGCGCGAGCGGGCGCTCGCGACCGCCGACGCCGAGCGTTACGCGGCCGTGAAGGACGCGTTCCCCGAACTCTCCGTCGAGGTCGTCGAGGACGCCCGCGATCTGGCCGAGCTCGCGCGGTCGTACGCCACCGTCGTCGCGCTCGACGAGGAGTTCGCCGGCGTCGACGTCGACGGCGACGTGCGCGTCATCACCGACCCGGAGAACCACCCGGAGGAGGTCGTTCCCGAGCGCCTGCTGGCGTTCTTCGCGGAGAACCGCGCCGAGTTGCTGGCGGCGCTCGACGTGCACGAGGCCGCCGGCATCGAGCCCGGCCTCGACCCCGAGGCGCTCCGGGACGCGCTCTCGCGGCTCGACGACGACGGCACCGTCCGCGGCGACGAGGAGCTGACTCGGCTCGCGAACGCCGTCGACGACCTCGACGCCGCGGTGTCGACGGCCGAGTCGGTCGCCAACGACCACCTCCGCGAGGCCATCCGCGAGCAGGACGTGACCATCGAGGGGACCGACTTCCTCTCGCTGGTCGAGCAGGGCGCCCGCGTCGACAGCCTCCTCTCGCGGGAGCTGGCCGACGAGTACGACGCCGCGATCCGGAAGGCGCGCGAGCACCTCGCGGACGCGCTCCGACTGGACGAGAGCGAGGCGGAGTTCACCGAGCGGATCTTCGCGGGCGACCCGACGTTCCCGACCGAGCACAACGAGGAGCCGCTGAACCGCCTGCGCACCGAGCTGAAGACCGCCCGCGACCGGCGGGCGGCGACGCTCAAGTCCGACCTCGCGACGGATCTCGCCGCGCTGCGCGGGCCCGCCGACGACCTCGTCGCCGACGCCCTCGAACTGGACGTGGAGCTCGCGGTCGCCCGGTTCGCCCGCGACTTCGACTGCGTCGTCGCCGAGATCGACGACGAGGGGACCGGCTTCGACATCGAGGGCGGGCGCTCCCCGCTGCTGGACGTTCCCTTCGCGGAGGCCGAGCCCGTCGACTACGCGGTCTCGGGCGTGACGCTGCTGTCGGGGGTGAACTCCGGCGGGAAGACATCGACGCTGGATCTCGTCGCGCTGATCGTCACCCTCGCGCACATGGGGCTGCCGGTTCCCGCCGATGCGGCGCGCGTCGGGCGCGTCTCGGAGCTGCACTACTACGCGAAGTCGCAGGGGACGCTCGACGCCGGCGCGTTCGAGGCGACGCTGCGCGACTTCGGCGACCTCGTCGCCGGCGCGGAGGGGCGGCTCGTCCTCGTCGACGAGCTGGAGTCGATCACCGAGCCCGGCGCCTCCGCGAAGATCATCGCGGGCATCCTCGAGGCCCTCGACGAGCAGGGCGCCACCGGCGTGTTCGTCTCCCACCTCGCGCGCCAGATCCGCGAGGCCGCCGCCGTCGACGTGGCCGTCGACGGGATAGAGGCCGTGGGGCTGGAGGACGGCGAGCTGGTGGTGAACCGCTCGCCCCGGAAGGACCACCTCGCGCGGTCGACGCCCGAGCTGATCGTCGAGAAGCTGGCGCGGGAAGCCGGCGACGACGCGGCCGGCGGATCCGGGTCCGGTTCGGGCGGCGACCCGGCATTCTACGAGGGGCTGCTGGAGAAGTTCTGAGGCGGGATCGAACGGCGGGCGAACCCGAACACCGGATCGGTCGCGTCAGGCGTACAGATCGGCGGGGGAGTCGTGTCCGCCGTCCCCGAGGTCGCGAAACAGGAGTTCGTAGTCCTCGTGATCGAGGCGCGCGTGGAGGTCGTCGAACCCCGCCTCCAGCGCCTCGCGACGGCGGGCGAGTTCGCCGTACTCGCCGTCGGTCGGCGCGACGCCCGACCCCTCCAGGGCGGCCTGCTTGTGCATCACCGCGAAGTACTGGCGGACGCGGTCGCCGTACCGGGCGACACGGACGAGGCGGTCGACCGCGTCCCGGAGGTCCTCGGGGTCGACCGGCTTTTCAAGGTACGCGTCGACCGGGAGGCCGACCACGTCGACGCCGACGGCGACGCCGGAGACGGCCGCGACGCGCACGTCGGTCCCGGACGCGCGGATCCGTTCGAGCGTGTCGTCGCCGTGGAGCCCCGGCATCCGGCGGTCCAACAGGACCACGTCGACCGAGTCGTCGAGCACGTCGAGCGCCTCCGATCCGGATGCAGCCGTCGACACCGTGTACTCGGCGGCGAGCTGCTCCGCGTACAGCTCGCGCACGTCGACCTCGTCGTCGACGACGAGCACGTGGGGACGGCCCGTCCGGGTCGGACCGTCCTCACCCTCGGTGTCGTCGATGTCTTCCGTCATCGATCCGGGCCACGGCCGGGATCCCCCTCAACCCCCTCGACGCGTTCGCCGGATTAAGTCGGATTCAGCCGGCGAAAGCGCCGGACTGGGAGGGGGACGTGTCGGCTTCGCCGCGACAAGCCAGGGACGGGTCGCCCGTCGCGAGGACGGCGGTGAATCCCTTCCGTCGGCCGGACCACTCCCGCCCGAGACACGGCCGACGACCGGGGCGATACTGAAACCGTATCGTGGCTGAACCGCCGGTATTCGACGTATCGATCTCTATTTCACTTTCACTCCGGCACCGGGGAACGATTAAGTGGTCGGGCGAGCGAGGGTTCGGTATCATGGCCGGGGACCCCGAAGACGGGATGCTGTCGTGGGACGAGTCCGTCTTCCGGGACGAACACGTCTTCGAGATCGACTACGTCCCCGAGACGTTCCGCCACCGCGAGAGCCAACTGGAGTCGCTGAAGTACGCGCTCCGGCCGGCCGCGCGCGGCTCGCGCCCGCTCAACACCGTCGTCCGCGGGCCGCCGGGGACCGGGAAGACCACCTCGGTCCAGAAGCTGTTCTCGGAGCTTCGCGCGCAGACGGACGTGCGCACAGTCAGGGTGAACTGCCAGGTCGACTCGACCCGCTATGCGGTGTTCTCGCGCATCTTCGAAGGGATCTTCGACTACGAGCCGCCCTCCTCGGGCATCTCGTTCAAGAAGCTGTTCGGCCAGATCGCCGACCGACTCGTCGAGGACGACGAGGTGCTCGCGGTGGCGCTCGACGACGTGAACTACCTGTTCTACGAGAACGAGGCCTCCGACGCGCTGTACTCGCTGCTGCGGGCGCACGAGGCCCACGCCGGCGCGAAGGTCGGCGTGATCTGCGTCTCCTCGGACCTCTCGCTGTCGGTGATCGAGGAGCTGGACTCGCGGGTGCAGTCGGTGTTTCGCCCGGAGGAGGTGTTCTTCCCGAAGTACGACGCCGACGAGGTGGTCGACATCCTCCGCGAGCGCGCGAAGCGCGGCTTCCACGACGGCGTCCTCGGCGCCACGGAACTCGACCGCGTGGCGGAGCTGACCGCCGAGTCGGGCGACCTCCGTGTCGGCATCGACCTGCTCCGCCGGGCGGGGCTCAACGCCGAGATGCGCGCCTCCCGAACGATCAGCGTCGAGGACGTGGAGGAGGCGTACGAGAAGTCGAAGTACGTCCACCTCTCGCGCAGCCTGCGGGGCCTCTCGGAGTCGGAGACGGCGCTCGTCGAGGTGCTCGCGGAGCACGACGGCGAGCAGGCCGGCTCGGTGTACGAGGCGTTCCACGAACGGACCGACCTCGGCTACACCCGGTACTCGGAGATCGTCAACAAGCTGGACCAACTCGGACTCGTCGAGACGGAGTACGCCGAGGTCGAGGGGCGCGGGCGGTCGCGGTCGATCTCGCTGGCGTACGACCCCGAGCCGGTGCTGGAGCGGATCGAAGGATAGCGTCGTCGACACGGCGTCGCACACATCCGAAAGACATACTCGGCGCACGCGACACCCTCGGGTATGGACGCCTACGAGCTGATCACCCGGAACGCGACCGAGGTGGTCACCGACGAGGAGGTACGCGCGCTAGCCGACGACCCGGAGGGCAAGCGAGTGTACGTCGGATACGAGCCGTCGGGCGTCCTCCACATCGGCCACATGCTGACGGCGACGAAGCTCATCGACCTGCAGGAGGCGGGCTTCGAGGTCGTCGTCCTGCTCGCGGACGTGCACGCCTACCTCAACGACAAGGGGACGTTCGCCGAGATCCGCGAGACCGCCGAGCGTATGCGCGACCAGTTCCTCGCGTACGGGCTCGACGCCGACGCGACGGAGTTCGTCTACGGGTCGGAGTTCCAGCTCGACGAGGAGTACGTCCTCGACACCCACGAGCTCGAGGTGTCGACGACACTCAACCGGGCCCAACGCGCGATGGCGGAGATCCAGGGCGGCGACACCGCGAAGGTGAGCCACCTGGTGTACCCGCTGATGCAGGCGCTCGACATCGTCTACCTCGATCTCGATCTGGCGGTCGGCGGCCTCGACCAGCGGAAGGTCCACATGCTCCACCGCGAACAGATCCCGGCGATGGACGGCGAGAGCGACCACGCCTACGAGGCGCGGCCGTGTCTCCACACGCCGATCCTCGCCGACCTCGACACCGGCGTCGGCAAGATGTCCTCCTCGTCGGGCACCACCATCTCGATGGAGGACTCCGAGGCGGACATCGCCGAGAAGATCAACGGCGCGTTCTGCCCGCCGACGCGCGACCCCGAGTCGGACGACGAGGGCAACGAGCGCGAGAACCCGGTGCTGGAGATCTTCGAGTACTCGGTGTTCCCGCGGTTCGACGCGGTCGTCGTCGAGCGCCCCGAGGAGTACGGCGGCGACCTCGAATACGACGACTACGAGTCGCTGGCGGCGGACCTGGAGTCGGGCGAACTTCACCCCGCGGACGCGAAGGGCGCGCTCGCGGACTACCTGAACGAGCTGATCGCGCCCGGCCGCGAGGTACTACGGGAGCTGGACGCGTAACGCTGGACCGGAGCTGAACGCGTACCGCGACGAAAAACCGGTTCGAGTTCGTGACCACGGCCGCCGCGGTCGCGACGGCGGCCGCGGGCAGTCGACTACGCCGACGATGCCGGCGACGCTATCCCTCGATGGGGATCGGGGTGCCGGTCGGCTTCGCGCCGACGACGGCCGGGAGGGTCACCTCGAGGACGCCGTTCTCGTAGCGGGCGCCGATCTCGTCCTCGTCGACCTCGCGCGGGAAGCGGAAGCGTCGGTGGTACGTCTTCTTGCGGCCGCGCTCCTCGTCGGTGTGCTCGGCCGCGACGTTGAGGACGCCCTCCTCCCACGTGAGGTCGATCTCCTCCCGGTCGAAGCCGGGCATGTCGACCGTGAGGACGAACTCGTCGTCCTCCTCGTACAGTTCGTAGTCGGTGCCACCGAAGCCGCCCTCGCCGAGGACGCGGGACGGCAGATCGAGGTTTTGCATCCAGGAACTCGCCGTGCTGCTCGGGAGTGCCATGGCTGGTCACCTCGTGTGCAATGAAGAATTGTGTGTCGTTCGTAAAGAATTTTACGCCGACACGAAACCCAGCCTGGCGGCGACCGTCGGGCGGGGTCGCCACCGACTACGCGAACCCGAACTGTCGCATCAGGCTGGTCGTGAGTCCCTTCACCACGAGGCCGGTGCCGGCCAGCACCATCGCGAGGCCGACCGCGACGATCGGCGCCGTCCACGCGACGAGCGCGAGACCGGCGAGCAGCAGCACCGCGCCGGCGACGCCGGCGGTGCCGAGTTTGTCGATCATACCCGCTCGTGGCGGTAGGTCCTGAAAAGGCCGGCGAGTTCCGCGCGGACGGCGTTCGGTGACGGCCCGTTACACTCCCCGCTCGAATCGAGGTGCTCGCGACCGTTCACACCTCGCACCCACCGAGTTTAACTGTCGGACGCGAGAACACAGGAGTATGAGCGACGGCGACGGGTCCGGACGCAAGAACCTCAGAATGCCGGACGACGACGAGGTGTTCGCCGAGGTGACCGAGATGCTCGGCGCCAACCGCGTGAAGGTCCGGTGCAACGACGGCGTCGAACGCACCGCGCGGATCCCCGGACGGATGCAGAAACGGACCTGGATCCGCGAGGGCGACCTCGTCCTCGTGAGTCCGTGGGACTGGCAGGACGAGAAGGCCGACATCGAACACCGCTACGAGAGCCAGGACGCCGACCAGCTTCGCGAGGAAGGCCACATCGCCTGATCGAGCGAGAGGCGTTGCCGGAACGAACGCCACCGGCCCTCAGACGATCGTCGGCAACGTCGCCGCGGCGACGCTCGTGACGACCCCGACGACGATGGAGTACGTGAAGTTCACGAGCGTCCCCGCGAGGTACCAGGTCGTGTCGCCGCTGGTCATGTCCTCGCGTCGGACGAGCGATTTGGCCGCGAACACCAGCCCGAGGGCGGTGTACGCGCCGACGAACACCAGCGTGAGCACGAGCACGTTCTCGCACTTGCCGATCACGCGGCCGGTGTCACGCTGGTCCGCATCGACGCCGGCGGACAGATCCGTCCCGGTCCAGCGTTCGAGGAAGTAGCTGACGACCGACGTACTCGTCGCGAGCAGCGCGACGTAACCGGCGAGATACACCGCCGCGACGACGACTAGGTCGCCGGCGGCCGCCGGAGCGCCCGGCAGCGCCGACGTTTCGATCTGCATCGTTTTCGTCGGCGTCTCACTGCCGAATCAATCCTCCGGTTCGGCACCCAGCGCCCGGTCGATCAATGCCTCGTTACGCCGGACGCGGTCGTAGCTTGCGGCCGCGAGCGTCTTCGACACCGCCTGGGTACTCACCCCGAACGCCTCCGCAACGGCCGTCTGAGTGCCCCGGCGACGGTAGGCGCGTGCGATCTCGGTCTGGCGTTCGGTCCACTCCTCGCGGATTGCCAGCGCGAGATCGCCCGCCGCCGTCACGGGACCGTTCACGCGATCGTCGGCAGTATCGAGGAAAAAGTGGCCGTCCTCCGCGTTCAGCTCCGACAGCGCCTCGTCCGCCCGGTGAAACGCCGGTCCGTCCATCGCGGTCACGTCGGTCGCGCCGGGGTTAACGTCGACCGCCCCCGCGACGACGACGTATCGAGCGACGGTCGGATGGAGCCGTTCCTGGATCGCCCGGACGACCCCGTAGGCTGCCGCTGGATCCTCGAGCGTCCCGCCGAACTCGTCGGCGCCCTTGATCGGCGCGAAGCGGGCGCCGATCGCCTCGGCGTATGCGTCGTTGGCCGCGGCGAGCGCGTCCTCGATCCGTTCGCGCAGTCCCTCCCGGTCCGGCTCGCCTCGCGAGTCGATCACGTCGCCGAGGACGACGTGGGTCCGTTCGGTCCCGGTCACGGCTGTTCTGAGTACCGCATCGTGTTACAACCATAAATAGTTGATTCCTACAAATTCAACTATTTTAGGTTGAACCTGGCGCACGAAGGGTCACTCCCCACACGGGCAAGCGACCGAGGCGCCGTCCGTAGGCCGGGGGCGGCGACCGCGGTGCCGGTGCTTTTCATGTCGGAGCGCGTACGCCGAGGTAGATGAACGGAGAGTTCGGGTTCGTCGAACCCGACGAGGCGGACGCGCCGGGCGACGAGTGGGAGGACCTCGACCTGGCCGACATCGCCCAGACCGAGGCCGACAAGATCGCCCGCAGACAGGACGACGAGTTCGACGAGTTCCGCAAGCGCGTCAAGAACACCGAGCAGTTCAAAGTCGAGGCGTCGGTGTTCGACGACGCCACCCTCGCGGCGCTGTACAAGCTCACCCGCGACGGCCACATCGCCGCCTTCGGCGGTCCGATATCGACGGGCAAGGAGGCCAACGTGTACGAGGCGCTCGGCGCCGACGAGCGCGAGGTGGCCGCGAAGGTGTACCGGATCAACACCTCGAACTTCCGGCAGATGCGCGACTACCTCGAGGGCGACCCCCGCTTCGAGGGGATCGGCTCCGACAAGAAGCAGGTCGTCGTCGCGTGGGTGCGCAAGGAGTTCTCGAACCTCTCGCGGGCCCGCAAGGCCGGCGTCCGCGTCCCCGAGCCGATCGCCGTCCAGCGCAACGTCCTCGTGATGGAGCTTGTCGGCCACGCCGACGACCGCGCGCGCCGCCTCGCGGAGGTCGACGTGGAGAACCCCGAGACCGCCTTCGAGGTCGTCCGCGAGTACATGCGCCGGCTCTACTCGGCGGGACTGATCCACGGCGACCTCTCGGAGTACAACCTCATCATCCACGACGGGGAGCTTGTCGTCATCGACCTGGGACAGGCGGTGACGGTCCACCACCCGAACGCCGAGGAGTTCCTCCGGCGCGACTGTCGCAACGTCGCCTCCTTCTTCTCCCGACAGGGGCTCGAAACCGACGCGGAGGACCTCCACGACTACGTCACCACGCCGAAGCCGGAACCGTCGGCCGAGCCCGACCCCGACACCGACCCGAACCCGGCCGACCGCGCCGGCGACGACGATGACCGCGCCGGCGACCCCGGTGACAGCGACGACAGTGGCGTCGGCGACAGCAGCGGCGACGACGGCGGCGACGAATAGTCGGAACGCCCCGCCGCCGTGTGATCGGCGGTTCGCGCGTGGGACCCGCTGACGCGGCGGGTTCCCGAGGGAACCCTTATCCGCGTCCGGCCGAAATTCGGGTGTATGCAGCACGTGAAGGTTCCGCAGGACCGCATCGGCGTGCTCATCGGCGAGGGCGGCGAGACGATGCGGGAGATCGAAGACCGCGCCGAGGTCCGACTCGACATCGACTCCGAGTCGGGCTCGGTCGCCATCGACAGCGTCGGCGACCCGGTCGCCGGGCTGGTCGCTCCCGACATCGTCCGCGCCATCGGCCGCGGGTTCACCCCCGAGTCCGCCCTCTCGCTGCTGGAGCACGACCTGCGACGGTTCGAGTTGGTCGACCTCGCATCGGAGACCCGCAACAAGAACGACCTCCAGCGCCAGAAGGGCCGCCTCATCGGCGAGAACGGCCGAACGCGCGAGCTGATGGAGGACCTCTCGGGCGCCGAAGTCGTCATCAAGGGGACCACCCTCGGCGTCATCGGCCAGCCCGAGGAGGTCGAGGCCGTCCGCCGCGCGGCGGGGATGATCCTCGACGGCGCCCCCCACGGCGCCGTCTACTCGTTCCTCGAACGCAAGCACAACGAGATCCACGGCGCGCCCGACCTCTCGACCCCCTCGGGGAGCGCCGAGGAACCGCGGTAACGCGGTTCCCGATCCCGCCCGTCGCCGTCCGGTCCGTTCTCCCGGCGCTCCGTCGTACCGCCGTCCCGAGCCGCTATACCGCCTTGAGCCGCGGCGCCACGAACGCCTCGACGCGGCCGTCGCCCCCCGAGATGTCGTAGGCGACGCCGAGGGGCGCCTTTCGTCCGAGCGTGAGCCGCACGTCCGTCCCCGCCGGGATGGCTCGCTCGATGTCGATCAGGTACGACAGCGACAGCAGCGACCCCGCATCGCCCGGCGAGAACGCGACCGCCTCCTCTGCCGTGACCGTGAACTGCACGTCGTCGGTGTCGCCGTCGGCGGCGGCGACGAACGTCTCGGCGTCCGGGTCGACGCTGAGCGCGAGGTGGTCCGCGACCATCCCCGCGGCCGTTACGAACCGGCCGACCGTGTCGACCGGGACCGTCAGCGACGCGGTGTGTTCGAAGCCGAGGTCGTCCACGTCGGGCGGCCCGCGGACGCTGTCGGGGTCGAACAGCCCCATCGCGTACTCCAGGCCGTCGGCGACGACGTGGAGGCGGAACGACTCGGGGTCGAGCGCGAGCGTCACGGGGTCGTCGCCGGCGACCATCGAGAGGACCTCCTCGAGTCGGGTCACGTCGACGCCGACGACGGTGCCGTCGGCCTCGTAGGACGCCGCGGCCGCAGCGTCGAGTTCCGCGTCGACCGCCGCGACGGTCGCCGGGTCCATCGCGGCCGCGCGGATGCCGTCGCGGCCGAACGTCAGCCGACACTCGTCGACGAGCGCGCCGACCGCCGAGAGCAGTGGCTTCAGGGTGTCCGCCCGCACGCGCACGGACACCGGTACCTCCCCGTCGATGTCGGGCGTCTGTCCCGACTCCGCGTCCGTCTCGTCTCCCTCGTCGGTCACGGCGCTCGCCTCGGGCATGGCCGGATCCCGAACGTATCGGCTCATAAGTATTTTTGCAAGCGATCAGGTAGATACCCTGTTTCCGAGTACAAACATATATGAATCTCGTTTTCATACCTCGTTTTGGATTATGAGCGGCGAACGGGAGCGCGGCGTCTTGAGCCCGGCCGACCGGGCGTACCTGCGCGGGGAGACGGAGTTCGCGAGCGTGCAGTCCGAGCGCAACGCGCGGGCGCGCATCCGGGACAGGCTTCACGCCGGGCTCTACGACTTCGAACTGCTCGTCGAGGGGCTCTCGGAGACGGACCGGAAACTCGTGTTCGAGGACCGCCTCGACCGCGAAGGGACGGACGCCTTCGACGCGCTCGTCTCGGCGATGGCGTTCCTCTACCGCGGGGTCGAGGACACGGACCTGGAGTTCGAGACGGTGCTCGCGGAGGGGATCAACCTCGCGGAGGCGAGCGAGGAGCGCGCGGCGACCGTCGACCTCGACGTGACGTTCCGCGCGTTGAGCGTCGCCGAGGTGCGCCGGAAGATGCGGGCGGGCGAAACGCTGTCGCTGACGGAACTGGCCTTCGCCGACGCGCGCGAAGAGATCGCTCCCGACGAGTTCGCGGAGTACGTCCGCGGCGACGATACGGACGACCGCAGCGTCGACGACGGCCGGATCCAGTCGCGGGTCACCGACTTCTGAGCCCCGGCCTCGAGGAGATCGACGCCGACGGGGCCGTATATAAATTCCCCTTGATAACTTATCACACACGCCCGCAACGGCTCCGTGCGAGCAGTTGACGAACCGACGCCGGAATGTTTTTATAGAATCGAAAACAATCAGGGAGTGACTCATGTCTCAGCGCCAGCGAATGGGCAACCAGCCCATGATCGTACTCTCGGAGGACAGCCAGCGAACGTCGGGCAAGGACGCCCAGTCGATGAACATCACGGCCGGCAAGGCCGTCGCGGAGTCCGTTCGGACCACCCTCGGTCCGAAAGGAATGGACAAGATGCTCGTCGACTCCTCGGGCGGCGTCGTCGTGACGAACGACGGCGTGACCATCCTGAAGGAGATGGACATCGACCACCCGGCGGCCAACATGATCGTCGAGGTCTCCGAGACCCAGGAGGACGAGGTCGGCGACGGCACGACGACGGCCGTCGTCATCGCCGGTGAGCTGCTCGACCAGGCCGAGGAGCTCATCGACTCGGAGGTCCACCCGACGACCATCGCGCAGGGGTACCGCCAGGCCGCCGAGAAGGCCAAGGAGGTCCTCGACGAGCAGGCCATCGACGTCACCGCCGAGGACCGCGAGACGCTCGAGAAGATCGCCGCGACGGCGATGACGGGCAAGGGCGCCGAGTCCGCCCGCGACACGCTCGCGGAACTGGTCGTCGACGCCGTGCTCGCCGTCCGCGACGACGACGGCACCGTCGACACGGACAACGTCTCCGTCGAGACCGTCGTCGGCGGCGCCATCGGTAACTCCGAGCTCATCGAGGGCGTCATCGTCGACAAGGAGCGCGTCGACGAGAACATGCCCTACGCGGTCGAGGACGCCAACGTCGCCCTCTTCGACGGCGCCATCGAGGTCAAGGAGACCGAGATCGACGCCGAGGTCAACGTCACCGACCCCGACCAGCTCCAGCAGTTCCTCGACCAGGAGGAACAGCAGCTCAAGGAGATGGTCGACAAGCTGAGCGCCGTCGGCACGGACGTCGTCTTCGTCGGCGACGGCATCGACGACATGGCCCAGCACTACCTCGCGCAGGAGGGCATCCTCGCCGTCCGCCGCGCGAAGGACTCCGACCTGAAGCGGCTGGCCCGCTCGACGGGCGGTCGCGTCGTCGCCAACCTCGACGACCTCGAGGAGAGCGACCTCGGCTTCGCCGGCTCCGTCGCCCAGAAGGACATCGGCGGCGACGAGCGCATCTTCGTCGAGGACGTCGAGGACGCCCGCTCGGTCACGCTCGTCCTCCGCGGCGGCACCGAGCACGTCGTCGACGAGGTCGAGCGCGCCATCGAGGACTCGCTGGGCGTCGTCCGCACGACGCTGCGTGACGGACAGGTGCTCCCCGGCGGCGGCGCGCCCGAGACCCAGCTGGCGCTGGAGCTTCGTGACTTCGCCGACTCCGTCGGCGGCCGCGAGCAGCTGGCCGTCGAGGCGTTCGCCGACGCGCTGGAGGTCATCCCGCGCACCCTCGCCGAGAACGCCGGGCTCGACCCGATCGACTCGCTGGTCGACCTGCGCGCCCGCCACGACGGCGGCGAGTTCGGCGCCGGTCTCGACGCCTACACGGGCGACGTGATCGACATGGAGGCCGAGGGCGTCGTCGAGCCGCGCCGCGTCAAGACGCAGGCCATCGAGTCCGCCACCGAGGCGGCGACGATGATCCTCCGCATCGACGACGTCATCGCTGCCGGCGACCTGAAGGGCGGCGGCACCGACGACGGCGGCGACGACGAGATGCCGCCGGGCGGCGGCGGCATGGGCGGCATGGGCGGTATGGGCGGCATGGGCGGCGCGATGTGAAGTAGGCCCACAGCCACTCCACCTCAGCCACCCGCCGACGTCGACACGCACCGCCTCTCGACCGATCTTCGGTTCTTTCGACGCCGCGACCGCGAGCGACAGCTCTCCGTGTCGCGATCGTCCCGGGACCGGGCCCCTACAGTCCCGGAACCACGCCGCCGAGCAGTAACACGAGCGCCACGGTGAGCACGAACAACCCCAGCGAGAACACCCGTAGGCGCGCCCGGCGGCTCCGAGCCACGTCCGGGAGGTCGGCGTCCGCGTTGCCGCCGCCCCCGCCGTTGCCGCCGAGTCCGAGGATCCCGCGTTGCTGCTGGCGACCGCGGTCGGCTTCCGGAGGACGCATGCCGCCCGTCTCCGAGACGAGCAGTCCGGCGAGCGTCGCCGCCGCGACCATCGAGAGCGCGAGCACCGCCAGCCCGGGGTCCGCCCCGAGCAGCGCCGCGCCGCCGGCGACGGCGACGACCGCGGCGACGGGGTAGGCGACCCCGACCCGCGCGTACGCCGCCGCCCGTCGTCGATCCATACCGGGGGTCTGCGCGCCGGTCCGAAAGCCGTTGTGTTGTCGACGACGGCGGGGCTCCCGCCGGCGACGAACGGCGGCGTCGACGGACGGCGCCGCGATGGGTTTTCGTCCCGTCGGACGTATCCGGTGGTATGAGCGATGAACCGCACGGCTGCGGGGGTCCGCGTTCGGAGGCGGACGCCGAGGCGGCGTTCGGCCGCGAGGACGCCGACGCGGTCGCGGCGGCGCACGCGGACGCGCTCGCGTCGCTGGCGGCGGAGTTGGTCGGCGACGGGAGGCCCGCGCCCCGCGACGCCGTCGGCGAGTGGCGGACGCTGTTCCCCGGGGCGGTCGTGACGCCCGGCGATCCCGAGTACGACGACGCCCGCCGCGTCTGGAACGGGTACGTCTCCGCGTTCCCGGCGGCCGTCGCGTACCCCACGACGCCGGCGGGCGTCGCCCGCGTCGTCGACGCCGCCCGGGAGACGGGACTCGGGATCGCGACGCGCTCGGGCGGGCACTCCTCGGTCGGAACCTCGACCGGCGACGGCGTGCTGGTGTGCGACGTGGGCGCGATGCGGGACGTGACGGTCGACCCGGCGGCCGGGACGGCGACCGTCGAGCCGGGTGCCACCATCGGCGAACTCGACGCGGCGACGACCGAACACGCCCTCGCGACCCCGCAGGGCGTCGCCCCGGAGGTCGGCGTGACCGGCCTGACGCTCGGGGGCGGAACGGGCTACCTCTCGCGGGCACACGGCCTCGCGTGCGACCCCCTCCGCCGGGTCGAGTTGGTGACCGCCGCCGGGGAACGAGTAGTCGCCAGCGAGGCGAGGAACCCCGATCTGTTCCGTGCGGTGCGGGGCGCCGGCGGCGACTTCGGCGTCGCCGTCGAGTTGGAGTTCGACCTCGTCCCCGTTCCCGACGAGGTGGCGATGTGTGACACGTGGGTCGGCGTCGACGGCGCCGACGAGGTCGCGGCGCTGTTGCGGGCGTACCGCCGGCTGCTTCGCGCGGCGCCGCGGGAGACGAACGTCTCGCCGTACGTTGCGCGCGTTCCCGACGAGCCGGGGTTCCCCGACGACCGCGCGGGCGACCTCGCGCTGTGCATGCTCGGCGCCCACGCCGGGGACCCCGAGGCGGGAGAACGGGCGCTGGCGCCGTTTCGCGATCTGGCTCGCGAAGCCGAACGCGGGACCGAGGAGGAACGCGAGAGCGGGGACGGAACGAACCGCGGCGGCGACGCGACGGCGCCGCTGTTCGATCACGCCGAGCGCGTTCCGTACCGGGAACTGCAGCGGTACCTCGGCGGCGACTCCGCCGCCGGCGACCGCTACTACTGGAAGTCGGTCGCCGTGGAATCGTTCACCGACGACCTCGTCGATCTCGTCGCCGAGCGGATGACCGCGCTCCCGGGCGAGAGCGGCGCGGAGCCGGACAGCACCGTCGTCGTCTGGCCGATGGGGGGCGCGATCGCCGACCTCGACCCCGGCGACACGGCGGTGCCCGAGCGCGACGCGGAGGTCGTCCTCAACTTCGAGGCGTGTTGGAGCGACCCCGACGCGGACGACGAACACGTCTCGTGGGCACGGGAGTCGGCCGAGTCGGCTCGCGATGTGGGAGAGGTGTCCGGCGAACTGCCGAACTTCTCCGGCACCGAGCGCGGCGAATCCGCCGCCCGCGACGTGTACGGCGACAACTACGACTGGCTCCGGGAGACAAAGCTGGAGTGGGACCCCGAACGGGTGTTCTCGCCGAGCGGCCGGTTGTGACACGATCGAGGGTGAGAGACTCTCTCGTGTGAGAATTCCGGGGACGAGGTTATCCGTCCCGAGCGCGTATCGGGGGGTATGGACGACCCCTCCACACGCACCGCCCGACCGCCCCCGAAGAACACCCTGTTTTGCCCCGAGTGCGGCCACGCCGCGCCGGCCGACGGCGACTGGGTCGTGCGCGAGCGCGACGGCGTCGAGGCGCTGACGTGCCCCGACTGCGGCGCGACCCTGACGGTCCGTCGGCGGCAGCTGGCGGCCCCGGCCTGACGCCCGAGCGCGGGCGAACCGTCGGTCGCCGAACGCAGTGGGACCGAGAAGCGACGTGCGGAGCGACGGCGTCCCCCGGCGTTCGCCGACACGCTGGGGTTGAAGCCGCGGGCGACCGTGGAGATCCGCATGCGCGCAGCAGTGTTCCACGGCCCCGGCGACATCCGGGTCGAGGAGGTCGACAAGCCCGAGATCGAGGAGCCGACCGACGCCATCGTCCGCGTCACCCACACCGCTATCTGCGGGTCGGACCTGTGGTTCTATCGCGGCGAGAGCGACCGCGACCCGGGAACGGGCGTCGGCCACGAGCCGATGGGGGTCGTCGAGGAGGTCGGCGAGGACGTGCGCTCGGTCGAGCCGGGCGACCGCGTGCTCGCCCCGTTCGCCATCTCCTGTGGCTCCTGTGAGTTCTGCCGGAAGGGGTTGCACACCTCCTGTGTGAACCGCGACTCGTGGGGCGGCGACAACGGCGGCGCCCAGGGCGAGTTCGTCCGCTCGACGCACGCCGACGGCACGCTCGTCCGGGTGCCCGACCGCTACGCCGACGACGAGGACGCCCTCCGGTCGCTGCTCCCGCTCACCGACGTGATGGGGACGGGCC
This sequence comes from Halobaculum roseum, assembly GCF_019880245.1. NCBI lineage: Archaea > Methanobacteriati > Methanobacteriota > Halobacteria > Halobacteriales > Haloferacaceae > Halobaculum > Halobaculum roseum. The sequence continues at coordinate 1,637,514 of NZ_CP082286.1, forward strand.
ACCACGCCGCCCTGTCGGCGGGCGTCGAGGCCGGCGAGGACGCGGTCGTCGTCGGCGACGGCGCCGTGGGGCTGTGCGGCGTCGCCGCCGCCCGCCGGCTGGGCGCCGAGCGCATCGTCGCCGTCGGCCACCACGAGGACCGCCTCGCGATCGCCGAGGAGTTCGGCGCGACCCACACGGTCGCCGAGCGCGGCGACGACGCGGTCGACGCCGTGCTCGACATCACCGACGGCGGCGCCAACCACGTGCTGGAGTGCGTGGGCGCCGCCTCCGCGATGGAAACGGCCGTCGAAGCGGCCCGTCCCGGCGGCACCGTCGGCTACGTCGGCGTGCCCCACGGGATGGAGGGCGGGCTCGATCTCTTCCCGTTCTTCGGCGACAACGTCGCGCTGCGCGGCGGCGTCGCGCCGGTCCGCGCGTACGCCGAGGAGCTGCTGGCCGACGTGCTCCAGGGAACGCTCGACCCGTCGCCGATCTTCACCGAGACGGTCGGCCTCGACGGCGTCCCCGAAGGCTACCGAATGATGGACGATCGGGAGGCCGTGAAGGTGCTCGTGAAGCCCTGGGCGTAGGCGAACGTGCGGATCCACGTTGGATGCTACCGCGTGGCAAACGCTAAACCCCGAGCGGCCGATGGGCCGGTATGGAGGTCGTCGAGCGACCCACGTTCGAGTCAGAGGTGAGCAAACGCATCTACGAGTACGTCGAGCGGCACGGAACCGCGAACCGTCACATCGTCCAGCAGACCGTGTCGGCGCCGGCCGATGAGTTCGAGCGCGAGCTCGACCGCCTGGAGTCGCGGGGATACCTCGACGACGACGGCGGAACTCTCCGGGTCGCGCTCGACGTGGGCGCCGTCGAGGAGTACGAGACCGCCGACACGTCGTTCACGATCCGGCCGGCCCGCCAGGACGACTTCGAGGGCCTCGTGGCGGCGATCCGGCAGGTCACCGACGAGGAGACGTACGTCGTCGCCGAGAGCATCGCCGAGCAGTTGCTGTACGAGGAGACGGTGACGCGGCACAACTCCGTCGAGTCGCGGGTGTTCTTCGTCGCCGTCGCCGACGACGCCATCGTCGGGTGGACCCACCTCGACCTGCCGCAGGTGTCGCGGGTGCGCGAGACGGCCAAACAGACCGTCGGGGTCGTTCCCGAGTACCGTCGGTCCGGGATCGGGGGACAGCTCCTCCGGCGCGGCCTCGACTGGGCGGAGGCCAACGGCTTCCGGAAGGTGTACAACAGCGTTCCGGTGACGAACGCCGCCGCCCTGGACTTCCTCGGCGACCACGACTGGGAGACCGAGGCGATCCGCCGCGACCACTACACCATCGACGACGAGCACGTCGACGAGGTCATGATGGCGTACACGTTCTGATTGGGAGGGAACGAGGGCGCTGCCCGTCCGTGACTCACGTCCGAACCTACTCGCCAGCGCTCACTCCGTAGTTCGGTTCGGACGTCTTGCAGAAGCGACACACGCGGCACGGTTCCTCACGGTGTGCCGCGAGAGATAGCGGGCGACGAGGGATTTGAACCCCCGACCTCTTGGTCCGGAACCAAGCGTTCTGTCCGCTGAACTAGCCGCCCTCACACCCTGCTATCGCGGCCCGGCGAATAAGCCTTCGGAACCGTCACGGGCTCGCGACGAACGGAACGCGAAGCTGACGGAAACGAACGCGACGACGTGGAAAAGCGGGTCGGCGACGGGGGCGAACGGTTACGGCGCCTCGCCGGTCTCGATCGTGAAGTCGGCGCGGGGGTACGCGACGCAGGTGAGGGTGTACCCCTCGTCGAGTTCGGCGTCGTCGAGCATCTGCTGGTTGTCGTGTTCGACGTAGTCCTCGGCGTTGCCGCCGGAGGTGATCTGCCCGGCGCAGGAGACGCACTGGCCCTGCCGGCAGGCGTAGGGCATGTCCCAGCCCTCGTCCTCGCCGGCCTCCAGGACCGTCTCGTTGTTGGCGATCTCGATCGTGTCGCCCTCCTTCGTGAACTCGACCTCGAAGTGTTCGATCTCGTCCTCGGGAATGTCGCCGGGGCCGGCCGAGTCCTCGGCCGCCGCGCCCTCCTCCAGTTCGCCCTCCTCGCCGCCGGCGACCGCGCCCGCGGGGGCGCTCCCGCCCCCGATGGCGCGGCTCCCCGGCTCGGGGAACTCCGTCTCCTCGACGGTGGAGGCCCGACGCTCGATGACCTCCTCGGAGATGTCCGCGGTGGCCTCCCAGCCGGTACCGCGGGCGGCGTGCAGCGCGACGAAGACCAACACGAGGCCCGCGCCGAACCCGATTGCCACGGGGTCTACCATGATTCCGGGTTAGAAGCGGGGGGTAACAAGGGTTGTGATTATCCAGCGCGCCCGCGGTCCGCGTAATCCCACGACGGCGAACGTGTTCGCGTGCGAGAGGAGGGCGACCTACTCGCCCGTCCGGGGAACCTCGTGGCGACCGAAGCCGTACCGCAGCCGACTCGCGAGCCGGCGGCCGAACCGCTCCTCGCGGGAGTCGAAGCGCTCGGCCAGCGCCTGGTAGATGAGCGGGACGGGCACCTCCTGTTCGAGCGCCTCCTGCACGGTCCAGGTGCCGGTGGACCCGCCCTCGATGCGGTCGGCCACGTCGCCCAGGTCGTTGCCCTCCTCGCGGAACGCCTCCTCGCACAGTTCCAGCAGCCACGACCGGATGACTGCGCCGTTGTTCCACGTGCGCGCGACGGCCTCCAGGTCGAGGTCGTAGCGGCCGCGGTGGAGGAGCTCGAATCCTTCCCCATAGGCCTGCATCAGCGCGTACTCGACGCCGTTGTGGACCATCTTCACGTAGTGGCCCGAGCCGGCGGGCCCCATCCGGTCGTGGCCCGCGGGGCCGGTGGCGACGGCGTCGAACACGGGCGTCAGCTCCTCGTAGGCCCACTCGGGGCCGCCGACCATCAGCGAGAAGCCGAGTTCCGCGCCGGCGGGGCCGCCGGAGGTGCCGCAGTCGAGGTACGCCGCGTCGGTCGCCTCCGCGCGGCGGACGGAGTCCTCGAAGTAGGAGTTCCCGCCGTCGACGACGACGTCGTCGCCGTCGAGGTGCGGTTCGAGTTCGTCGAGCGTGGCGTCGACCGCGTCGCCGGCGGGGACCATCAGCCAGATGCGGGCGCCGGCGTCGTCTCCCTCGCCGGCTCCGCCCTCGCCGCTATCCAGTCGCTCGTACAGGTCCGCCACCGAGTCCGCCGGCTCCGCGCCGGCCTCGGCGGCCGCGGCGGTCGCCTCCGCGTCGAGGTCGAACGCGACCACGTCGTGGCCGGCGTCGAGGACGCGGTCGACGACGATCCGTCCCATGCGACCGAGTCCGATCACGCCGAGTTGCATGCTCATACCGGCGCGTCGGCGAGGCGGGGCGTATGCGTTGCGGTGTGGGGGAGCCGCCGCGCGGGCCGGGGTGCGCGGGCGCGGCCGCACGGTCGGCAGATCGCAGCCGGATCGCCCGGAAGCGCCGCACTTACGCGCCGCGCTCGCGCACACACCCCTATGGACGACCGAGTGCGAGAACACGCCGAGGTGCTGGTCGACTGGAGCGCCCGCGTCGAGGCGGGCGACCAGGTCGTGATGGACGTCGCCGAGGGCGCCCACGACCTGGCGGTCGCGGTGGCCGCGGAGCTGGGCGAGCGCGACGCGACGCTGCTGACCACGTACGGCTCCAGCGAGGTGGGCCGCGCGTTCCTCCGCGGCGGCGACGACGACGACCGCGAGTTCGCACACAGCGAGCCGAAGCTGGCGATGCTGGAGGCCGCGGACGTGTACCTCCGCATCGGCGGCGGACGTAACACGACCGCCCTCGCGGACGTGGACGGCGGCCGCCGCCGGCGCGCCCGGAAGGCGACCACGGCGACCCGCGAGGCGCGGATGGACACCGACTGGGTCTCCACGGTCCACCCGACGCGGTCGCTCGCCCAGCAGGCCGGGATGGCCTACGAGGAGTACCGGGACTTCGTGTACGACGCCGTCCTCCGCGACTGGGAGTCGTTAGCCGACGAGATGGCGAACATGAAGGAGGTCCTCGACGCCGGCAGCGAGGTCCGCATCGAGAAGGAGCGCACGGACCTCACGATGTCCATCGAGGGCCGCACGGCGGTCAACTCCGCCGCGAGCGTCGCCTACGACTCCCACAACCTGCCCTCGGGCGAGGTGTTCACCGCGCCGCACGCCACCGAGGGCGAGGTGTACTTCGACGTGCCGATGACCATCGACGCCCGGCGCGTGCGGGGCGTCTCGCTCACCTTCGAGGACGGCGAGGTGGTCGACTTCGCCGCCGAGCAGGGCGAGGAGGCGATCGCGGACGTGCTCGACACCGACGAGGGCGCCCGCCGCCTCGGGGAACTCGGGATCGGGATGAACCGCGGCATCGACCGCTTCACCGACTCGATCCTGTTCGACGAGAAAATGGGCGACACCGTCCACCTCGCGGTCGGGCGCGCGTACGACGCCTGCCTGCCGGAGGGCGAGTCGGGCAACGACTCGGCGGTCCACGTCGACATGATCACGGACATGTCCGAGGACTCGCGGATGCTCGTGGACGGCGAGGTGGTGCAGCGCAACGGGACGTTCCGGTGGGAGGACGACTTCTCGGCCGAGTAGGTCGACTCGGCGTCGCGTCGTTTGTTGCTGGTCCTCTCGACGCGACCGACACGAGCGGTTCGAACGCTCCGGTTCGAAGGTGTGCACAATCCCACGGGCGGTTGGCGCGCGGCAGGCCGCGCCCTGTGCGCGGTCGCCGCGCGCGAGGGGCGAACGAGGAGCGAACGAAGTGAGCGACGAGTGAGTCGGGTGGGGAGGGAAAGGCCGGCGGTGCGGTCGCGGTGGGCGGGAATGAACGGGGCTGACGCGCTCGTGAGACGAGACGAAGTAAGCACCGCAGCGGAGTGAGCGAAGCGAACGAAGCGAGGAGCACAGCGAGTCGCAGTCCACGAGCGCGTCAGGGGCTTTCGAGGACTGCGACACCACAGCGACGAACGAACCGTGTCCGCGACAGGGAGAAACGAATACGGATCAGACCGTCGCGCTTAACCTCCGCCCACCACCACGGACACGCGATCATGGAGCCGCGCCACGCCCGCTACCCGTTCTTCGCGTCGGCCCGCGAGGCCGTCCGCGCGTCGGGCGTCGACCTGGCCGCGCTCGTCGCCGACGGCGACGACGCCGTCGACCGCGGCCGCGAGCGGGTCGAGCGCGCGCTCACCGAGGGCACCGTCGAACCCGAGGACGCCGGCGCATGGGACACCCGCGACGAGCTGCTCTCGTACCCCATCGCGCGGATCCTCGTCTCGTTGCTCGACTCGCACGCGGCCGTCGAGAAGTACGCGCAGGCCGAGGCGGCCACCGCCTACCGCCGCTTCACCGAGGACCTCGACCGCGCCCGCGACGACGGCGCCCGCCGCGAGCCCGCCCGCGTCGACCGGGACGCCCTGCTGCGGGAGTTCGACCTCGCCGGCGCCGTCCGAATCGAGGACCCGAAGCCCGGGCAGGTGGCGGGGAAGTGGCTCTGGCTCGGCGTCGGCGCGTACCTCTCGTACGTCGACCCCGACTGGGGCGACGACTGGCGGCTCGTCAACCGCGAGCTCGTCGACGGCGAGGTGCGCACCGAGCGCGAGGAGCTGTACCGCCTGCTTCGCGAGGCCGTCGAGGACCGCGTCGCCGAGGGGCTCCCGTTCGAGGGCGTCGGCGAGGAGCTCGCCGGCGAGCTGGAGACCGAGATAAGCGACCTGCGCGACCTGCTGGCCGACCGGAGCGTCGCCGCCGACCTCGACGTGGTCGCGCCCGAGTACTTCCCGCCGTGTATCGCGAAACTGCTGGGGCGGGCACAGGGCGGCGACGAGCTGGACCCCCACGAGCGCTTCTCGCTGCTCGCGTTCCTCGCTGGCCTCAACCTCGACGCCGAGGAGGCCGTGGCGCTGTCGGGGCTCGACCCGGAGCTCGTCGCCGACCGCTTCGCGTACCTCCGGGACGACTCCGGCGCGCAGTACCCGCCGCCGTCGTGCCGCACGCTCGGCGAGTACGGGATCTGCGGGAACGAGGACAACCACCGCAGCGTCGCCCCCCATCCCCTGGAGTACTACGGCCGGAAGCTCCGCGAGGCCGACGAGGTCGTCGACTGGCGCGACCGGAACGAGTCGGACGCCGGCGACGCCGCGGCCTGAGCGGCACTCCGGTGGAACGACGGGTCCGGGTCGGAGGTCCTCCGATCGCTACTCGCGGCGATCGAGGAGGACGCCGGCGGCGGCCATCAGCACGACGAACAGGCCGATCGCGGCGACGAGGTAGTACGCGCCGATGTTCGAGAGGTTGTGGCCGTCGGTGTACTGGATACCGATGGCGACCAGAAGGGCGATGAAGACGACGACTGCGCCGACGGAGACGGCGATCATGCGGCGCATTTCGGCGTCGATTTCCATGCACCGCCGTATCCGTGGACCCGGCAAAAGGGCTTCGAAGCGTTCGTCAGCCGCCGGATACCGCGAACCGTCAGCGGAGGGCCGACCGAGCCCTTAGGTTCGCTCGGACCGTACCTTCACCGATCAATGACACCCGCACTCACCACCGACGAGCGACCGGAACGAACCCGCGAACGGAGCCACCACGGCCGGAACCGCCACGACGGCATCCACGAGAACGGCGTCGCACGCGGACGGCGTCGCTTCACCGAGGACAGGCCGGACGCACCGGACGGTCCTGACGGGCCGGACCGCCCCGACGGACCGGACGGCCCCGAGGAACCGAACGCGCAGGACGGCGTCGACGCCGTCCAGTCCGGCGACGGCGAGCGCACCGAGCGCGCCCGGACGGAGCCGATGGCCGTGTACCCGCTCCGCGACGACGACCGGTACCTCGTCGACACCGAGGGCGGTACGTACGTCGTCGACCTCGGGAGCGACACCTGCACCTGTCCGGACCACGCGATCCGCGGGAACCGCTGCAAGCACCTCCGGCGCGTCGACATGGAGGTCGGCATCGGCCGCGTGCCCGCCCCCGGCGAGCGCGTCGCCGCCTGCGCGGTCTGCGGCGACGGCGTGTTCGTCCCCGTCCGCGAGACCGGGGCGTTCCTCTGTGGCGACCATCGGCCCGCGGTCGGCTCGTTCGTCCGCGACCGCGAGTCCGACAAGCTCCTCGTCGTCACGGGCGTCACGACCGAGCGGGCCGACGAGTACGAGACCGAGGAGGGGAAGCCGATCGCCGACTACGACACAAACGCCGCCTACGGCGACCACGAGCCGGTGATCGAGGCGGTGTACGTCGGCAACGCGCTGCGCTCGCCCGGCCCGCTCGACGTGTCCGGGCGCAAGCGGTACGGCTTCCCCGCCTCGCGGGTGCGCCGGCTCGATCCGGCTGAACGGCCGGACATGCCCGTTATCGGGCTCTGAGGACGCGAACGGGGGAGATACAGCAACCGACGGATTCAGAGCATCTCCTCGGCCTCCTCGGCCGTGAGGACGCCCTGCTCGACCGCGTTGAGCACCTCCGCGACGCTGGCGTCCGACTCCGTGTCGTCGCTGGCGGCCAGCAGGTCGTCGATGGTCTCGCCCTCGTCCAGGGCCGCCTCCTTCTTCACGCGGTAGTTCCCGCCGTCGGTGACGTGGAGGTCGCCCGGGTGGAAGAAGTACCAGTCCTCGCGGTCGAAGCGGACGCCGATCTTCGGGGAGGCGCCGAAGTTGCGCGCGAAGTAGATGAGCGCCTCCACTTCCTCGCCGCGGAGGTAGATGGGGTCGCCCGAGGAGGACTTCGCCTCGACGGCGTAGAACGCGCGGCCGTCGCCCGCGAGCACGTCCGGCAGCTCGCGGTCGGTGGAGGAACCGCTGGCGGGCGCGCGCATCACCGCGAAGCCGGCGTCGTGGAGCCTGTTGACGAGTTCGCGCTCCCGGCGATCGCCCTTCGGGTTGCCCGGCATAGCTGTGCGTGAGCCGTTGGCGCGGATAAACGGGACGGTCGCGAGGGAGTGCGGAGTGAAAGTGAACGCGGGGGGACGCGTCGCGACGGAACGCGACGGAACGCGACGGAACGCGGCGGCGACCGCGGGGCGTCACTCCCGCCGCGCGATCACCGACTCGCCCGCTCGGACCGCCTCTCCGCGGCTCACACGTACGTCTTCGCGGGAATACGCGCTCGGGAGCACCACGTCGGCGCGCGAGCCGAACGCGATGTAGCCGATCCGCTCGCCGCGCGTGACCGAATCTCCATGCGAAACGTAGGGGGTGATCCGACGGGCGAACCAGCCCGCGATGAGCGCGCCGTCGACGCGATCGACGGCGCCGGCGGCGTCCGCGACGCCCGCTTCGACTCCGCCGCGGTCGGTCGCGTCCTCGTCCGCATCGGGTCCGCCCTCGTCCGCATCGGGTCCGCCCTCGTCCGCATCGGGTCCGCCCTCGTCCGCATCGTCGTTGAGCGCATCTCCGCCCGCATCGAGCGTGTACTCGAACCGCTCGTTGCGCTCGGAGTCCTTCGCGAACGCCGGCTTGTGGGCGGCCCCGCGGTGGTCGAGGCGCGTCACCGTCCCGTCGGCGGGCGCGCGGCAGACGTGCACGTCGAACGGGCTCATGAACACGCCGACGCGGACGTTGTCGCCGTCCTCGCGGACCACCGAGACGTGGCCGTCCGCGGGCGCGAGCACGCCCTCGCCCGACGGCTCGCGGTCGGGGTCGCGGTAGAAGTACACGGAGAAGACGCCGGCCGCGAGCAACAGGAGCCCGATCGGCGGCACGAGCAACAGGAACGGAATCGCGAGCACGAACGGGACGAGGACGCGACGTTCGCTCCCGGGCGCCAGGTCCGGAACCGGAACCCGGATCATGCGTCGACGGGATCGCGGACGGCCGTCTCGGTCGTCGTCCGGCCGGCGCCCCACGCCGCGAGCAGGTGCGTGAGGTGGATGCGGTCGTCGCTCCCCTCGACGAGGTCGAGGTCGACCTCGCCCGCGAGGGCGTGCAGTCGGGCGACCGAGTCGGGGGAGGCGTCGGACTTCGACCGCGCGACGCGGAGGATCTCCCGCAAGAGGTCGCCGCCCTCGTACCCCTCGTCGTGGAGCAGGTCGTCGAGGGCGGAACGGGCCTCCTTCAGCTCCCCCGCCTGCGCCGCCTCCAGCGCAGACAGAACGGCCTCATCGGTGCCCACCTCGCCGAGCGTCTCGTAGGCCGCCGACATCGTCACCTCGTCGTGCTCGACGGCGGTCGTCTGCGCCGAGAGGATCGCCTTCCGGAGGTCGCCGCCGGCCGCGCTGGCGACGAACTCCAGCCCGTCGTCGTCGTGGTCGATCCCCTCGGCCTCGCAAACGTCCGAAAGCACCCCGATGATCTCGTCGGTCGTCGGCGCGCGCACGGGCACCGGGAAGCAGCGCGAGCGGATCGGCGGGATGAGCTTGGCGGGCTGGCGGGTCGCGATGACGAACTGCGTCGTGCGGTGGTACTGCTCCATCACGCGCCGCAGCGCCTGCTGGAAGTCCTCGCGGATCGCCTCGGCGTTGTCGAGCAGGACCGTCTTGTACGACCCCGACATCGGCGCGTTCGCGGCCGACTCCTTCAGCACGCGGTTGATCATGTCGCGTTTCGCCATCCGCGAGCGTCCCGTGAGGAACGACTCGAAGCGGGGGTCCTGCCGGATCTCCTTTTTCGTGCGGCCGAAGAAGTCCGCGACGTTGATCTCGATGAGGTCGTTGTCGGGGTCGGCGTGTGCGGCCTCGGCGAGCGCGCGCACGGCGGCGGTCTTGCCCGACCCCGGCGGACCCTGCACCACGAGGTTCATCGGCTCGTCCACCGCCCGAGAGAGCCGCTCGCGAACGTCCTCCTGCGGGAGGTCCGCGAGCGGGGGGGCGTGCGTGTCCGTCCACAGCGGGCCGTCCATTACCGCGTGGTAGCCGCCCGGACGGCTTGAACCCTGCCGTTCGGCGAGGCCGTAGCAGTGGCGGGTGCGGTTGCAACGGCGGGTGCGGTCGGATGCGGTCGCCCGATGGGTACTACGGCGGCGGCACCGCTGTGCGTTGAACGTGTCGCGAAAAAGGCGGTCGGAGTCGGTTCGACCCGTGGGATCGAGTCGGCAGTCGTCGCTCGGTTCGTGGCCCCCCGCGGGTGTCCGCGGGGCGGTCGCTCAGTCCGCGGTGACTTCCGTCGGCGTCCGGTCGACCCCGGTGTCGGGCGTGGCCGCCCGGTAGAGGCCCCAGACGAACAGGACCAGCAGTCCGAGGAGGACCAGGCCGGTCCGCAGCGTCGGGTCGATCGCGGGCGTCGCGATCACTTCGCCCGCCTCGTTGGTCAGCGGGACGGGGCTGTACGGCTTGCCGGCGACGAGCTCGACGAGGCCGAGCCCCACGATGCCCAGCAGCAGCAGTCCCGCGCCGAACGCCGTCGCGATCTTGTCGGTGATGTCGAATTGGTTCATTGGTGTCACCTCCTTAACCGAGCAGGTAGCGGAGCTTGGGGTAGCGGTTCACCACGTCGAGGCGCTCGAGGAGCGCGTCCAGGCCGTAGTAGCGGCCGGCCGCGAACACCATCATCGTGGCGAACAGGAGCAGCCCCATCAGGTCGCCGTTGACGAGGCCGTTCCCGAAGCCGGCGTTGCCGACCCAGAACAGGGTCATGAAGACGACCCCGCCGAAGGCCGCCAGGCGGACGAACGCCCCCGCCATCAGCGCCAGCCCGATGAGCGTCTCGAACAGGGGCACGCCCGGCTCGATGAGCCACGCGAGGTTGTTGCCCATCCACACCGGGATGGGCCCCAGCGCCGTGCCGGTCATCCCCTGCATGTACGCCGTGCCGTACGTGAAGCTCAGGCCGTCCTCGATGAGCTTCGTCACGCCGGCGTGGAAGAACCACCAGCCGGTGATGACGCGCAGGAGCGCGATCCAGTACGCCGCGAGCGGCCCGCCGACCTCGAAGCCGAAGTCCTCGGCCAACGGGTTCGTTTCCGAGTATGCCATGGGTCTCACCTCACAGATGAGGATCGGACGGCTATCCCGGTATAAACGACACCTGGTTCCCAATCGCTGAAAGCCGACGAAAGTCGGCGCGAGCGTTGCCGTACTACCCGATCGTTGATCGACGATCGGCGGTCAGAATCCGGCCGCGCGCAGCGCCGCGTTCCCGTTTCCTGCGTCGTCGTCGCCGTTCGCCTCGTCGCCCTCGTTCGACTCGAACTCGTGGTCGAGCTCCGACTCGTCGTCGCCGGCCTCGATCTCGACCGTCAACTCGGTCGCGTTCGCGTCGACCGCGAAGGTGACCGATCCGTTCGCGTCGGTGCTGTACGTCTCAGTCGTCTCCTCGCCGTCGATCTCCTGTGTGACTTCGACAGTGGCGTCCTCGACGGCCGAGCCGTTACGCGTCGCCTCGACGGTCGCGTTCTCGCCCGCGGAGACGTTCCCCACGAACGCGGCGTTCAGCTCGGCGGACTCGGATCCCTCCTCGCCCTCATCGGAGTCGTCCTCCTCGGTCTCGAACTCGCGTTCGAGTTCCGCCTCGCCGTCGTCGCCGGCGGTCGCCTCGGCGCTCAGTTCGGTCGCGTTGGCGTCGACCGCGAAGGTGACTCTTCCGTTGGCGTCGGTACTGTACGTCTCAGTCGTCTCCTCGCCGTCGATCTCCTGGGTGACTTCGACCGTAGCGTTCTCGACGGCCGATCCGTTACGCGTCACCTCGACGGTCGCGTTCTCGCCCGCGGAGACGTTCCCCACGAACGTTGCGTTCAGGGCCGGCAGCTCCGTCTCCTCGTCGCCGTCGTCCGAGTCCGTCTCGTCGACGTCCTCGATGGGCACCTCGTCGCCGGTGCCGGACTCGCCCACGACGGGCTTGAGGATGTACTTCCCCGAGTTCCCGGCCTTGAACACCGACATGTCGTAGACGAAGTCCACTTCCTCGCCGTCGCCGACGGTGAACTCCTTGTTCAACTGGAGCTTGTTCGACGGCAGCTTCACGTTCGCGGAGTCGCCGTTCTCCAGCGTCGCGTCGATGCCGTCGACGTAGACGAACACCTTGGTGTAGGTGCCGTTCTCGACGCCGAAGGTGCCGAGCCTCGTCGCGTTCGCCCCCGGAAGCGTCGTCAGGTCGACCGTCCGGTCGTCGACGTCTTTCTCGACCCAGCCGCCCGACTCGCCGCCGCGCTGGAGTCCGACGTTCGTCACCGTGACGTTGAGGTGCGCGAAGTCGTCCATGGCGTTCTGCTCGTCGCTGAGGTAGAAGTCCATCGAGGACTGGCCCGAGTTCGAGGAACCGGACTCGCCGCGGTCGGAGTCGTCCGCGTCCTCGGTGTGGGCAGCGTCCTCGGTATCGTCGGCGTCGTCAGCGTCGTCGCCGGCGGCGTCATCGCCCTCGGAGTCCTCGCGTTCGTCGTTCCCCTCGCCGCGGTCGTCGACGTCGCGGATCTCGACCTCGTCGCCCGTGCCGGATTCGCCGGCGACGGGTTTGAGGATGTAGCCGTTGGGGCCGCGCTCGAACACGGTCACGTCGAAGACGAAGTCCACTTCCTCGCCGTTGCCGACGGTGAACTCCGTGTTCAGCTGGAGCTTGTTCGACGGCAGCTTCACGTCCGCCGAGGAGCCGTCGGTAAGCGTCCCGTCTACCGACTCGACCTCGACGAAGACCTTCGTGTACGTGCCGTTCGGAACCGGGACGGACCCGAGTCTGGAGGCGTTCGCGCCCTGTAGCTCGGTCAGATCGACGGTGACGTTGTCGACCTCGTAGGTCACCTGCTCGCCGTCGTCGTCCTCCGCGTCGTCGGCAGCGTCGGACTCGGGCGTCTCGGTCGGCTCCGCGGTCTCCGTCCCGTTCTCGTCGTCCGCGTCGTCGCTATCGTCCGCCCCGTCGGCGTCGTCCGCCCGAACGAGCGTGACCTCGGTGATCGTGACGTTCAGGTGTTCGAACTGGTCGATCGCGTTCTGCTGGTCGCTGATGTAGAAGTTGACGGTCCCCCCGTCGTCCCCGCCGTCGGCGGTCCCGGCGTCGCCCCCGGAGGGAACGCCGCCCGCACAGCCGGCGAGGACCAACATCAGGGCCGCGGCGACGGCGGCCCACCCGGTCGTGTGTCGTGACATCGTACACGGTCGTACCGGCGGCGACCACATATACGGAGCCGGCCACGAACCCGGATTCGTCCGGGATTCAGCCGAATTAATTCCCGGGATCCGCCAGACACCGTCGCGTCCGCGGTTGCGGGGTCGAGGGGGACGGAACGGGCCCGGCGGCCACACGCCGCTTCGACAGCGTTTCACCGTGGGCACCACCACTCCCGGGTATGATACGGGTCACCTTCCTCGGGACGAGCGGCGCGGTGCCGACGGTGGAGCGCGCGCCCAGCGCGCTGTACCTGAACCGCGAGGGCGACGAGTTCCTCCTCGACTGCGGGGAGGGGACCCAGCGCCAGATGATGCGCTTCGGCACCGGCTTCGGCTTCTCGCACCTGTTCGTGACCCACCTCCACGGCGATCACGTGCTCGGGATCCCGGGGCTGATCCAGAGCCTCGATTTCAACGACCGCGAGGCGCCGCTGGCGATCCACGGGCCGCCAGGGTCGAAGCGCCACCTCAAGGGGCTGGTCCACGCCGCCGGCCACGACCCGAGCTTCCCGGTGACCGTCCACGAGGAGCGCCCCGGGTCGGTCGCGCTCGACCGGGAGGAGTACGAGATCCGGACGTTCGAGACGGAGCACCGAACCTCCTCGGTCGGCTACGCGCTCGTCGAGGAGGACCGGAAGGGCCGGTTCGACCGCGAGAAGGCCGAGGAGGAGCTCGGCGTCCCGCCGGGGCCGGCCTACGGGAAGCTCCACGAGGGCGAGTCCGTCGAGTTGGACGACGGCCGCGTCATCGAGCCCGAACAGGTGGTCGGACCGCCCCGCCCCGGCCGTCGGGTCGTCTACACCGGCGACACCCGGCCCGTCGACGCGACCGTCGAGGCCGCCGAGGATGCTGACCTGCTCGTCCATGACGCCACGTTCCTCGACGAGGACGCCGACCGCGCACGCGAGACCGCCCACTCGACGGCCGTCGAGGCCGCCCAGATCGCGCGACGTGCGGGTGCCAAGCGGCTCGCGCTCACGCACCTCTCCTCGCGGTACGCGGGGCGGGCCAACCGGCTGGAGCGGGAGGCCGCCGGCGTCTTCGACGGCGAGGTGTTCTTCCCCGACGACGGCACCCGGATCGAAGTGCCGTACCCCGACGCGGACGGGGAGTGACCGGCGGCGACGACGAGCGACCGGCGCGGAGTTTTTACGCGACAGCCGCCAAGGCGCGGCCGTGAACGCCCGGACGAGCGCGCTCGACTCCGTCGTGTTCGGGGTCGACATCCAGAGCGGCGACATCCGGGGGGACGCCCCCTCCTACGCGCTCGTCGTCTTCGACGGCGAGTCGATCGAGCGGGACGTCGTCTCCCACCGCAAGCTCCGCCGGCGGATCGAGGCCGACGAGCCCGCCGTCGTCGCCACCGACAACGCCTACGAACTCGCCGCGGACAAGGACGACCTCGTCCGGTTCCTGCGGGCGCTCCCCCACGAAACGTCGCTCGTGCAGGTGACCGGCGCCGAACGGCCCGAGCCGCTCTCGCGGGTCGCCTCCCGCCACGGCGTCCCGTACGGGAAGAAACCGATGAAGGAGGCCGAGGCGAGCGCCCGCCTCGCGGCCGCGAACGTCGGCTACGAGGTGACCGCCTTCACCGACACGACGACGGTGAAGGTGTCCCGCGGGCGCTCGACGGGCAAGGGCGGCTGGAGTCAGGACCGCTACACTCGACGGATCCACGGCAACGTGAAGCGGCGCGCCCGGGAGGTCGAGTCGGCGTTGGACGACGCGGGGCTCGATTACGAGGTCGACATCACGGAGAAGTACGGCGGCTACCAGAACGCCGTCTTCTCCGTGTCGGCGCGGCCGCAGGACATCCCGGTGAGCGCCCATCGCTCCGGCGACACCCGCGTCGAGATCGAGCGCGAGCGCCGCGACGGCATCGAGTTCGAGCCGCTCGTCAAGCGTCGCGACCGCGTGATCGTCGGCATCGACCCCGGCACCACGACCGCGGCGGCCGTCGTCGGCCTCGACGGCACGGTCTTCGACGTGCACTCGACGCGGACCGCCGACACCGCCGACGTGATCGAGTGGCTGATCGAGCGCGGGCGCCCGGTCATCGTCGCCGCCGACGTGACGCCGATGCCCGAGACGGTCGAGCGGTTCCGTCGGAGCTTCGACGCCGCCGGCTGGACGCCCAACAGCGACCTCCCGGTCGACGAGAAGCTCCATCGCACGCGCGAAGAGGCGTACGACAACGACCACGAGCGCGACGCCCTCGCGGCCGCCCTCTTCGCCTTCGACGACCACGAGGACCAGTTCGAGCGCGTCGGCCGGCAGACCCCCGCGGGGATCGACCGTGCCGAGGTGATCGCCCGCGTCGTCGCCGACGAGCAGTCCGTCGAGGGTGCGCTGTCGGACCTGCGCGACGACGACGGCGAGGAGACCGAGGAGTCCGGGCCGGAGCCGCGCGAACTCACCGACGACGAACGGCGTATCCGGGACCTGGAGTCGCAGGTCGACCGCCTCCAGTCGCACGTCGAGGACCTCAAGGACGAACTCGACGAGAAGGACGACGAGATCGAGGAGCTGGAGGAGGAGCTGTCGGACGCACGTCGCGAGGAGCGGCTGGAGGCCCGGCGCGACCGCGAGGTCACGCGGATCCGGCGCGAGAACAGCCGCCTGGAGCGCGAGCGCGACGAGGCCGAGGAGACGGTCGAGGAGCTGGAGGAGAAGCTCGCGCGCATGAAGACGCTGTGGAAGCTGGATCACGACAACTTCGCGGACGTTTCGGAGGGACGCGACCTGGTGGCCGTGAAGGCGGTCGAGCAGTTCACGAAGCGCGCGATCGAGCACGCCGACGAGCAGTACGGGCTCGCCGCCGGCGACGTGGTGTACCTCCGCGACGCCTCCGGCGCCGGGCGCACCACGGCCGAGCGACTCGCGGAGACGGAGCCGCGGGTGATCCTCCGGAACGGGGGACTCTCGGACATCGCCGAGGAGGTGCTGTTCGAACACGAGATCCCCGTCGGTCCGGCGGACGACGTGACGCTGCAGGAGGTCGACGAGCTGGCGGTCGCCCGCGAGAGCGACGTGGAGGCGGTGATCGACGACTGGGAGGATCGGGCCGCGGCGCGCGAGCGCGAGCAGACCGAGGAGATGGTGGACGAGATCATCTCCGAGCATCGGGCAGGCGAGGCCGAGCGAACGTAGTGAGCGAGGCCTCGGACGATCGGCGGCGAGGTGGGATCGGTCGAACACAGTGAGACCGCCTCGCCCGAGCCGCCCACGAAGCGAGCGGTGCGGAGTGAGCGAAGCGAACGACGCGCCGGAGCACGGCGGCGAGGTCCGAAGGGCCGAGCCGCCCAAAAACGAGCGAGGCCTCGATACGTGAACGGCGAACGGAGTGAGCCGTGAGCGTGAGCCACGCGGAGTGAGCGAATAGCGACCGAACGGACGTAGTGAGCGACGACGCAACGAATGTCGGAGATATGAAACGGATCGCGTGTACCGGAGGCGAGTACCTGCGAGCAGCGCCGTCGGAAACCGCCGTTCCGTCCGAAGCGACGGGGTTGCGGACCCGGACCCGAAACGTGCCGCCGGCCTGCCGAGCGCGCGGCGGCGGCGGCCGCTACCGGCACCGATGACCGTCGAAGTCCGACTGGTGTCCGTCGTTCGTCATCCGTCCGTCAGTCAGAAGTCATACAACATAAAACAGATTTTTCATTGTGACATATCGCGAAGTTGTTTGCTCGATCCCCGCGTACCCCTCCGTTTCGGGTGGAGTGCGACTCGTTACCACGAATCGAGTGATCGTTTCGACGACCGACCCGGCGGACGTGTCAATTGACGCGCGTTACCTCGTAGCCGCGGTCGCGGATCGCATCGAGGAGCTGGCCGGCGTGCTCGCGGCCCGCCGCCGCGACCTCGAACACGAGGTACGCCTCGCCAACGCGGAGGTCCTCGACCGCGCGGTCGTGGCGGACGTGGCGGACGTTGGCGCCGCGATCGGCGAGAACGGTCGACAGCGTCGACAGCTCGCCGGGTTCGTCCTCGATTCGGACGCGCAGCCGGAGGAGCTGGTCGCGGTCGGTCATCGCGTGTTCGAGCACGGTGTCGAGCATCGACATGTCGATGTTGCCGCCGCACAGCAGCGGGACGACCGTCTCGTCGGTCACGTCGATGCGTCCCGACAGCAGGCCGGCGACGCTGGCGGCGCCGGCGCCCTCGACGAGCTGTTTGGCGCGCTGGAGCAACGTGAGGACGGCGTGGGCGATCTCGTCGTCGCTGACGGTGACGACCTCGTCGACGTGGCGCTCGATGAGCTCGTAGGTGAGGTCGGCGACGCCGCCGGTGGCGATGCCGTCGGCGATGGTCCGCGTGTGCTCGCGGTCGACCGGCTCGCCCTTGTCGAGGCTCTCGGGCACCGTCGCGGCCTCCTCGGCCTGGACGCCGACGACGCGGACCTCGGGGGCGACGGCCGCGAGCGCGGTGGCGATCCCCGCGATGAGGCCGCCGCCGCCGATGGGGACGATCACGGTGTCGAGGTCGGGGACCTGTTCCGCGAGTTCGAGGCCGAGCGTGCCCTGCCCGGCGACGATGGCGGGGTCGTCGTACGCGTGGACGAAGACGGACCCGGGCTCCGACGCGAGGTCGCGGGCGTGCGCGACCGCCTCCTGGAACTCCCGGCCGCGGAGGACGACCTCCGCGCCGTAGCCGCGGGTGGCGTCGACCTTCGCCTGGGGGGCGTCCTCGGGCATCACGACCGTCGCCGGGATCCCGGCGTTCGAGGCCGCGAGCGCGACGCCCTGGGCGTGGTTGCCGGCGCTGGCGGCGACGACGCGCTCGGTGTCGCCCCCGTCCGCGATCTCGGCGATCTTCGTCGAGGCGCCGCGGGTCTTGAACGAGCCCGTGCGCTGGAGGTGCTCCATCTTGAGGCGCACGTCCGCGCCGCTCATCTCCGAGAGCGACCGGGAGCGCTCGACGGGCGTCTCGCGGACGATGTCGGGGTCGAACCGCTCGCGCGCCCGCCGGATGTCGGTGACAGTGACGGGATCGGACATAGCTGGTTGACGGGGCGTCTCCGTGAGTGTGCAAAAGTTGCGTGGATCGGTGGCCGCCGATCGCCGACGACCCGCCCGGCGCCGCCGAGGCCGCCCTCCCGGAGCCGTCGCCCGGTCGTCCGGTCGGAGGTCAGACCGCGCGGGATCCGACGAGCGGCTCACAGCCCGAACATCCAATACCCGCGTTCACACACCACACGGTATGAACGCCGTCGTGGTCGGCGGGGGAATCGTCGGCGTCGCCAGCGCGTACGAGCTCGCCGCCCGCGGCGCCGACGTGACGCTTCTCGAACGGGGGAGCCTCGGCGCCGGCAGCACCGACCGCGCGCTCGGCGGCATCCGTGCGCAGTTCTCCACCCGGGTCAACGTCGAGCTCTCCGTCGCCTCGATCGAGGTGTGGGACGCCTTCGAGGAGCGGTTCGGCGTCGACATCGACCGCCGGCGGACGGGCTACCTCTTTTGGACCCGCGACGGCGACACCGCCGACGCCTTCGCCGAGCAGGT